>NZ_JCACKF010000011.1:0-144944 GCF_059505245.1 Stenotrophomonas sp.
CGCGGCATCCATGCCGCGGACACCCCCGCAACCGGACCCACCCCGCCTTCGACAGATTTCCGCGATCTGTGGATGGATCCACGCCATGCGTGGATGAATCTCTGTCAGACAACGAAATCGATTGGGGTCAGATCCGTTTTCCTTTGGAAAACGGATCTGACCCCAGGACCCCATGTCGTTCCAGGATCAGTCCAACCGTCACCGGGAAACTGTCAAAGGTGGGGCGGTGTGGGCTGGCAGGACCGTTGGCGCCATGGATGGCGCCATCGAGCCCCCATGGAAGGGTCTACGGCGTGTCCTGCCAGTCCACACCGCACCGCCAAACCCAGACAACCCAGAGCCGCTTTGGCTTTGGCTCTTGCCGGCCAGCGGCCGGCACTACCCGCAGGTGCAGGGCGCAGCCCTGCCGACCCACCCTCCCCTGCGCACGAAAACGATTTCACTGTTTTCAGCAAACCGTCATCCCTACGCCACGCCAGTACCATATTGCGGAGCAGCATGCGCCCAAGGGCGACCCATGCTAAAAATCGCCCGCCCATCGCTTAGATCGATCCAAGACGACGCTGCGATGGCCGGGAGTTGGGGGAGCAGCAACAGGACGTACACCAGGCCACGCGTGCGGTGCTACTGCCACTGCATGGCGACAGCGACAAATTCACTTCAAATTAGATCGATTCAAGTTGTCCGTGCCACGTCACCGGATCAATCCAGGAGAGAGGGAGAGATGGGAATGAAGCATTCAACACGTACGCACGGCCAGGACGCATTGTCGCTGGCCATCGCGCTGGCCCTGGCTGCCGCCGTCATTCCGGCAGGCGCCGCCGCGCAGCAGGCCGCGTCCACCGGCTCGCAGGATGCCACGACTCTGGACAGCGTCCAGGTCACCGGCTACCGCTACGCCATCGAAAAGAGCCTTGAGCAGAAGCGCGACGCCAACGCCGTTGTCGAAGTGATCACCGCCGAGGACGTCGGCAAGTTCCCCGACAAGAACGTGGCCGACGCACTGCAGCGCGTGCCCGGCGTGGTCATCACCCGCAGCGGTGGTGAAGGCAAGAGTGTCAGCGTGCGCGGCCTTGCGCCGGACCTGACCCTGACCCAGTTGAATGGCAACTACGTGGCCACGTCGGAAACCAACGACGAAGCCACCCGTTCGTTCAACTACACCCTGCTGCCGTCGAACATGCTGTCCAGCGCCGAGCTGTTCAAGTCGCCGGAAGCCCGCATCGACGAAGGCGGCATCGGCGGCACGGTCATCCTGCACACGCGCCGTCCGCTGGACATGGAGTCCAACTCGGGCTTCGTCACGCTCGAGGGCACCTCCTCCGATACCCACCACGATATCGACCCGCAGGCCTCGGCCCTGTATTCGTGGCACAGCAAGGATGAGCGTTTCGGCGTGCTGGTCGGCGTCACCCAGCAGAAGCGCACCACCCGCACCATGGAGGCCAGCACCGAGGACTACCAGTGGTACGGCGCCGGCAAGGCACGCGACGCCTATGGCAACGTGCAGCAGCAGGATGGCATCCACTACTGGTGGGGCAAGTCCGGTTTCAACAACCAGACCGGCGGCAACTACAGCGACTTCTTCATGCCGACCTCGGTGAACTTCGCGGTGAAGGAAGAAAAGCGCGAGCGCAAGGGCGGCCAGCTGACCTTCCAGTTCAAGCCGGTCGACAACGTCACGATGACCGCCAACTACTTCCGCTTCGAGCTGCAGGGTGACTACACCCAGAACATGCTGAAGATTCCGGAATGGAGCATGGCGCGCTACAACCAGGACGGCAACTGGGCCGGAGGCCGCCTTCTCAATGGCCTGGACTTCGATGCCAGCGGCAACACCGTCACGGGTGCCCAATTCGAAAAGCTGGCTGGAAAGACCTACTACTGCAGCGAAGACCAGGCCAAGGCCGCCGGCCTCAAGCCCGGCGGCTGGGGCCCGGACGACTGCACGATTCCGACACCGCAGCTGACCGGTGGCTACAGCAAGGAAAAGGCGCTGTCGCAGACCGCCGACCTGACCATCGACTGGGACATCAGCCCGCTGTGGAAGGCCTCGTTCACCGGTGGCCGCACCTGGTCCGAAGGTGGTCCGTCGATGAACTTCCGCATGTCGGCCAAGCCGCGCCGCAAGGTCGGCAACGACTACCTGTCCGGTAACCAGTACAGCGCATGGGACCTGACCGGCACGCCGTCTGCCACCTTCTCGCCCGACCTGCAGCAGCAATTGATGAACGGCATCGCCGAAGTCGACACCGGCTCGACCGATTCGTCGTGGAAGCGCACCGAGGTCAAGCAGAACTACTTCCAGGCCGACGTGACCAAGCTGTTCGAGTCCGGTTGGCTGGATTCGATCCAGTTCGGTGCCAAATACCGTGATGGCAAGGTCCACCGCAACACGGGCAACACCTACTGGGTATGCCCGGGCCGTGACCCGGCCGACTATGACAACAGCCGCTACCAGAGTGGCTGCGATCCGACTGCCGGCGATGCGCAGCCCGGCTTCTTCCTGTCGAACCCGATCAGCAACATTGCCGGTGGCTTCAATGCCAACGTGTTCCCGGGCATCAACTACCCGGCGTACATCGACTATCTGAACAAGACCTACGGTGGTTCGCACAACCGTACCGAGGAAGACTTCGTCTACAACGTCAACGAGAAGATCTACTCCGGCTACTTCCAGGCCAACTTCCGCACCGAACGCCTGCGCGGCAATGTCGGCGTGCGTGTGGTGCGCACCAAGCAGTTCGCGCAGTCTTCCGACTCGATCGAGAAGTTCAACGACTACTTCCTGGACAACGCGTCCGGCGCGCCGATGGCGTGCACCGACCCCGCCGCTGCGGCCTACCCGACCTACAGCTGCGAGAGCGGCTTCGTGCGCCTGCCGCATGACCTTGCGCAGAGCAAGACCTACAGCCTGATCGGCGTGGACCGCACCTACACCGACGTGCTGCCGAGTTTCAACATTGCATGGGACATCACCGACACGCTGGTGCTGCGTGGTGCCGCATCGAAGGTGATCGCCCGCCCTGGCTACACCGACATCGCAGCACCGGGCGCACTGAGCTACTACAGCGAGGAGTACGTCAATGATCGCCGCGTTGCCGGTGGCGCATCGACCGCAGGCTGGGTCGGCCAGGGCAGCAACAAGCAGCTGGAGCCGTTCAAGGCCACCCAGTTCGACCTGGGCCTGGAGTGGTACTTCCAGCCGGGCGCGGTCGCCGGCGTCAGCCTGTTCCGCAAGAACGTGGACAACTTCACCCTGCCGGTGGTGCGCGACACGCCCATGGTCATCAACGGTGAAGCGGTGAACGTGCAGCGCTACGAGACCCAGGCCAATGGCCGCGATGGTGTGTCGCAGGGCGTCGAGCTGTATGGCCAGTACACCTTCGATTTCGGCTTCGGCGTGCAGGCCAACTACACCTACAACGACACCAACCTGGCTTCCATTGTTCTGGACGGGCAGGAAATCGGCTCCTCGCCGCTGGTCGGCAGCGCCAAGAACCAGGCCAACGTGACGGTCTTCTACGAGAACGAGAAGTTCCTCGCGCGCGCCTCGTTCAACCGTCGCGGCCAGGTGGTCGGTGGGCTCAACAATGGCCTCACCGTCTACACCGAGCCGTATGACCAGCTGGACCTGAACGTGGCCTACAACCTGACCCCGGACTGGACCCTGACCGCCTCGGTGATCAATGCCACCAAGTCGGAGCAGCGCGTGCACCTGGGAAGCGACACCAAGGCACGCCTGATCTCCAATACCTATGCAGGCCGCCAGCTGTACTTCGGCGCTACCTGGAAGTTCTAAGGCAACACCGGGTTGCCCGGGCGCGCCCCGGTGCACCCCACGCCCCGCCCTGGCGGGGACGTTCCTCCACGGCAGCCGCGCTGGTACAGGTGGCTGCCGTTTTTTGTCGGCGCCTTGCCTGTCGTTCAGCCCGGCGCTTGACCCTGCCATCGTTGGAAGGTGCACACTGGTCGCATCCCAAGAGCAGCGAAGGAGCTACAGATGGAATTCCATGTCGACGGCATGACCTGCGGCGGCTGTGCGCGCAGCGTGACCCGTGCGATCCAGCAGATCGATCCGAACGCCAGCGTGGTGGCCGATCCGCCGACCGGGCTGGTCAAGGTGCAGACCACCGCGTCGCAGGAACAGGTGTTCGCCGCGGTGAACGATGCCGGCTTCCCGCCTCGCACTGCCTGATTCCCTGCCCCCGTCTCACACAGAAAAGCCCGCCCGGTGCTGCTGCACCCGGCGGGCTTTTTCATGCATGCGATATCGAGTCAATGCTTGTGCGTACGCCGCCGCACCGCACCGGTCTTCGCGGTATCGACCGGCACCGGCGTCTGATCATCCTCACCCAGCCGCTGCAGGATCGGGCACTCCGGTCGCTCGTCGCCCGCGCAGCAGCTGATCAGCGATTTCAGCGTGTCGGCCATCTGCCGCATGTGCTCGATGCGTTGCTCCAGGTCGGCAATGTGCTGTTCGGCCAGGTGCTTGACGTCGGCGCTGTGCCGCGAGGTGTCGTTCCACAGGCCCAGCAGATCGGTGATCTCGGCAACCTGGAAGCCGAGATCGCGCGCGCGGCGGATGAAGCGCAGGCGGTGGATGTCCGCCTGCGAGTACGCCCGGTAGCCCGACTCGGTGCGATCAGCCGCAGGAATCAGGCCGATCTGTTCGTAGTAGCGGATCATTTTCGCCGACACGCTGGAGGCCTTGGCGGCTTCACCGATATTCATGCGGTTCTCCCTCAATGGATCGCGGCGGGGGCGTCCGCCATCGGCGGCTGGAAGCGGCGCAGGCGCAGCGCGTTGCCCAGCACGAACACGCTGGACAGTGCCATCGCACCGGCCGCGAACACCGGCGACAGCAGCACGCCCCAGACCGGATACAGCACGCCGGCCGCCACCGGAATCAATGCGGTGTTGTAAGCGAAGGCCCAGAACAGGTTCTGGCGGATGTTGCCCAGCGTTGCCTTCGATAGTGCAATGGCATTCGGCACGCCCTGCAGGTTGCCCGACATCAGCACCACATCGGCCGACTCGACCGCGATATCGGTGCCGGTGCCGATGGCCAGGCCGACATCGGCCTCGGCCAGCGCCGGCGCATCGTTGATGCCGTCGCCGACGAAGGCGACATGGCCATGTGTGGCCTTAAAGCGGCGCACCGCCTCGACCTTGCCTTCCGGCAGCACCTCGGCCACCACTTCGTCGATGCCGAGCTGGCGCGCGATCGCCTGCGCGGTACCAGCATTGTCACCGGTGATCATCGCCACCTTAAGGCCAAGCTGATGCAGTGCCGCGATTGCGGCCGGCGTGCTCGGCTTGATCGGATCGGATACCGCGATGATTGCGGCCAGGCGGCCGTCGATGGCGGCATACAGCGGCGACTTGCCCTGGGTGCCCAGTTCTGCCGCCAGCGTCGCAAACAAAGTGATGTCCACGCCCAGGTCGCGCATGAAGCGATCGGCACCGACCTCCACCCGCGCACCATCAACGTTGGCACGCACGCCCATGCCGGTGACCGATTCGAAATCGACCATCGACGGCAGCGCGATGCCCTGCTCGGTGGCTGCATCGACGATGGCGCGGGCAATCGGATGCTCCGAGCGCGACTCCACCGCCGCCACCGCCGCCAGCACCGTGCCGTGATCAAAACCGCTGGCGATCTCCAGATCGGTCAAGCGCGGGCGGCCCTCGGTCAGCGTACCGGTCTTGTCCACCGCCACCACCTGCGCGTCCTTCAGCAGCTGCAGCGCCTCGCCCTTGCGGAACAGCACGCCCATTTCAGCGCCACGGCCGGTCCCGACCATGATCGAGGTCGGCGTCGCCAACCCCATCGCGCACGGGCAGGCAATGATCAGCACCGCCACCGCATTGACCAGCGCGAAGCTCAGCGCTGGCGAGGGCCCGAAGATCAGCCAGACTGCGAAGGTCGCCAGCGCGGCCAGCATCACCGCCGGCACGAACCACAGGGTGACCTTGTCGACCACCGCCTGGATCGGCAGCTTCGAGCCCTGCGCCTGTTCGACCATGCGGATGATCTGCGCCAGCATGGTCTGCGCGCCCACCGCCGTGGCACGTACCGTCAGTGCGCCCTTCTGGTTGACCGTACCGCCCACCACGCTGCTGCCCGGCTGCTTCTCGACCGGGATCGGCTCGCCGCTGATCATTGACTCGTCGATGTAGCTGCGGCCCTCGACCACCTCGCCGTCGACCGGCACGCGCTCGCCCGGGCGCACTTCCACCACGTCGCCGCTCAGCACTTCATTGACCGGGACATCCACCGTCCGGCCGTCACGGACCACGTGGGCAACCTTCGCCTGCAGATTGACCAGTCGCTTGATCGCCTCGGAGGTGCGGCCCTTGGCCCGGGCCTCAAGGAAGCGGCCGAGCAGGATCAGCGCGACGATCACCGCCGCTGCTTCGTAGTAGACGTTCACCGTGCCCGCCGGCAACAGCGTCGGCAGGAACGTCGCCACCACCGAGTAGCCAAACGCTGCAGCAGTGCCCACCGCCACCAGCGAATTCATGTCCGGCGCCAGCCGCAGCAGCGCGGGGATGCCCTTCTGGTAGAAGCGGCGGCCCGGGATGGCGAGCACCAGCGCGGTCAGCACGAACTGCAGGTACCAGCTGGCCTGCATGCCGATGGTGGACATCACCCATTCGTGTATGCCGGGGATCAGGTGCGACCCCATCTCCAGCACGAACACCGGCAGCGCCAGCGCGGAGGCCACGATCAGGTCGCGCTTCAGTTCGGCGCGCTCGGCATCCTTCTTTTCCGCGGCCTCGCCATCGGACTGCACGCCGGCTTCAATCACGCGTGCGTCATAGCCGGCCTTGTCGATCGCGGCGACCAGCGCTGCAACTTCCGCCACGCCACGCACGGTGGCGCGTTCCGTGGCCAGGTTCACGCTGGCCTGGCTGACGCCGGGCACGGCCAACAGCGCACGTTCGACTCGGCCCACGCAGGACGCACAGGTCATGCCCTCGACCGACAGCTCGGTGGTGGCAGCGGGCACGTCGTAGCCCACCCGCTCCACCGCCTGGATCAACGCGGCCCGATCGACCGGACCGGACGGGCGGATATCCGCGCGCTCGGTGGCCAGATTGACCGAAACACTGCCCACACCTTCGACCCTGGACAGCGCCGCCTCGACCCGGCCGACACAGCTGGCACAGGTCATGCCCTCGATGGGCAGGCTGATGGTGGCAGGGCTTGCGGGGGCTGCAGTGGCGCGGGGCGTGCTCATGATCCGATTCCCGGGGTTCCTTCTGGATGCGGACAGGCTAAACCTTGCCATCGTGGGAAGGTCAAATCCAGCCTGTCCGCAGTTCCTGAATGGGCGCCCGGGCGTCCATATCCACGCATGACGTGGACCTACCGGCGGAGGCAGGTCACCTCAGAAGGTGAACACATACTCCAACGCGAACTCGCGGCCGACCGCGCCAAGCAGGCGGGTCGGAGCGAAGTCGTAATCCAGCTTGTACGGGTCCTTGTGGTTCCAGCTGGCGGCGTTGAAGGCGTTGTTGACGTACACGTTTACCTTCGCGTGTTCGGTCACCTGGTAGCCCACGTTGAAGTTCCAGGTGATGAACGGCCCCACTCGACCGTAGTAGCGCGCCGTCTGCTGCCCGGCGTTGGGGTTCGGGTTCACCGAACCATCCGGCAGCCGTGCCGGCTCCAGGCAGTTCAGCGACGGGCTGTCACTGGGCACGTAGCCATCGGCGAACGGCAGGCAGCCACCAGGGTTGTCCAGGCGGTCGGTACCCCAGTGGTAGCGCACGCCCGGCACCGAACCGATGCGGTCGGCATAGACGTTGGCGTTCCAGTTGCCGCGCTGCCAGGCCAGGCTCGCGCGCAGCTTGCTGCGCAGGTCGCGATCGCGGCGTTCCGGATTCGGGTCGGCGGCGTAGCGTTGCTCCTTGGTCGAGATCTGGTTGGTGTAGTTCACGCCCAGCTGGAAGCTGCCCCATTGCGCGGTTTCCAGGCGATAGCGCGCGGTCAGGTCGATGCCGCGCACCTCGCGGCTGGCCAGGTTGAACGGGCCGCGCTCGATCGATACCAGGCGACCGTTGCTGTCACGGTTCACGCGGGCCAGGATGCCGGTGCAGTACTCGCCACCGGCCGGGTTGGCCCATGGCGTACCGTCCATGTTCTTGCCGGTCAGGCAGCCGGCCTCGCTGGCCAGCACCTCATCGGCGCCGACGTCGACGATCATGTCTTCCAGCTTGATCGCCCAGTAGTCGGCACTGACCGACAGGTTCGGCAGCGCGTCCCAGACGAAGCCGACCGTCCACGAATCACCGGTCTCCGAGCGCAGCAGCGGCGTCCCACGCCGGTTCACGTCGAACGTGTACCAGACGTCGGTGTTGCCCACACCACAGTTGTTGACCAGGTACGCGCCGCTCTGGATGCAGCGCAGGCGGTCATAGGTCTGCACTTCCGAACTGCTCGGCTGGCCCAGCAGGTAATGCATGTCCGGCGCATGGAAGCTGGTGGCGTACGAGCCACGCACCAGCAGCGATTCGACCGGGCGCCATTCCAGGCCGACGTTCCAGGTGGTTTCCTTCTGGCTGCCGATGTCCAGCGTTTCGCTGCTGTCGTCGGCCTTGTAGTTGCCATAGCGGTCGTAGCGCGCGGCCGCAGTGGCGGTCACGCTGTCCAGCAGCGGGATCTTGAACTCGACGCCGGCCGAGTAGCGGGTACGCTCACCGCCGCCGCGATCGACATTCTGCAGGTCGAAGTCGATGCCAGCGCGAGGGTCCGGACTGAGGTGATAGCCCTGCTGCGCGACTTCAGCCACCGCCGCAAACGAAATCGGGCCGGCCCAGCCCTGGAACAGCTCGCCGGTGATATCCGCCGACGCCTGGTTGACCCATGACGCCGCGCGGTTCTTCGCCACGGTCCCCATCTGCCAGTACTGGTCCGGCGTCAGCGGGTTCCACCAGCGCGATTCGTTCAACGCATAGATCGCCTCGCCATCGGCGGTGGTGCCCAGGCGCGGGCCAAGGAAGTAGTCATACGACTTCTGCTTGTCGACCACGTTCTGCCGTTCTTCCACGCGGTAATAGGAACGCCCCACCGTGGCACTCCAGTCAAAACGGTCGGCCAGGCGCCCGCGCAGGCCCGCGCTCCAGTCCCAGGACAGTTCGCGGTTGGTGTTGCGCAGCGTATCCAGGCCCCCGACTTCGTTCGGGGTGAACTGGCGCACGCCCAGGATCGGCCGGTTGCGGTTGGCATCCCAGTAATAGCCGTTGTCATCGTCGATCAGCGACACGCCGGGCGGCTTGGTGCCCCAGATCGCTTCGGAGCGATACACCGCCAGGTTGGTCCAGGCCTGCAGGTCATTGCTGAAATCGAAGGTGGCGTACAGGTTTCCGGACACGTTCTCGGCGCCGCCGGTAAGCAACCAGTTGGCGTAGTCGGCGCTCATGCCGCACAGGCGGCCGGTGTTGGTGATGCGGTTGGCGGCGTAGTTGTAGACCAATCGATCGGCGGTGTAATACTCGCCGTCGAATTTCTCGCAGGTGCCGGTGGGCGGCGCCAGGCGCTGGCCCGTGGTCGGATCGATCAGCGCCAGACCGGCGGTGGGACGGAAGCCGACCTTGCGTTGTTCCATGTTCCAGGACGGGTACGGCGCATCGTCGGCATCGTCCATCTGCGGGCGATCACGCCCGAACAGCGGGTCGCGCTTGGTGTACTGCAGCGCGTAGGTCACGCTCCAGTTGTCGCCGGTCTTGCCACCGGCCCAGGACAGATCCCAGGTATCACGTCCGCCTTCGGTGGAAGTGCCGCCGCGCACGCGCACTTCGTCGCCGTCGTAGTTGGTTTTGAGGATGACGTTGACCACGCCGGCGATCGCATCCGAACCGTAGATGGCCGAGGCGCCACCGGTCAGCACTTCAATGCGCTCCACCGCCGCGGCCGGAATGTTGCCGTAGTTGGAGAAGTTGGTTTCGCCACCGTAGGGCAGCGGGTAATCCGCTACACGACGGCCATTGACCAGCAGCAGCGAGCGGTTCGGGCCCATCCCGCGCAGGTTCAGGCCGCTGGCATTGGGCGTATGCGAGCCCCATTGCGATGCGGCCTCAACCGTGCCTGTGGCCTCGGTGAGGGTCTTCAGCGCGTCGTACACGCTGACAAAGCCTTCCTTCTGGATCTGCGCGGCGGTGATCACGTTGACCGGCGCCGGGCCCTCGACGCTGGCGCGCTTGATGCGCGAGCCGGTGACGGTGACCGCGTCCAGATCCTTGGTGGACGAACTGGCAGCTTCCTGCGCGCTGGCTGCCAGCGGCAACAGGGCCAGGATCAGGGCCTGGGACAGCAGGTGGCGACGCTTGTGGACGATCTGAGCCATGGGTGGTTGCTCTTCGAAGATGTGGACGCACGGGCGGACGGTGGCGCGGCACTACGACGGATCCAGGCGCTTGGATCGGTTCACGACCGATATGGCACCTCCCCTGTGGATCGATCCAAACTAAAGCACAGCTGAACCACGCCCGGCATGCGGCAACGCAGCAACAGCCGGCGGATTGCCGCTATCGGCTGCCGGTGTCCAGAACAATCAAAGAGTTGCGAAACATCGCTGAGAGAACGGCGCACGAAGTAGTGACACGATCACGACAACCGCGCGCGGAACGGTTTTGTCCGTCGCGTGCCTGCGGCCGGGGTTGCGACAGGGGTCAGATCCCTTCGCAGAAGGGATCTGACCCCGGGCCATGACCCCGGGCCATGCCCGACGGATTCGATCAGCCGTCCAGCGCCTGCCGCAGCGCGGCCACGGTAGCGGTGGCGGTCTGGCTCCAGTCCGGGTCCAGACCGCGCAGCGCCGGGTTCTGGAACTGCATCGCCGAGCGGCGCAGGCCTTTTGCGGAGGCGTGCAGTTCGGTACAGCCGGTCTGCCGCGCGACGGTTGCGATGTTGCCCGGGGCCAATCCGGCGCCAGCCATCACCGTGATGCGCCCCGCCGCCTGGGTGACCAGGCCCGCCAGCACATCGGCACCGGCCTCGGCGCTGGCCTGCCCGCCCGAGGTCAGCACGCGCTGGCAGCCCAGCCCGATCACCTGCTCCAGCGCCGCCGGCAGATCGCGGGCGGCGTCGAAGGCGCGATGGAAGGTCACCTGCAACGGCCCGGCGGCCTGCACCAGTTCCCGGCACAGCGCCAGGTCGATGCCGCCCTGCACGTCCAGCGCGCCGATCACCACGCCATCGCAACCCAGCGCGCGGCACTGCGCGATGTCACGCAGCATCAGTTCGGTTTCCAGCGCGTCGTAGTGGAAGTCGCCCGGGCGTGGCCGCACCAGCACGAACAGCGGAATCGACAGGCGCTCGCGGGCCATCGCGATGCTGGCGAACGACGGCGTGGTGCCGCCCTCGGCCAGGTTGTCGAACAGTTCGATGCGGTCGGCGCCGCCAGCCTGCGCAGCCAGCGCCGAGGCCAGCGAGTTGCTGGCGATCTCCAGGGTCAGCCGCGTACTCACGCCTGGGTGCTCGTGTAGATCGACGGCGAGTCACGCAGGTCATCCTGGCGCTGCGCATCGCACACCGCATAGACGAAGCCACGATGCAGCGCATAGGCGCCGACCTCGCCCTGCTTGTTCATGGCCAGGAAGCACACCTGCAACGTTCTGCTCGCTTCCGGGCGCTTGCGCACCACGCGGTCGATGGCTTCACGGCAGGCCTGCGCCGGTGAACGCCCCTGGCGCATCAGCTCGACCACCAGGAACGAAGCCGCGTTGCGGATCATCTCTTCACCCACCCCCGAAGCAGTTGCCGCGCCGACGTCGTTGTCGACGTACAGGCCGGCGCCGATGATCGGACTGTCGCCAACGCGACCGTGCAGTTTCCACGCCATGCCGCTGGTGGTGCAGGCACCGGCCAGCTGGCCCTTGGCATCCAGTGCCAGCATGCCGATGGTGTCGTGGTTGTCGCTGTTGCCGGGAATGCCACGGCGCTCGGCATTGATCTGCGGCTGGTACTTCTCGGTCTTCAGCCACTCGCGCCAGGCCGCTTCGGCCTGCGGCGTCAGCAGATGCTTGCGCTCGAACCCCTGCTGCACCGCGAACTGCTGCGCGCCCTCGCCGACCAGCAGCACATGCGGGCTGTTCTCCATCACTTTGCGGGCCACCGACACCGGATGCAGGATGTCCACCAGCGCGGCCACTGCACCACAACGGCCATCGCCGTCCATGATGCTCGCATCCAGGCTCAGCACGCCGTCGCGATCCGGATTGCCGCAATGGCCAACGGTAGGGTTGCACAGCTCGCTCTCGGCCCAGCGTGCGCCCGCCTCCACCGCATCCAGCGCGCTGCCACCCTGCGCCAGCACCTTCCACGCGGCCTGGTTGGCCGGTACGCCGAAGTCCCAGGTGGAGACCACCCGGGCCCCACCCTGCGTGCGCGCCTGCACGCCCGGCAATGCCGCCATGCCTGCGGCCAGTGCACCGGCCTGCAGGAACTGCCTGCGATCCACCATTTTCCCCTCCCAGTCTGCAATGCACGGCCGGCCCGATGCCAACCCTGCCGATCAGTCGTGCGTGGGCTGCCGTGCGGCGTGCCAGACCGCTGCGCCGAGCACGCCCAGCTGGCCATGCTCCACGCGCCACACCGGCACCTGGCGCAGCACCTCGGTCAGCACGCCCTTGTTGAGGAAGCGCTCACGGAAGCGGCCATCGGCCAGGAAATCCTGCACATGCGCGGAAATGCCACCGGCCAGGTACACCGAGCGCGCGCCGACGGCGATCGCCGCGTCGCCGGCCAGGCTGCCCAGCCACGCACAGAAGACCTGCAACGTTTCCACCGCCAGTGCATCCTCACCGCCACGCGCGGCGCCGATCAGCGCCTCCGTACTGTTCCACACCGGGGTGACGCCGCGCAGTTCGCACAGGCACGGATACAGGTTCATCAGGCCGCTGCCGGACAGCACGCGCTCGTTGTCCACGTGCGGCCAACGCTGCAGCAGACGGCCCAGCACCTGCAGTTCCAGCGCGTTGCCGGCGCCCAGCGCGGCATGACCGATCTCGCTGGCCAGCACCGGACGCTCGCCATCAGCGAAACGCAGCGCGGCGCCCAGCCCGGTACCCGCGCCCAGCACCAGCGCCGGGAAGGCCTGCGCCGGATCGGCGTCGCCGTTCAGTGGCACCAGGGTTTCCGGCTGCAGGTAGGGGATGGCCAGCGCCACCGCTTCGAAATCATTGATCAGCTGCAGTTCGTGCAGCCCGGACTGCGCGCGGGTGGCCGACAGCGAGACCGTCCACGGCAGGTTCGAGTTGATCAGCACATCGCCATCCAGCAGGCCAGCGATGGCGACCACCGCGGTCTGCACCGGTTGGCCGAGGCCGGCGGTGAAATCGGCCAGGATCGCGGCCAGGCTGGAATGCTCGGCACAGGCATAGGTACGGTGGCTGCCCAGCAGCGGCGTCTGGCCGGGTCGGGTTTCTGCCAGCGCGAGCCGGGCAAAGGTGCCGCCGACATCGGCGACGACCAGACGGCGCGGAAGACCGCCGCGGGCGGAGTCGGAGGAAACCGTTGACGCTGCTGCGATGGTCACGCTGGCCTGCTTGGATCGATTGAATCGCCCCGATTCTCAGGCATCGGGACGGCTTTGCCTAGCGCGCCGGTGGTTCAGGTGAACCTACATGCCTTCCTGTTCGGCCACCTGCACCCCATCCACCAGCACGCGCAGGCGCTGTGGGCGGAAGCCGGCGAACAACAGCGGCCGGGTGCGCTCGACCAGCACTTCGTGGCCGGCGATGTGGCGCAGCCACGACTGTACCAGCGAGAACGAGAAGTGGGTGCCCGGATGCAGCGGGTGCTGCACCCAGACCTTCTCGGTGGCGCTCTGCAGCAGCATCGCGCCGGTGAACCAGTGGCGGCTGAGGGTCACCGGCGTGGTGCCGGCCATGAAGCGGATATCCATGCGGGGGCCTTTCGCTGGAGCGCTGGTGCGCGGGGGTCAGGGCTGGGCAGTCTGCAGGCTGTAGCTGGTGGTGGCGGTGAACACTGCGCCATCAGGCTGGGTGGAGCGTACCTCGACCTTATGGCTGCCCACTGCAAGATCGGTCGGCAGCGCGCCACGCCACAGGTGCGGCGACGCAGTGGCCTCCGGCGAACGGTCGTAGCCGCGCAGGCTGCTGGCCAGATCATCGGCCACGTTCTCCACCATCAGGCGCGGGTCGGGCTGGCTGACCTGCTTCATCGGCTGCCAGGCGCCGCCATCGACACGGTACTCGACCACGCTCCGATCCTCGCCCATGTAGACGTTGGCGTAGACACCCCACGCCGGGTAGGCCCCCTGGCGCAGCACCTTCGGCGCGTGCAGGCCGATCTGCTCGCTGGCCGGCCTGCCGGCCACGCGGTACTGCAGGCGATAGCTGCCGTTGCCGGCCACGTCGAGCAATGCATAGCCCTTCGGCGTGCCGTCGCTCATGGTGCTGTCCGGCACGCCAGCGGCATTCTTCACGCCCGACCAGAACGCACCGCAGTTGGCACCGACGTTGTATTCGTGCAGTGGCTTGTCGCCGTTCCAGCCCTCGGCCTTGCCGTGGTAGACGTGCTGCTGGGTGTGGCTGTGGCCGCTGAGCACCAGTACGTTGCGGAAGTCCTTCAGCAGGTCGAACAGGCGCTGGCGGTCAGCATGGCGGAAGGTCTCGCGCCCCGGCGCCGCGTCGAACAGCGGAATGTGCATGCCCAGCACCAGCAGGCGGTCCTTGTGCAGGCCCTTCAGGTAGCTGGCGAGGAAGGCGAACTGGTCTTCGCGCAGGCCGCCGATGTACTTCGGCCTGGCCTTGGGGTCGTACACCACGTCGTCCAGGAACACGAAACTGGCGCCGCCCTCTTCCACCGCGTAGGTGTCCGGGCCGTAGATGTTGCGCCAGCTGTCCAGTGAGTGTTCGTCGCTGGCCGCATCGAAGTCGAGGTCATGGTTGCCCGGCACGTGGAACCACGGCACGCCGAGTTCGGTGGTGACCTTGTTGATCGCCGGGTACAGGGTCAGGTCGTCGTTGACGATGTCGCCCAGGGTGGTGCCCATGCGTGCCCTGGTCTGGCCGACCAGTGGCGCCACGATCGACTGCTGGTAGTAGCCGATGTCCCTCAGGCTGGCGGTCTGCGAATCGGTGAATACCAGCATCTGGAAACCACGACGGCTGTCATGCCGATCCGACTGCAGGGCGAAGTCCCAGTTGCGGGTGACGTCGCTGGTCGCGGCGATGCCGCCGTACTTCAGCGCCGGCGAGCCGTTCGGGCGGTAGTGGCGCCAGAACGAAGGCAGGCCGTCCGCCGCCTTCGGGAAGGCGTAGGCATCGGGCTTGATCACGAATACGGTCTGGCCGTCGCGCACCGGCAGGCTGTAGCTGCCGTCAGCGGCAGTCTTGACGATGGTCTCGCCGTTGGAAACCTGCACCCCGGCCAGGCCCGGATCGGTCGCACCGCGGCCGGGCTTGCCGTCACGCTCCAGATAGACCTTGCCGCTGACCACGGTGTCCGCGGCCCAGGCCGGCGAGGTCAGCAACAGGCAGCACAGCCAGGCGGCAGGCAGTTTCATGGGCGGTCCGGGAAAGAAAGACCGCCTATTGTAGATTCCGTTGATGACATCGCGCACGCGGTGACGCATTCCCGGTAGTGCCGGCCGCTGGCCGGCAACCTCATGATCGTCGGGCATCGGCTGGTTGCCGGCCAGCGGCCGGCACTACCACGCTTCAACGATGGCGTTTTTCCAGCACCGCGCGCGCATCATCCAGCGACAGCCCGCGCGCGCGCAGCAGCACCAGCAGGTGGTACAGCAGGTCCGACGCCTCGCCCAGCAATGCCTCATCATCCTGCGCCACGGCGGCCAATGCGGTCTCCACGCCCTCCTCACCCACCTTCTGCGCGATGCGGCGGATGCCGCCTTCAAACAGGCTGGTGGTGTAGCTGCCGGGAGGGCGCTGCGCGTCACGCATGGCCACCAGCTGGCCCAGCCCACCCAGGAAATCCTTCGGCGCCTGGTCGAAACAGCTCTCGGCACCGGTGTGGCAGGTCGGCCCGGCCGGGCGCGCCATCACCAGCAGCGTATCGGCGTCGCAGTCGACACGGATCGACTGCACCACCAGCACGTTGCCGGACTGCTCGCCCTTGGTCCACAACCGCTGCTTGCTGCGGCTGAAAAAGGTCATGTGGCCGATGGCCAGCGTAGCCGCCAGCGATTCGGCGCTGACATAGCCCAGCATCAGCACCTGCAGGGTATCGGCATCCTGCACCACGGCCGGCAGCAGGCCGTCGCCCTTGCCCCAGTCCAGCGCCTGCAGCGCATCCAGCGATGGCCTCACTTCAATAGACATCCCGCACCTCGATCTGCTGTCCGCGCAGGTAGCGCTTCAATTCTGGAATGGCGATGGTGCCGCTGTGGAACACACTGGCCGCCAACGCACCGTCGACGTCGGCCTGGTCGAAGGCGTCGGCGAAGTGCTCCATCGCTCCGGCACCACCGGATGCAATCAGCGGCACCTGGCACAGCGCCCGCGCCTGCTGCAGCTGCACGACATCGTAGCCACGGCGCACACCGTCGCTGTCCATGCAGTTCAGCACGATCTCACCGGCTCCACGCCGTTGCGCTTCGACGATCCAGTCGAGCGTGCGCAGCGGCACCGCCTGGGTCTTGTCCGGATCGCCGCTGAAACGACGCACCCGCCATTGCCCGTCGGCCTCGCGCACCGAATCGACCCCCACCACAACGCACTGCACGCCGAACTCGTCCGCCAGCTCGGTGATCAGCTCCGGCCGGCCCAGCGCCGGCGAATTGATCGACACCTTGTCGGCACCGGCGAACAGCACGCGGCGCGCGGTTTCCACGCTGTCGATGCCACCGGCCACGCAGAACGGAATGTCGATCAGGCGCGCGATGCGCTCGATCCACGCCACGTCCACCGAACGCGCTTCGGGACTGGCGCCGATGTCATAGAACACCAGCTCGTCCGCGCCCTGGTCGCGATAGCGCTGCGCCAACTCGGCGATGTCGCCCATGTCGACGTGATCGCGGAAGCGCACGCCCTTGACCACGCGGCCATCGCGCACGTCCAGGCACGGAATGATGCGGCGGCTCAACATGCCAACGCCTCGCTCAGGTCCATGCGCTGCTCCAGCAGTGCCTTGCCGAGGATGGCACCGCCGCAGCCGGCAGCACGCGCCTCGGCCACATCGGCCACGTCACGGATGCCACCGGACGCCTGCACCGCCACACCCGGCAACAGCGCCGACAGGTGCTGGTACAGGCTGATGTTGGGCCCGGCCAGCATGCCGTCGCGGGCGATGTCGGTGCACAGCAGATGGCGCATGCCGGCGCGTGCGTAGCGCCGGGCCAGGTCATCCAGGGTCACCCCGGCATTCTTGGTCCATCCGTGCACCGGCAGCTGCCATTGCCCCTGGGCGTCCTGGCGCGCGTCCAGCGCAATCGTGATGCGATCGGCGCCGAATTCCTCCAGCCAGCCGACCACTTCATCGGGACGACGCACCGCCAGCGAACCCACCACCACGCGGCCGGCGCCAGCTTCGAGGATGCGCGCCACATCGTCGCGGCCGCGCACGCCACCGCCGGTCTGCACCTGCAGCGGGGTCTGCGCGCGAATGGATGCCAACAGCGGCGCCAGCGTGTAGCCACCGGCCCGTGCGGCATCCAGGTCGACCAGGTGCATCCACTGCGCGCCCTGCGCGGCGAAGGCCTGCGCGCGCGGCACAGGGTCATCCCCATAGGAGGTTTCCTGCGCGTAGTCGCCCTGGCGCAGCCGCACCACGCGGCCGTCGCGGATATCCAGCGCGGGGTAGACGATGAAACTCATGCAGCAGTGCCCTCGAGGAAGTTGCGCAGCATCAGCGAGCCGGTCTCGCCGGAGCGCTCGGGATGGAACTGTGCGCCGTAGTAGCGCCCCTGCTCCACCACGGCGGTGAACAGGCCACCGTGGTCGCAGGCAGCGACGGTGTGGGTATTGAGCGGCGCCGCATAGCTGTGCACGAAGTAGGCGCTGGCGCGTTCCGGCACGCCCTGCAGCAACAGCGATTCGCGCAGCGGCAGCAGGCGGTTCCAGCCCATGTGCGGCACGCGGATGCCACAGGCCGGCACCAGCTTGCGTACCACGCCCGGAATCAGTCCCAGTGTCTCTACGCCCGCTTCCTCGGAGCGTTCGAACAGCAGCTGCATGCCAAGGCAGATGCCCATCAACGGCACCTCCAGTCGCTGCAGCGGTTCCACCAGGCCCTGAGCGTGCAGGCGCTGCATGCCGGGACCGGCGGCGCCGACGCCGGGCAGGATCACCCGCCGCGCACCAACCAGGCCGTCCGCATCGCGCACCAGCCGCACCGTCGCGCCCAGGCGCTCCAGTGCGTAGCGCACCGAGCCCAGGTTGGCGCCACCGGCATCGATCAGCGCAACATCGCTCACAACGCCCCCTTGGTACTCGGCAGTGCCGTGCCCTGCCGGGCCAGCGCCGGACGCAGCGCGCGCGCCAGCGCCTTGAAGCAGGCCTCCACCTTGTGGTGATCGTTGTCGCCGCGCACCTGCAGGTTGAGGTTCAAACCGCTGGCATCGCACAGCGAACGGAAGAAGTGCGGCACCAGCTCGGTCGGCATATCGCCCACGCGCTCGCGCTTGAACTCGCCCTCGAACACGAAATAGGGGCGGCCGCTGAAGTCCAGCGCAGCGCTGGCCAGGGTCTCGTCCATGGGCAGGGTGAAGCCGTAACGGCCAATGCCGCGCTTGTCGCCCAACGCCTCGCGCAGGGCCTGGCCCAGGGCCAGCCCGGTGTCCTCGATGGTGTGGTGCTCGTCGATGTGCAGGTCACCCTCGGCCTGGATGTCCAGCGCGAAGCCGCCGTGCTTGCCGATCTGCTCCAGCATGTGGTCGAAGAACGGCAGGCCGGTGGCAATGCGTGCATCGCCCGCGCGGTCCAGGTCCAGCTCAACGCGGATCTTCGTTTCTTTGGTGTTGCGCTGGACAACGGCGGTGCGCGGCGCGTCGGCCAGCGCATGGGCGATTCCCGGCCAGTCCCACTGCCCACCAAACTGCGCGGTGCGCAGCTGGAAACCACGGATGTTGAGGTTGGCGGCAAACTGCAGGTCGGTGATCCGGTCACCGACCATGCCCGAGCGTGCCCAGTCGATGCTGCGGTCCTGCAGGTAGGCGGTCATCAGGCCGATGCCCGGCTTGCGGGTCGGCGCATTGTCCTGCGGCCAGCTGGAATCGATCAGCACGTCACGGAAGGTGATGCCCTGGCTCTCGAAGATCTGCAGCATCAGGTCGTTGGGGCCATCGAAGCTGGCGCGCGGGTAGCTGTCGCTGCCGAGGCCGTCCTGGTTGGTGACGATCACGAACTGGTAGCCGGCATCACGCAGCTTCAGCAGCGCCGGGATCACCTGCGGCACGAAGCGCAGCTTTTCGTAGGCGTCGATCTGGAAGTCGGACGGCTCCTCGATGAGAGTGCCGTCGCGGTCAATGAACAGGATCGGGGTCATGCTGCGGCCCTCCGCGCCGACAGGGCCGCAAGCACGCGGTCATTCTCTTCGGGGCTGCCGATGCTGATGCGCAGCGCATCACCCAGCTGCGGCGCAGCGCGCTGGTCGCGCACCACCACGCCCGCAGCCAGCAGCGTATCGAACGCGGACTGGGGATCGGCGAAGCGGACCAGCAGGTAGTTGCCGGCCGAGGCATACACCCGGCACACGCCGGGCAGGCCGGCCAGGGCTGCACGCAGGCGCTCGCGCTCGGCGATCACCGTGGTCACGCGCTCGGCGGTGCGCGCCAGCGCGGCCGGCTGCAGTGCCTGCACGGCCAGTTCCGCGCACGGCGTCGGCACCGGGTACGGCGCCTGGCAGCGACGCAGCAGGGCAATCAGCTCCGGGGCAGCGATCAGCGTGCCAACGCGGGCGGCCGCGAGCGCGTGCGCCTTCGACAGCGTGCGCAGCACCGCCAGATTGGCGTGCGCGGCCAGCAACGTGGTCGCCGACGGCCGTTGTGCATACTCGACATAGGCCTCATCCACCACGACCAGCGCCTGCCCGCGCAGCGCAACCGCCACGCGCTCGACCTCATCCAGGGCGATGTCACTGCCGGCCGGGTTCGACGGCGCACACAGGAACACCAGCTTGGCACCCTGCGCCTTGGCCGCGTCGATCACCGCATCCAGATCGGTGCGCAGTCCATCCTCGCTGTCCACCAGCGGCACTTCAATCAAGGCGGCACCCTGCAGGCGTGCGCAGACGGCGTACATGCCAAACACCGGCGGCGTGACCAGCACGCCATCGCGACCCGGCACGCACAGCGCGCGCACCAGCAGATCAATGGCTTCGTCGCTGCCGCGACCGATCAGCAGCTGCTGTGGCGTCACGCCGTACAGCGCCGCCAGTCCCTCGCGCAGCGCGAGCGGCTGCGGCTCCGGATAGCGCCGGCTGCTGCCTGCGGGATCGGCCGCATTGGCCCAGGCCGACTCATTGGCATTCAACCAGACCTCGCCCTGCACCGCCGCGCTGCGTGCCGAGCTGTAGCCGGCGAAGGCCTGCAGGTCCGGGCGCACCAGTGCCAGCACCTCATCGATCGCCGCGCTCATGCCGCCACCTCCATGCGCAACGCAACGGCACGCTCGTGCGCATCCAGGCCTTCGGCACGGGCGATGATGCGCGCGCAGCCGCCGATCGCGGCCAGGCCGGCGGCGCTGGCGCTCTGCACGCTGATCAGGTTCTGGAAGCTGGCAACGCTCACGCCGCTGTAGGCACGCGCGGCACCGGCGGTGGGCAATACGTGGTTGGTGCCGCTGCAGTAGTCACCCAGTGCTTCGGGGGTGTAATCGCCCAGGAACACCGAGCCGGCCGCCTGCACCTTGTCCAGCCATGCGCGCGGATCACGCAGGGCCAGGATCAGGTGCTCTGGTGCATAGCGGTTGCTGATCGCGAACGCCTCGTCCAACGCATCGACCTGCACCAGCCGCGATGCCGACAGTGCCTGGCGCGCGATCTGCTGGCGCGGCAGCAGGGCCACCTGGCGCTCAACCTCGGCTTCGACCGCCGCCAGCATCACGGCGTCGTCGGTCAGCAGCAGCACCTGCGAATCCGGACCGTGCTCGGCCTGCGACAGCAGGTCGGCGGCGACGAACGCCGGATTGGCGCCAGCATCGGCAATCACCAGCACCTCCGAAGGACCGGCAGGCATGTCGATGGCGGCGGCGCCGTCCTGTGCGACCTGCTGCTTGGCTTCGGTAACGAAGCTGTTGCCCGGCCCGAACAGCTTGTCGCAGGCCGGAATGCTGGCCGTGCCATAGGCCATCGCCGCGATCGCCTGCGCGCCGCCCAGCTTGAACACGCGCTGCACGCCGGTCAGGCGGGCGGCTACCAGCACTGCCGGATCGGCACTGCCGTCGGCGCGCGGCGGGGTGCACAGCACCACCTGCGGGCAACCGGCCAGCTGCGCCGGAACGCCCAGCATCAACGCGGTGGACGGCAACGGCGCGCTGCCAGCCGGTACGTACAGGCCCACCCGGCCGATCGGGCGCAGCATGCGTTCGCAGACCACGCCCGGCGCGGTTTCAACTGCATAGCCTTTGCCCATGCCAGCGGCGTGGAAGCGCGCAATGCGTTCGGCGGCGTCCACCATCGCCTGTCGCAGTTCGGCGGGCACGGCGGCTTCGGCAGCGGCGAATTCGGCTTCGGAAACTTCAAACGAGGCCAGCTCGACGCCATCGAAACGCGCCGTAATCGCACGCAGCGCATCGTCGCCCTGTGCACGCACCTGCGCGATCAGGGCCGCTACGGCATCGCGGGTCTGCTGCGCCACGGCCTGCACCGGGCGGGTCAATGCCGCGCTGCGCGCGGCCTCATCAAGTCGGGACCAGATCAGACGGTTCATGCCAGCGATCGCTCCACGCTCAGTACCATCAGGCCCTGCGCGCCCGCGCGCTCGAGTTCTTCCATGCGCTGCCAGCTCAGCGGGCCGGGGCACATGGTCTGCAGGCGCAGCGCGCCACCATCGGCCGGCAGCCGCACCAGCGGCTCGGCATCGGCCAGCAGCTGCGCCAGCGCGTCGACGCGATCTTCGCTGGCACGGAACATCAGCAGCTTGCGGTCCTGGCGCTGCACCACGCCGTCGAGGCGGCGCAGCAGCATCGCGCGCAGCGATGCACGTGCGTCATCCGGCACGCGCATCGCACCAGCCAGCACCGCCTCGCTGTCGAGCAGGTTGTGTACCGGGGTCAACTGGTTGGCACGCAGCGTGGCGCCGCTGGAGACCAGATCGCAGATCAGGTCGGCGGTACCCAGGCGCGGGGCGATTTCCACCGACCCGGACAGCTCGACCACCTGCGCGTCCACGCCCTGCTCCGCCAGCCACTGCTTGAGGATGGCCGGGTAGCTGGTGGCGATGCGGGTGCCGGCCAGCTGCGCCGGACCCTGCCACTGCCATTCCTCGGGCACCGCCAGCATCAGCCGGCACTGGCCGAAGCCCAGCCCGCGCAGCGCCTGGTAGGCGTCCGGCAGGCCGATCTGGCGACGCGCTGCGGCCTGCTCGTCCAGTTCATTGCGACCGACGATGCCGAGGTCGCAGACGCCATCGGCGATCAGGCCGGGGATGTCGTCGTCGCGCACCAGCAACAGGTCCACCGGCAGCGATTCGCCGTAGCAGAACAGCTTGTCGCGGCTTTCGCGCCAGCTCAGACCACAGGCGCTGAGCAGGTTGCGGGCGGGCTCGGCCAGCCGGCCACTCTTCTGGATGGCGATACGCAGCCGGTCTCGTGCCGGCGCTGCCTGGGTTGCACTCATGGGGGAGGTCTCGAAGTTCGGAACGGGGCGCGGATCAGCGCGAAGCAAGGCGGTCGATGGCGGCGGCATAGCCTCGATGGCCATGCTCGAGCGTGCGTGCCACCCGTCCGGTGGTGGTCACGCTGACGCCGGTGCGCTCGTGGATCTCGCGGTACGGCACGCCCTGCTGCAGCAGCGGCACCACCTTCCAGCGGTCGGCCATGGCCTCCAGCTCGGCCGGGGTGCACAGGTCGCGCAGGAATGCCTCGACCTGCTCCGGCTCGCGCAGCGCGGCAAAGGCCCGGGCCAGGGCTTCCAGGTCGGCCTTCGGGTCTTTGGCGGCAATCTCGGGGCGGGCTTTCACGGGGTCGGTTCCATGCATCAATGTAATAGCGCGTTAGTACATTAGCGCATTCTTTCGCAGTGCGTCAAATCGGAGCCTCATGGGGTCAGATCCGTTTTCCAAAGGAAAACGGATCTGACCCCTGGACCGGATGCCGGAAATGCAGAACGCCCACCAAAGGGCGGGCGTTCTGCTTTCAAATCAACAACCTGGCTCGACTCAGGGCAGGCAACGCACCTCCGCCTGCAGCGTCCCGCGCCGCGGGCACTCCCCGAACAGGCTGCCCTGCCGGCTCGGCAGGGACTGGATGTTCTGCAACGCCCCTGCACCCGCCGGGCACGTCCGCGAGGCCAGGGCCCGCAGGTCGCCCTCAAGCTCCGCGCGGTCGATCACGTGACAGCGATCAACCTGCAGCCGGTACTGCGCCGGGCCCAGCCGATCACTGCGCAGCACCGGGTCACTCTGGCAGCCCGCCAACAGGAGCACGGTGAGTACCCCTGCGACGGCCGGCTTCACACCATCGCCCTGGACTGCTCCAGCTCCACCAGCAGGGTGCTGGCCAGCTCGTCGCGCGACACTTCGAACTGCTGTTCACGCAGCAGGTCCTTCACCGCCACCACGCCGCGCGCGAGCTCGTCTTCACCGGCCAGCACCACGAAGCGGATGCCGGCCTTGGCCGCGTACTGGAACTGCTTGCCGATCTTCTTCGGCTCCATCTGCACTTCGGTATTGATGCCACCGGCGCGCAGGCGGCGCGCGATGTCCAGCGACTGCGGCATGCCCTGCTCGTCCATCAGCGCCACCAGCGCCTGCACGCTGCTGGCTTCGATGCCGTCGATCAGGCCCGCCTCGCGCAGCTGCCAGAACAGGCGCGACAGGCCGATGGAGATACCCACGCCCGGCAGCTTCGACTTGCTGTAGTGGCTGGCCAGGTCTTCGTAACGGCCGCCCGAACAGATCGAGCCGATCTGCGGGTGGTCGGTCAGCGTGGTCTCGTAGACGGTGCCGGTGTAATAGTCCAGGCCGCGCGCAATGGAGAAGTTCAGGCAGTATGCGGTTTCCGGCACGCCCAGCGCCTGCACCAGCTGCAGCACTTCGCGCAGTTCGGCGACGCCGGTACGCAGGATCTCCGAAGAACCGGCGTCGGCTTCCAGCGTGGCCAGCTGCGCCAGCGCATCGGCATGGCCCTGCGAACGCACAGCGACGAAGGCCAGGATCTTCTCGACCTGTTCTGCCGGGATGTTGAAGCCCTCGCCCACCAGCGTCTCGCGAACGTAATCGGCGCCACGCTTGTCCAGCTTGTCCACTTCGCGCAGCACCGCCAGCTGGCGCTCGCCTTCAGCCACGCCCAGGCTCTCGAAGAAGCCGCGCATCAGCTTGCGGTTGTTCAGCTGGATGCTGAAGTCACCGATGCGCAGTTCCGAGAACACCGCATGGATGACCGCCAGCACTTCAGCGTCGTACCGCACGCTCAGGCTGTCCTTGCCGATCACGTCGATGTCGCACTGGTAGAACTCGCGGAAACGACCGCGCTGGGCACGCTCGCCGCGGTACACGCGCTGCATCTGGTAACGGCGGAACGGGAAGGTCAGTTCGTGTTCGTGCTCGGCCACGTAGCGTGCCAGCGGCACGGTCAGGTCGAAGCGCAGCGCCATTTCCGGCAGCGAACGGTCGCCCGACTCGGCCGCGTTGGCCAGCGCGCCGGTGGACTGCACGAAATACACCTGGCGCTCGGTCTCACCACCGGACTTGGTCAGCAGCACGTCGGACAGCTCGAACACCGGCGTCTCCACCGGCAGGAACCCGAAGCGCTCGTAGTTGCGGCGGATGACGTCCAGCATGCGCTGGAACGCAATCTGCTCGCGCGGCAGCAGCTCAAGGGTGCCGGGCGGGGTACGGGGCTTGATCACGGGCGGAACTCCTGCTGGAACGGGACGTGGGAGGGGGCAACATTCTAGCGCCCCCGCCTCCGGCAGGGTCGAACGGCCGCTTGAAGTATCATAAGGCCCTCCCCGCCCGCGATACGCCCCCCGCAACATGTCACGGCCTTCCGGCGCTCCGCCCGCCACCAACGATCCCGCCTCGCCGTCCTGCACCACGCTGGACTGCCTGCACTGCTCGGTTCGGCACCTTGCGGTGTGCTCGGCGCTGTCGCCAGACGAAGTGCAGGCGCTGGAACAGGTCACCGTCTCGCAGCAGGTCAGCATGGGCAGCACGCTGGCCCGCACCGGCGAAGAGCGCGACCATGTCTATACATTGACCGCCGGCGCACTGCGCCTGGTGCGCACCCTGGCCGACGGCCGGCGCCAGATCAACGGTTTCGTGCTGCCCGGCGACTACCTGGGCCTGAGCGGCAGCGACCACCATCGCTACGACATCGAGGCCATCGCCGACAGCCGCGTGTGCCGTGTCGCGCTGCCACAGATGAAGGCCCTGCGCAGCCGCTTCCCGCACCTGGAGCGCAAGCTGCTGCAGCGCGCCTGCCAGGAACTGGATGCCGCACAGGATGCTGCGCTGGCGCTGGCACGCCTGCAGCCGGCCGAGAAGCTGGCCGATTTCCTGCTGCGCCTGGCCGCGCGCGAGGCCAAGCTGGGGGGCGACGGCCTGCGCGTGTCGCTGCCGATGGGCCGCGGCGATATCGCCGACCATCTGGGCCTGACCATGGAAACGGTCAGCCGCACCTTCACCAAGCTGCGCCAGCAGGGGCTGATCGCCCTGCCCCACCTGAACGTGGTGGAGATCCTCGACGAGGATGGTCTGCGCACGCTGGCCGGTGAAGGGTTGATCTGACCGCATCGCGGTTGGTTGGGTTGCCGGCCAGCGGCCGGCACTACCGGACGGATGCAACACGGGTAGTGCCGGCCGCTGGCCGGCAACCGCCTCCATCTGCGATCAACGCAGCAACACCTCGCGCAAGGCCGCGTAATCTGCCGCCAATGGTTCGGCGTGCGCTGGTCGCTGCAGCAAGGCATCCAGCGCAGGTGGCACCGCCACCGTTTCGCCGATCAGCGGCTCGACCACAGCCTCGAACTTGGCTGGATGCGCCGTAGCCACCGCCGCCCAGTCGCCCTTGGCACCGCGCGCGCGCAGATCCTGCAGCACCTTCACCGCCGTCGCCGTGTGCGGGCAGAACAGCTCGCCGCGGCTGGCATGCGCTGCGGCAATCGTCGCGCGGATGGTCACGTCATCCACCGCGAACGCGCGGAAAGCTGCACGCAGCTCTGCGTCGTCGCCGTGGTAGAGCCAGCGCAGTCGCTCGAAGTTGCTCGGCGCACCCACGTCCATTGCATTGGCCACCGTCGCCACACTGGCCTGCGGCTGGTAGTCGCCACCATTGAAGTACGCCGGCAGCACGACATTGGCATTGGTGGCCAGCACGATCTGGCCGATCGGCACGCCCAGCGCGCGCGCCAGCACGGCCGCCATCGCGTTGCCCAGATTGCCGGTCGGCACCACCAGGTTGAGCCGGCGACGATGCGCGACGTAGTGGGTCAACGCTGCATGCGCGTAGTAGCTCATCTGCGGCAGCAGTCGGCCCAGGCTGATGCTGTTGGCCGAGCTCAACGGCACCTGCGCCTGCAGTTCGCGGTCGGCCAGCGCCTGCTTGACCATCGCCTGGCAATCGTCGAATGCGCCCGTCACGCGCAGGGCCTGGATGTTGTCGCCGAAACAACCGAGCTGATGCGCCTGGCGCGGAGACACGCGACCCTCCGGATACAGCACCACCACGCGCACGCCCGGCTGGCGATGGAAGGCCGCCGCAACGGCGGCACCCGTATCGCCGGACGTGGCGACGACGATCGTCAGATCGCGATCCTTGCCGCCCTGCAGCCGCGACAGCGTACCGGCCAGGAAGCGCGCGCCGATATCCTTGAATGCCGCCGTCGGCCCATGGAACAGCTCCAGCACATGGTCACCCTCGCCGAGTGCACGCAGCGGCACCGGGAAGTCGAACGCTTCGCGGCAGATCCCCGGAAGCGCAGTCTCAAGTGCGTCGCCCGCAAACAACGGTGCCAGCAGATCGGCGGCGGTATCGGCCAGGGTCGCCCCGGCCTGCAGCTTGCGCGCGGCCGGCAGATGCGCGGGAACATACAGCCCGCCATCGGGCGCCAATCCAGCGGCGATCGCCGCGCTGAGGCCAACGGCGGGAGACTGCCCGCGTGTCGAAACAAATTGCATGGGATCGGTTTCCAGAGAAGGGGAAGGATTCAGCACAGCCGGGCTCCCGGCGCATCCAGCGGCGATACCCAGGCGTCACTGTCGAAGCCGGCCGCAGCGAACGCTGCCTGCACCGGCGCCACGGCGGCACGGGCCTGGTCGGCATCCTCGAACCAGGCGAACACACTGGGTCCGGCACCGGAGATGCCCGCGCCCATTGCATGGGCCGACAGCGCTGCATCACGGGCGGCCTCGAAGCCGGCAATCAATCCGGCCCGTCGCGGTTCGACCAGCACATCGCGCAGCCCCGCGCGTACCAGCGTCGCATCACTGCGATGGCAACCACTGAGCACCAGCGCGAGGTTCGCGCTCTGGGCCACGAACTCGCCCAGCGCATAGCTGCCCTGCAGGGCCTGGCGGGCACGGCGCGTTTCCAGCACCGCGTGCGGATGCACCAGCAGGCTGTGCCAGCTGGCAGGCACCGGGACCGGCAACAGGCGATCGGCCGTACACAGCGCCAGGCCACCCAGCAGCAGCGGGCCGACGTTGTCACCGTGACGGCCACCACTGGCCACCGCCTCACCATCCAGCGCGTAGGGGTACAGCGCCTCGCGCGGCAACGGGGCCTGCAGCAGCGCATTGGCGGCGACCAGCGCCGCGACACTCGACGCTGCCGAACCGCCCATGCCGGAACCGAACGGAATGCCCTTGTCGATCTCCACCGCGAATCCGAAATCCAGGCCCAGCCCTGCGCGCAGCGACATCAGCGCAGCCCCGGCGGTGTTGCCGGCGGCGTCCAGTGGCAGCGCGACAGCACTGCCACGGATCGCATCGATCCGCACCGCCGGCTCGTCGATGCGGCGCACGCTCACGGTATCGCCGATACCGGCAATGGCATGGCCGAGAATGTCGAAGCCCACTGCCACGTTGGCCACCGAGGCAGGCGCGAACGCACGTGCGATCACAGCCGCGCTCCTTCACCGGCGGCGACCCGCAGCAGGTCCGCGAACACACCCGCTGCCGTCACCTCCGGACCCGCACCCGGCCCCTGCACCACCAACGGGTTGTCGCAGTAGCGACGGGTGCGGAACTGCACCACGTTGTCGGTCAGCCGCAGGTTGGCGAAGGCATGATCGGCCGGCAGTTCCTGCAGCCCCACCGAGGCGCCGTCGGCACCCAGCCGTGCCACATAGCGCAGCACCGCACCACGCGCCCGCGCATCCTGCAGGCGTTGCAGCAGGATGGCGTCGGACTCGCCCAGCCGCGCCATGAAGTCATCCACGCTGCCCTCGCGCAGCAGCGCCGGCACCAGGCTTTCCACTTCCACCTGCTCAAGACTGAGCGGGTGGCCGGCTTCGCGGGCCAGGATCACCAGCTTGCGCGCCACGTCCACGCCCGAAAGATCGTCACGCGGGTCCGGCTCGGTGTAGCCCATCGACCGCGCCTGCGCGACCAGCTGCGAGAACGGCTGGCTGCCATCGAAGCGGTTGAACAGCCAGGCCAGCGTGCCGGAGAAGATGCCTTCGATGGCCAGCACCTCGTCACCGGTATCGACCAGGTCACGCAGCGTGGTGATCACCGGCAGGCCCGCGCCCACCGTGGCCTCGTAGCGGAAACGCGCACCACTGGCCGCCGCCGCGGCGCGGATGCGCTGGTAGCGCGGCAGCGGCCCGGCGCCGGCCTGTTTGTTCGGGGTGACCACGTGGATGCCGGCTGCCAGCCAGCCCTCATAGCGCTCGGCCACCTCGGCACTGCCACTGCAGTCGATCACCACCGCATGCGGCAGGTGCGCGGCCAGCAGGTGTTCGGTGAAGCGATCCAGATCGCTGGGCTCACCCGCCTGCTGAAGGGCTTCGCGCCAGTCGGCATGCAGCCCATCCGCATCCAGCCGCATGCGCGAACGCGAGGCCAGTGCGCGCAGGCGCAGGTCGACATTGGCCTTGGCCAGCAACTGCGGGCGCGCGGCCAGCAGCTGGTCCAGCAGCGCGGCACCGACGTTGCCAGGCCCGATCACACCCACCGCGAAGGTCTGCGGCGACAGCCAGAAGCCAGCATGCGCGGCGCGCAGGGCGCGGGTGGCATCAGCACTGTCCACCGCCACCGAAATGTTGCGCTCGGACGAGCCCTGCGCGATTGCCAGGATGTTCACCTGTGCGCGGCCCAGCGCCTCGAACAGGCGTGCCGCCACGCCGGGTTGACCGGCCATGCCGTCGCCCACCGCCGCCAGAACGCTGACGCCCTCGCTGACCTGCACGCGCTGCACCTGGCCCACCGACAGCTCATGCGCAAACGCATGCAGCAGCGCCTCGCGGCCACGTGCAGCTTCGGCGGCGCGCACCACGCAGCAGATCGAATGTTCCGACGAACCCTGCGAGATCATCACCACCGACACCTGCGCCTGGCGCAGGGCAGCGAATACGCGCTCTGCAGTGCCTGGCACGCCGATCAGGCCGGTGCCTTCCAGGTTCAACAGGGCCAGGCCCGGGCTCAGGGTCAGGCCCTTTACCGGCCCACGCGGCGAGCGCTCGGCACTGATGCGCGTACCCGGATGCGCCGGTTGGAACGTATTGCGGATGAAGATCGGCAGGCCCAGGCGGATCGCCGGCGACATCGTCTGCGGGTGCACCACTTTGGCGCCGAAGTAGGCCAGTTCGCAGGCCTCGTCGTAGCTGAGCGATTCGAGCTGCACGGCTTCGGGTACCAGCCGCGGGTCGGCTGACAGCACGCCGTCGACGTCGGTCCAGATGTGCAGTTCATCGGCATTGAACAGCGCGGCGAAGATCGCGCCGGAGTAGTCACTGCCGTTGCGGCCCAGGGTGGTGATGCGGTCATCACGGTCACGCGCGACGAAACCGGTGGCGACCAGGCGCGGCTGCGGATGCTGCAGGCGCCATTGCGCGAGGCGGTCGGCGCTGGCTTCCCAGTCGACATCGACGCCCAGCTCGCCATGCCCGACCACCAGCACGTCGCGCGCATCGAGCACCGCACAGTCTTCGCCCAAGGCACGCAGGTGGGTGCCAAGCAGCTGCGCGGAGAACACTTCGCCCAGGCCCTGCACGCGGTCCAGCACCTCGCGCGGCAGCTCGCCGATCACCGCCAGCGCCGCCAGCACTTCGGCCAGCTGATCGAAGCGGGCGTCGATCCATTCGACCGTCTCGCCGACCTGCTCGCCCAGCAGCGCCACGGCGGCGCCACGGTGGCGCGCGCGCAGGGCATGCCAGGCCTCGCGCCAACCCTGGTCACCCTTTGCCGCCAGCTGCGCCAGATCGATCAGCGCGTCGGTGACCCCCTTCATCGCCGAGACGACAGTGACCTGCAGCGACTCAGGACGGGCCAGCAGCAGGCCGGCAACATGGCGATAGCGTTCGGCATCGGCCACCGAGGTGCCGCCGAACTTGTGCACGACAGTGGACGGTGCAGCCAGATCGGCCGGGGCAACGGGATGGGCGGGGGCGTGGGAAGACATGCAGACCTCGTTAGGAGGCCCCGTCGCATGCAGGTGTCGAGTTTCCCCGCCACCTGGATGGTGCGGGGCCGTGGTTTTCGGGAGTTACACGAAGACGACGGGCCGCACCAGGGCAGTGGTGACGGTGGTGGTGGTAATGGTGGTGGTGGCGACCGGCGCAGTCGGACGGCCCGCAATGGCGGGGGCGATCAGGCTGGCGTGGGCGGCATCAAGGACCATGACGCACAGAAAACACTGTGCGCCGGTCCGCTGTCAAGTGCTGCGATGCAAAAAATCATTGCGGCGATCATCGGCCAACGTGACGGCATTTGGTTGCATCTGAGACCAAGCCGGCATCAGCACCCTTGACGCCCACATTCAGCCTGCATGTTCGGCGATCGCCCGTGGCGAGCGATGGGCATGCGCGCACAGCATCACGCCGGCCACCAGGAACACGATCGCCAGCGCCTCCAGCAGCGAGGGCCAGCGCTGCTGCCAGGCGAAGGCATACGCCAGCGCGAACAGCGTCTCGAACACGATCATCTGCCCGGTCAGGGTCAGCGGCAGCAGGCGGCTGGCGCGGTTCCAGAACGCGTTGCCGAGGATCGAGGCCACCACTGCCACGCCGGCGCTGATCACCCAGAAGCCCCCCCACTGTGCCGCGGTGTGATTGCCGGTGTGGCCGATGAAGGCCGTCGGCACCAGCAGCAGGGCCAGGCCGCCAGTGGTGACGCCGGTCAGCAACGACCAGTCGTGGCTGGACAGGTCCGGCCGGCGTGCCAGCCAGCGACTGTTGCCGATCGAGTACAGCGCCCACGAGAAGAGCGCGCCGAACGCACAGAGCAGGCCGATCAGGCGCTGCCGCCACGGTGTTGCGAGGTGTTCGGACATCAATGCTTCCCAGCCCACCAGCGCCACGCCGAGCACGCACAGGCCCAGCGCCGGCAGCAGCTGCTTCAACGGCACCGCGCCCTGCTCGCGCACGCCAACCACAGTGACCACCACCGGAATCAGGCCGACAATCAATGACGCCGCCGCGCCACCGGCCCACTGCACTGCCGTGGCCAGCAGCAGGAAGTACACCAGGTTGCCGGCCAGGCTCAGCCACAGCAGCCCGAACCATTCGGCGCGGCCCAGCCGCGGTGCCAGCCGCTTCCAGCGCGGCAGCAGCAGAGCGATGGCAATCAGGCCATAGACCAGGTAGCGACCGGCGGACAGTTGCAGGGCATTGAACGACTGCAGCATGGCGGGCGCGAGAAAGACCACGCCCCACAGCGCGCCAGCGGCAACGCCATTGGCGATGCCCAGGGCCATCGGGTTGTTGCGCATTCGGGTTCTTCGGGGGAAGAGAACGGGCCGCGCAGTGTAAGCGCTGGCCAGCGGGCGCTCTTGACCGAGGCTATTGCCTTGTCATCTCTGTAGAGCCGAGCCAATGCTCGGCTGCGATTGGCCGCTGTGCAGATAAGGGCAGCCGAGCGTGGGCTCGGCTCTACAGGTCATATGGCGCCCCTGCGCCAGGCGGCCGGCGTCTGCCCGCACTCACGACGCAGCGCACGGGTCAGTGCACTCTGCTCGGAATAGCCTGCCGCCAGCGCGATATCGCTGATCGGCGCCGCACTGGTACGCAGCTGGTGCTTGGCCCAACGCAAACGGCTTGCACTGAGCCAGGCCTGCGGGCTCAGCCCGAACTCCCGCTGGAACAGCGCATGCAACCGGCTTTCGCTGACACCGACGAAGGCGGCCATGCGTGCTACCGGCCACGCCTGGCCCGGATCAACCTGCACCGCCGCGCACAGGCCCTGCAGGCGCGCACCACTGCCCGCCGGTGCGAACACCTGGAGCAGCTGCGGCAACAGGGCCGGCAGTGCCTGGCCCTCACACACCTGCGCCAGGCGCTGTCGCAGCGCCAGTGGCAGATGCAGCCAGCGCTGGCGGCACAGGTGTTCCTGGGTACCGTCATCGAGCACACCCGGGGGGCAGTCGACGATCACGAAAGCATTCGGGCCATCGGCCATCTGGTCGTGTGCCTCGCCAGCCGCGACGAAGGCCCCCTGCAGCAGGTCCAAGCGACCACCGCGGCCTTGCATCTCGAACTGCAGTTCGCCCTGCAGCGGCAGCACCCACTGCGCGTAGTCATGACGGTCCAGGCCGGTGGCCTGGCCGTAGTGCCGCAGGTGGAAGATCGCGCCCATATGACGAGTGTGCGCGTGCTGGCATTTCCCTGCAACGCGGCCCCGGCACCGGCCATGCTATGTTCCAGCCAGTTACAGACGCAGGGATGGCAGGATGAACAGCATGATCCGATTGCTTCCGCTGGCACTGGCCAGCGCCTTACCCCTGGCCGCCCTGGCCCAGGCGCCATCCGCGCCATCGGCCGCCGAGCGCATCGCACCTGCACCGCACTGCCTGGACGCACGTGACGTACGCCAGGTCGAGCAGGAGACGCCGACCGCCATCGCGGTCCGTGATGGCAGGGGCCAGGCCTTCCGCATCGACTTCAGCGCAGCCTGCCCGGGCGTCAACGAAGCCAGCGCACTGCGGCTGGAGGCGCCTTCGGGCTGGGCCTGCGGCCGTCCCAGTGAACAGGTGATGGTGGATGGCCGCCGCTGCGGCGTCGGCAGTGTCACCCCCATCGACAACCGGGAGTTCGCCAGCACCGCACGCCAGAGCAGCCGACTGTACGCGGCCACCCTGCCGCGGGTGAACGTGACCGCCACAGGCAAGCCCAGCCGTGGCGGCAGCAGCCCGCGCCATACCTTCCAGGCCTCGCCAGCGTTCTGCTTCGCCACCCGCCATGTGCGCAGCTGGAACGAGGATCCGCAAGGCGTGGTGGTGGAGACCAATCCGCGCCGCAATGGCGGCAATCGCTACTACCGCGTCGAACTGGCCGGCAGCTGCTCGATCCTGGCCGGGGCGACCTCGGTGGAATTCCAGTCCGGTTTCCAGAACGGCCTGATCTGTGGCAATCCGGGCGATCGCATCGTGGAGACGCCGTCCGGAATCCCCGGCGACATGCGCGCCAGCACGCCGCGCTTCGCCCGCCCGGGCTGCAGCGTGCTGGCGGTCTATCCGAAGGACGCGCCGGACCAGGCCTCGCGCTAGCCGTTCACGCCGAGGAAGGCGAACGGTGCACTGGGTACGAAGTGACCCAATGCATCGCCGGCGAACGTGTTGCGCTGGTCCTTGCCAAGGTCGAGCTTGAGCACCTGGCCGCCGAAATCGACCTTGTTCAGATCGATCCAGAAGGTGTTGGGGGTCAGCGCCGATTCGAAGAAGTACAACCGCCGCTTGTGGTCGGCCACCGTGCGCCAGCGCGTCGATGAGATGTTCGGCTCGCCCGGCGTGGTGATGCCATACGGCACCGACGCATTGCGGATCACGCTGAACACGCTGGCAAGCGCTTCCACCGGGTCCTCGGCCTTGGGAATGGCATTGATGTAGAACGACGCACGCGCGAAGCGGTCGGACGAGCGGTTGGTACCTGGCAGCATCACCGTGCCACCGATCTGCTGCCAGTAGCTGTTGAGTGCCAGCTGCTGCTCGAAGATCGGCGAGTTGGTCATCACCTGGTAGCGCCGGTCATGGTGGATCACCTGGCGCCCCCCGATGTACTCGACGATGGCACTGTCGCCGCTCGCGTCGGACAGCGACAGATGCAGCGTTGCCTGGCGGTCCTCGCCCGGCACCTTGTCGGTGACGATCGAGTACGGCTCACGCTTCAGCGCCGCCACCGCCTCGTCCACGGTCGCGAAATTGTCCAGCACATACTGCGCCCACAGCGAAATCGCCAGTCCCGGCTTGTTGCCGCGCTGCTGCGGATACTCCGATTCGACCAGCCACAGCAGGTTGGCCACCAGGCCCTTCTCGTTCATGCCATCGGTGGTCGACACGTCGTAGCCGGTGGCCACCACCGAACCATAGCGCGCTGTCCAGGCCAGCGACTTCGGTCCGGCCTGGCCGGTGCGCGCGATGCCGCGCGGCAGCACATAGAGGTTGGTCGCCACGTCGACCTTCCAGTCCATCGAGCGTGCGGTGATCACATCACCGTTGTCACCCAGGTACACCGCGCGCGTGCAGGCCAGCGCCGGTGCCACCGCAGCGGCCAGTGCGACCGCCAGCATTGCCCTGCCCGTCCACTTCATCCGTACCATGTCGTTGTGCTCCTTTCCCCGTGAACCCCGGATCTGACCGCACGCAGGGTGACACAGGGGTGAAGCCTCAGCGTACGACCCGATCGTGCAGCCAGAAACCTGCAAGCATCGCAGGCACGAACCACAGCGCTTCACGCGATGCGACTGCCAGCCCGGCGATGGCCGGTCCCGGGCAATAGCCAGCCCATCCCCAGCCGATACCGAACAGAGCGGCACCCAGCAGCAGGCGCGCATCGACATCACGCGCACTGGGCAGTTGGAAGCGCAGCGCGAACCACGGCTGCGCGCGGCGCAACACCCAGCGCTGGCCGACCGCACTGACCAGCAGCGCCGCGCCCAGCACCCACACCAGGGTGGGATCGAAATCACCCGCAATGTCGAGGAAGCCGAGCACACGGCGCGCGTCGGTCATCCCCGAAAGCGCCAGCCCCGCACCGAACAGCGCACCCGCCGCTGCCGCGGCCCCTGTCGCGCGGCTCATGCCAGGCCTCCGCCGTGGCGGATCAGGAACGTCGTCAGCATCGCGCAGGCCATGAACACCAGCACCGCCAGCAGCGAGCGCTTCGAGCCGCGAGCCATGCCACAGACGCCGTGACCACTGGTACAGCCACTGCCCAAGCGGGTGCCGAAGCCCACCAGCAGGCCGGCGCCGATCAACTGCCAGGCAGGCAAGGCATCGCGCAACTGTACCCGCGGCAACCCGTCGGGCAGCGACTGCCACCACAGCACCAGCCCGGCCGCCGCGAGCAGGCCAGACAGGAAGGCCCAGCGCCATCCGCGCTCGCCTTCCGCTGCGCGCAGGCTGCCTGCGGCGATCCCGCTGATACCGGCCACACGCCCGAGGGTGGCGAGCAACAGCACTGCGGCGGCGCCGATCAACCCACCGCCGGCTACCGCAGTCCACGGCAGGTTCATGCCCTGCCCTCATTCACGCCCTTCATGGGATTGCCCTTTTATTTAGATTTATCTAAATTAGACACGTCTAAACAAAAAGGTCAACCATGCCCAGCACCCCGCTCGACAGTGCCGCGATGGGCAAGCACGCCGCGCAGGCCGCTGCCCTGCTCAAGCGCCTGGCCCATCCTGCCCGCCTGCGCGTGCTGTGCCGCCTGGTCGAAGGCGAAGCGCCGGTGCCGGAGCTGCAGGCGCTGACCGGATTGAGTGCGTCCGCGCTGTCGCAGCACCTGGCTGTGCTGCGCGATATGGACATCGTGGCGACCCGGCGCGAAGCACAGGCCATCCACTACCGCATGCAGGAAGGGCCCGCATTGGGCGTGCTGCAGGCGCTGCATGCCGCCTATTGCGGCGGCGGCACCTCGGGCTGACGCTCAGCCGGCGTGCAGTGCTGGCTGCACAACGTTGTCGAGCAGGTCCACCGGCGTCGGCGCGGAGCGATCACCCTGCAGCGTACGGGTAAAGCCCGACCAGTCACTGGATGACAGCTGGCGCAACAGCGCCTCCTCCACCGCCAGCGCGCGCATCGACCAGTACGGAAACTGGCGCTGGCCCAGGCGGCCGCGCGCCAGTTCAATGATGTCGATATGGCTGCCGGCCTGCAGGATGCGTTCGTAGACCGAACCGATGCCATCCGGCGGCCCTTCGATGTACTGCAGGAAACGCCCGCCGTCGTGCAGCAGCACGCCGGTCACGCCGGCCATCTTGTTGAAGCGGGCCGCATCGTCGACCAGCGCCTGCAGCCGTCGAGCGGAGAGATCCGGCAGCGCCCGGCTGACATAGGCGATCGCACGCAGTGGCATGGTGCTTCCTTGGCAATATCTGCCGCCACGGTAGCAGTTGCGGACGAGCCCGTCTCAGATCCACGCGTCGCTTGCTGAAGGATTCAGCTGGCCGCCGTTGCCGGGCTTTCAGAGCGCCGTGGCAGCGTCGCCTCGAACACCACCTGCCCCGCCTCGTTGCGCGCGCCGATGTGGCCGCCGTGCGCGCGGACGAACTGATCAACGATGTACAGGCCCAGCCCCAGGCCATTGCTGGGGTGGAAACTGGCCTTGAACGGCTCGAACAATCGCGGCAGCAGCGCGTCGTCGATCCGCCCGGCGTTGCTTACCCGCAGCAGCACGCTGCGCGGATCGCGGCCGTCCACCTCCACCCTCGCCTCGCTGCCATGGGTAAGCGCGTTGCCGACCAGGTTCGCGGCGACCTGGCCAAGCCGATCCAGATCACCCTGCAGGCGGGTATCGCCCTGCATGTCGAGATGCACCCGTGCGTGGCCGTGGGCGCTGCCCGCTTCGGCCACCACGGCACGCGTCACTTCCGCAAGATCGCAGGCACTTGCCTGCAGGCGCAGGCCGCCGCTGCGGATCCGCGAAAAGTCCAGCAGCTGCTCGACCATCCGCGCCATGCGCAGGGTGCTGGCTTCCAGGTGCTTCAGGGTCTGCTGCGCACCGGCATTGTCCTCTGGAAGCTCCAGCGCCAGCTTGTCGGCACACAGCAGGATCGCCGACAGCGGCGTGCGCAGGTCATGGGTGAGCACGGCCGCCATCGTCTCGTTGAGCTTGAGCGAACGTTCCAGCGCCTCGTTGCGCGCCTTCAGCAGCTGGCGCTGCTGGTAGAGCTCGATGAAGACGTTGACCTTGCTCAGGATCACCTGCGGTGCGACCGGCTTGTGCAGGAAATCGACCGCACCTGTTTCGTAGCCCTTGAAGGCACGCACCGGGTCATCCGGCGAGGCGGTCAGGAAGATGATCGGCACATCGCGGCTGCGGTGCGAACCGCGCATCAGCTCGGCCAGGGTGAAGCCATCGATCTCCGGCATGTGCACATCCAGCAATGCCAGCGCCACCTCGTGCTCCAGCAGCAGCTCCAGCGCCTGCGCACCCGAGCCCGCAAGCAGCAGGTTCACGCCCTCGCGCTGCAGCAGCGCCTGCATGGCTACCAGGTTCTGCGGCACGTCATCGACGATCAGCAGGTTGACCGGGGTCTGCGACTGCGCAGGGTCCGGTGGCAACAGGTTCATGCAAACAACTCCTTCAGGCGACGGCACATCAGTTCAAGGGGCAGCACGGCATCGGCGCCAGCGTGCTGCAGGGCGGAGGCCGGCATCATCGATGCCTCGGCCTCCTCGGGACATTGCAGCCAGGCGCGGCCACCAGCGGCGCGCACGGCGGCCACGCCTTCGCTGCCATCACTGCTGGCACCGGTCAGCAGCAAGGCCAGCACCTGCGCGCCGAACACCGCTGCCGCCGACTCGAACAGCGGATCGATGGCCGGGCGAGAAAACAGCACCGGGGCGTCCACCGACAGCGCCAGCGAACCGGCGTCTTCCACCAGCAGGTGATAGTCCGGTGGCGCAAAGGTCACCGTGCCAGGCTGCAGCGGCTGCTTGTCTTCGGCCTCGCGCACCGGCAGCGCGCAGTACGGCGCCAGCACTTCGGCGATGCGGCTGCTGCGATCGCGTGGCAGGTGCAGCACTGCCAGCACCGGCGCCGGCAGTGCCGCAGGCAGCGCGCCAAGCACCGTCTGCAGCGCTGCGACCCCACCCGCAGAGGCCCCGATCACCAGCACGGCCGGTCGTATCGGCAGGCTCATCAGGCGACTTTCCGGTACAGGCGATGCTCGCGCGAGCAGACCTCGAACGCACCGTGGTGGCGCCCGAACTGCAGCGACTCCTTGCTGCCCAGGCCAAGGAAGCCGCGATGCACCAGCGCATCACGGAACAGGCCCACCGCGCGATCCTGCAGGTCGCGGTTGAAATAGATCAGCACGTTGCGGCACGACACCAGGTGCACTTCGGAGAACACGGTGTCGGTGGCCAGGCTGTGGTCGGCGAACACCACGTTGCGGCGCAGCTGGCGGTTGAACACCGCGCCATCGTAGGCCGTGGCGTAGTAGTCGGAGAGCGAAGCGGTGCCGCCGGCCGCCAGGTAGTTGCGGCTGAACTGGGCCATGCGGTCGATGCCATAGGCGCCGGCTTCGGCGGTGGCCAGCGCTGCCGGATTGATGTCGGTGGCGTAAACGATGCTGCGCTCGAGCAGGTCTTCCTCGTGCAGCAGGATCGCCAGTGACCACACTTCCTCGCCCGTACTGCAGCCAGCCACCCACAGCTTCACCGAGGGATAGGTGCGCAGCACCGGCACCACCTGCTCGCGCAGCTCACGGAAATAGGCCGGGTCACGGAACATCTCCGAGACCTGCACGGTGAAGAACTGCATCGCCTGCGCGAACAGGTCCGGCTCGTGCAGCAGGCGGTGCTGCAGGTCGGCCAGCCGCTCGCACTCGTAGCGCTGCATGGCCTGGCGGATGCGCCGCCGCAGCGACGATACCGCGTAGCTGCGGAAGTCGTAGTGGTAGCGCTGGTACAGCGCTTCCAGCAGCACCTTCAGTTCCAGGTCGAACAGCGCCTGCTCGTTCATTGCCGCGAGCACCAGACACGGCACAACGAGACCAGCTTGTCGACATCGATGGGCTTGGCGATGTAATCGTTGGCACCGGCCTGCAGGCATCGCTCACGGTCGTCCGGCATGGCCTTGGCGGTCAGCGCGATGATCGGCAGGTCCTGCAGGTGGCGCTGCGCGCGGATCTCGCGCATCGCGGCCAGCCCATCCTTCTCCGGCATCATGATGTCCATCAGCACCAGATCGACCTCACGCTCGGCCAGGCGATCCACCGCTTCCTGGCCATTGCGCGCGATCTCCAGCGTGACGCCGAGCGGTTCGAGCACGCTGGACAGCGCGAAGATGTTGCGGACATCGTCTTCGGCCAGCAGCACGGTACGGCCATCGAGCACGGTGTCGCGACGGCGCGCTTCGCGCAGCAGGCGCTGCTGGTCGGTCGGCAGGCTGGCCTCGACGCTGTGCAGGAACAGGGTCACTTCATCCAGCAGGCGTTCCGGCGAACGCGCACCCTTGATGATGATGCTCTTGGAATAGCGGCGCAGGCGCTGCTCTTCCTCGCGGCTGAGCGCGCGGCCGGTATAGACGATCACCGGCGGGAAACCGACCTCATCGTTGCCGGCCATGTGTTCAAGCAGGTCGTAGCCGCTGCCGTCGGGCAGCGACAGGTCCATCACCATGCAGTCGAACGTGACCGTGCTGAGCTGTTCCAGTGCACCGGCCAGGGTGCCCACCGCGACGATCTGCAGCTGGTCGCGGCCCAGCAGCAGTTCCAGGTTGCTGCGCAGCTCGCTGTCGTCCTCGACGATCAGCAGGCGCCGCACGTCGCGCTGGCTGGTCTGTTCCAGCTGCTCGATGGCCGTCACCAGCCGCTCGCGCGTGGTCGGCTTGATCGCGAAGCCGATCGCGCCCAGCTCGCGCGCCACCTGGCTGCGGTCCGTTGCCGAGACCACATGCACCGGGATGTGGCGGGTTTCGGGGTTGCGCTTCAGGCGCTCCAGCACGCTCAGGCCCGACACGTCCGGCAGGCCGATATCAAGCAGGACGCCGTTTGGACGCAGCTCACTGGCAAGTGTCAGCGCTTCTTCCGCCGTACCCGCCACCACGCAGTCGAAGTCCAGTTCATGGGCCAGGGCCACCAGTGCTTCGGCGAACGTGGCATCGTCCTCGACCGCCAGGATCAGGCGCCCGGCGCGCTGGCGGCGGCCGCGGTCGTCGGCCACGCCGGCCGACACAGTGGCCGGCGCCGACGCAGTGGCAGCGCGCACCGGCGCGGGCGGCAGCACGGCCGGTGTCCGTGCCGGCGCCGGCACTGCCACGGGGGCCTCGGCAGCCTCGGCTGCGCTCGCCGCGGGGGCGCCCTGCAATGGCAGCTCCAGGATGAAGCAGCTGCCGCGCCCGGGCTCGCTGTCGACCTGGATCTGGCCGCCCATGCGCTCGGCCAGGTCGCGCGAGATCGACAGGCCCAGGCCGGTACCGCCGTAGCGACGGCGGGTGCTGCCGTCGGCTTGGCGGAAGGCTTCAAAGATGACGTCCAGCTGCTCGCGGGCGATGCCGATGCCGGTGTCGCAGACCTCGAACCGGATGCGGCCATTGCCGGCCGCACGCACGTGCAGGCTGACCTTTCCGTGCTCGGTGAACTTCACCGCATTGGCCAGCAGGTTCTTCAGGATCTGCTGCAGCCGCTGGCTGTCGACCACCAGCTGGCTCGGTGCCAGCGCATCGGCTTCGATCTGCAGGGCCAGGCCCTTCTGCCGCGCCATCGGCTCGAAGGTCTCGCGCAGGCGCTGCAGCGCGCTGTCGACCACCACCACTTCATCGGACAGTTCGACATGGCCGGCCTCGATGCGCGACAGGTCGAGGATGTCGTTGATCAGTGCCAACAGATCGTTGTTGGACGAGAGGATCGCACGGGCGTACTTCACCTGTTCCTCGGTGAGCGTGCCGTCCTTGTTGTCGGCCAGCAGCTTGGCCAGGATCAGCGAGCTGTTCAGCGGCGTGCGCAGTTCGTGCGACATGTTGGCCAGGAACTCGGACTTGTAGCGCGATGTCGCGGCCAGTTCGTTGCTGTTGCGCACCAGCTGGCTCTGCGCGACCAGCAGCGCCTGCTTCTGCGCCTCCAGCTCGTGGGTGCGCTCTTCCAGCTGCACGTTGCTCTGTTCCAGCTCGGCCTGCTGTTCTTCCAGGTGGCTCTGCGACTGCAGCAGGCTGCGGCTCTGCTCTTCCAGTTCCTCGTTGGCCACGCGCAGCTCTTCCTGCTGGGCCTGCAGCTCCTCGCCCTGGCGCTGCGACTCTTCCAGCAGCACCACCAGTTGCGCACGCAACAGCGATGCGCGCAGCGCCATGCCGATGGTCTCGGCACAGCGCTCCAGCAGCTCGCGATCCAGATCACGCTGTTCACCGACCCGGGCGCGGCCCAGTTCGATGATGCCGACCACGGCGCCGTCGCTGCTGAGCGGCGCCAGGATGCGCTCGCGCACCGGCAGCCGGCCCAGGCTGGTCTGCAGTTCAAGCACCGCGGCATCGTCGCCATGCAGGTGGCGGATCCGTTCATCACGAGCGACCTGCCCGGCCAGCCCTTCGTGCAGGGCCAGCGAGGCCGGCGCGCCCGAAGGCAGCGCCATGCCACCGGTCAGCTGCAGCCGTCCGCCTTCCAGCCGATAGACCGCACCGACCTCCGCGTCCAGCTGCCCGGCCAGGCTCGTCGCAGCCGCCTCGGCGATCTGCTCCGGCCCCAGGTCACCGCGCAGGCTCGACGCCACCGCGTTCTCGGCCTCCTGCAGCCAGAGCGCGCGCATGGCCTGGCGGCGGGCCTGGATGGCGCGCGAGACGATCAGCGCGATCATCAGGAAGGCGCAGCCACCGATGGTGCGGTTGACGAACGAGAACGACGAGTTGTTGCTGGCGGGCGCCACGTTGAAGCCGATCACCAGCAGGACACAGGCGATCATCGCGACCACGAACGGCGCGCGCGCACTGCGCTGGAACACCGTGACGCCCACGGCCAGGAAATAGGCCAGCCAGACCGCGTATCCCAGCGGCACCACCAGTTCCAGCGCGATGGTCGCCGCCAGCAATACGGCAGAGGTCATCCAGATCCAGCGGTCACGCGTAGTCGCACCAGGACGCATGCAGGTCGGTTCCAGAAGGCAAAGGGTGGAAGATGGTACTCCGTGTCGCATTCAGCCGCACAGGACAAATGGCACGTGTCAGGTGTGCACGCATCCTTCACACTTGAATGCCTAGCTTCACGTCCCTCACAGGGGTAACACTTATCTACACGTGGACGCAGCTGCCTCTACGACGTCCGTGCTGACGGACCCTTCCCGACAACTGCGATTGCTGATCGACAGCGTGCGCGACCATGCGCTGTACCTGCTTGATCCTGAAGGCATCGTCTGCAGCTGGAACCCGGGCGCCGAGCGCATCAAGGGCTATTCAGCCGATGAAGTGGTGGGTACGCACTTCGGTCGTTTCTACCTGGCCACCGAGCGCGAGGCCGGCGAACCGCAGCGCCTGCTCCGCCTCGCGGCGCAGCAGGGCCATGTTGCCAGCGAGGGCTGGCGGGTACGCCGCGACGGCTCCTCGTTCCGCGCCAGCGTGGTCATCGAGCCGGTCGTTGAAGCGGGCGAACTGCTTGGCTTCGTCAAGATCACCCGCGACATCACCGAGCAATGGCAGGCACAGCGACTGCTGCGCGATGCCCAGCGTGCGCTGCGCAACACCCAGCAGTTCGAGACGGTCGGCCGGCTCAGCCGCGGCCTGTCGCACGAGTTCAACAACCTGCTGACCACCATCGGCAACGCGCTGGACCTGCTGTCGCTACGCGTCCGCGGTGACGATGCACGCGCCGCCGAGCTGCTGGACGCTGCGCAGGCGGCCACCGACCGCGGCGCCCTGCTGACCCGCCAGCTGCTGGCCTTCAGCACGGGCCAGACCCTGATCCGCGAACCGCTGGACATCAACACGCTGGTACAGCAATGGCTGCCGGGCCTGCAGCGCGCCTGCCCACCCACGGTGACGCTGGACGCCTGCCTCACGCCGGGCCTGCCGCAGGTGTGCACCGACGCGATGCAGCTGCAGGCTGCCCTGGCCAACCTGGTGGCAAATGCCGTAGAGGCCACCATCGATGGCGGGCGCATCCTGATCGGCACCGCGCTGGAACATCGACTCGACCCGGATGCGGACACTACGCTGCAACGCGGCTATGTCACCCTCAGCGTCTGTGACGAAGGCCATGGCATGGCGGCCGACATCGCCGAGCGCGCCAGCGAGCCCTTCTTCACCACCAAGGACATCGGCAAGGGCAGCGGCCTGGGCCTGAGCCAGGTGTTCGGATTCACTACCCAGAGCGGCGGCTTCGTCGATGTGTCCACCACGCCCGGTGTCGGCACGACGGTAAGCCTGCTGTTACCCGCATCAGAGGAAGCAACCCATGACCGATGAACCGATCCGCGTACTGATGGTGGAGGACCAGAACGATCTGCGCGAGATGATCGGCCTGGCCCTGCGCGATTTCGGCATCGAGGTCGCCACCACCGCCGATGGTCACGAGGCGGCGGAGCTGCTCAAGGGCGAGGCGCGTTTTGACGTGGTGTTCAGCGATGTCAGCATGCCCAACGGCATGTCCGGCATCGAACTGAGCGAGCACGTCGCCCGCGAACAGCCGCAGGCACGCATGATCCTGTCCTCCGGCTATGCGCGCTCGCAGCTGCCGCCGCTGCCGGAGCAGGTGGAGTTCCTGCCCAAGCCCTATCGCCTGCGCCAGCTGGTCGAGCTGTTGAAGCAGGATTGACCTTTCGCCAGGCCTGGCGAAGCCGATCTGCGGGTGCTGGGGCCCTACCGCCGCGACTGCGTGGTCGAACGCGTGCTGGGCGGGGCTACCGAGGATCTGCTGTCCGAAGTGCCGGCACCGCTGTTCGTACCCCACTAGCGCCGCCCTGCCCCGCACGGCGGTAGCCGGTCAGCGACTGCCCGGTGTGCCGCCGGAAGTAGCGGCACAGGTAGGACGCATCCTCGAAGCACAATCGCTCGGCGATGCGCCCGATCGGCAGCTCGCTGTAGCTCAGCAGCGCCTTGATCTCCAGCACCACCTGGCGGTCGATCAACGCCTTGGGTGTTTCACCGAAGCACTCGCGGGTCAGCTGCGAAAGATAGAACGGCGTGATGCACAACGCATCGGCATAGGACTGCACGTCGCGCTGGCGGGTACTGCGCTGGCCGACCAGTTCCCAGAAAGTCCAGGCCAGGCGCTCGCGCCGGCTGACCGGCGCTGCGGCCCCCTTCTGTGCCGGCAACAGCGTGGCGAATTTCAGGAAAAAGGTCTGCAGTAGATTGCGCAGCATCACGTGCCGATAGCGGCCCCCAGTATGCTGCGCGTCCATCAGCTGCTGCAGCCAGCCCTGCAGGAGCGGCACCTCCAGCGGCGACGGCACGCAATGGGGATGCTCATGCAGGAACTTGAACAGCGCGTTGGGCAATACGTAGGCCACCTCCGACGCCAGCGCCTTCGGCATCAGGCAGACCACCGCCAGGAAGCCACGCGATCGCTTCCGCAGCAGCGCCAGCGTGTCCTCGGCCAGCACCAGCACGTCGTGCCGCTGCACCGCCACCTCACGGAAGTTCAGCGCGAAGCGCGCACGCACGGACACGCACACCAGTACCGCCAGATACGCGTGCCCGAACGACAGCGGAACCCCCTGCCCCTCGGCCAGCGTACTGACCTCCAGGCGCATCGATTCGTCCTGATCCAGAAGCTGGGGTATGCGGTCCATTGGCCGATCCGGCTGCATTCCGGGGCCCAGCATACCTGCGCCAACGAGGCAGTTGCGAAAAGTACCGAAACCATCAAGGTCGCGCCCTGTGCCGATAACGAGGCACGGCCTAGCCTGTGCGCTCTCTTCCTGTCCCTGGAACGGCCATGCCGCTGCATACCGAACGCTTGATCCTGCGCCCCTGGCGCGACACCGACGCCGCCGACCTGTACGAATACGCCCGCGACCTGCGCGTCGGGCCCATCGCCGGATGGCCAGCCCACACCAGCGTCAAGGAAAGTACCGAGATCATCCGCACCGTGTTCAACCGGCCGGAGGTCTATGCCCTGCAGAGCCGCGAAGATGGCCGCGCCATCGGCTGCGTCGGCATCCTGATCGGTGCCGACAGCAACTTCGAGATCGGCGAGCGCGAAGGCGAGATCGCCTACTGGATCGGCGTACCGTACTGGGGGCGCGGCCTGGTGCCCGAAGCAGTGCGCGAAGTGATGCGGCACGCCTTCCTCGGCCTGCGTCTGGACGCACTGTGGTGCGGCTACTTCGCCGACAACCTGCAGTCCCTGAGCGTACAGAGCAAATGCGGTTTCCAGCATCACCATACCGAAGTGAACAAGTTCAACAGCTTCCTCGGCGACTACCGCACCGAACACATCAGCCGCATCACCCGCGAGCAATGGCAGGCGCAACAGGCTTCCGTGCTGCGCGCGTGATCACCACTCAGCCGGCACGGTGCTGCATGAACAGCAGTTCCGGCGTCGAAGCGTCTTCCATCGGCTGAAAGCCCAGGTCGCGATACAGGGTCACCGCCGCGACGTTGTCACGATAGACACGCAGGGTCAGCCGCTCCGCCCCGGCCGACTGCAACGCCTGCGCCATCAGCGCCTGCATCAGTACACGTCCCAGTCCACGCCCGCGTGCCCGCGGCGAAACGATGATGCGGCCCAGGTGCAGCGTGCCGGAGGTCGTTGGCCAGTACTGGCCGAAACCAAGGCAGTGGCCATGCGCATCCAACAGCACCCAACCCGGGCGCTGCTGCAGTTGCAGTGCCTGCGCGAATGCGTCCGGCACGAGCGGATACGCCACGCCGGGACCGGCCCAGCGCCGGGTTGCGCTGGCCGAATCCAGCCACGCGCCGATGGCGGCGAAGTGCGGAGGCTGCACGGGGCGAAGGTACTCACTCATGGCGTGCGCGCAAGGAAGGATGGCCACCATGGTGCGCGATCCCGGTGGCCGGATCACGTTGCACGGCAGCGCTTGAATTTTGTCCCAGGGCAGTAAGCAATGCCGATCGTCCACCGCCGCCACACCTGACAACCACTCTTTTCCTTCTGCCCTCGGGATCCGGCATGATCCACGGCCTCAGCGCCTTGCCTCTTACGCCGGTGACCGAATCGGGCATCGACCTGCACGCCTTCGCTGGGATGGTCGAGCGACTCGCAGCCGCTGGCGTGGACTCGATGGGCGTGCTCGACTCAGCTCCTTCGCACGGCGCCGCTCAAGCACCACGGTCGTGCTGCATCCTAGCGTGCGGCAGCGAGGTTGATCTGTGTCATTCGATACGAATCACGCTTTAGAGGCATCGACTTCGAGATGCTACCATCCAAGCGTCACTTCATAGGGATATAAAGCATGGGTGGTTTCAGCATCTGGCATTGGATCATCCTACTGGCGGTTATCCTGATCCCAGTAGCGATTATTGCGATAGTCCTTGCGCTCAGTCGCCGCAAGAAATAAGAAGCCAATTGAGAGTTCAAACAAAATGGGGCCGCTAAAACGGCCCCATTTGCCTATTGCAAGTCGCCCAACACGCCATCAGCGGATCATATATTCGACGTTGCAAACCTTAGCGACCCCGGCGCCACTACAGGTAATTGCCTTGACACTACCCGTCGACGACGGGCCAGATGCCGACATCGTTGCACCGAGACCTTGAAGATGGGTGACCATCCTTGCAAGATTCTCTCCGCCGTAGTCAGTCCAAGTACCATTCACCTGCTGAATATCGGTCGGAATCAACTGCCCTGCGGCGGTACGCTCACTACCGACTTCGGACTGTCCATTCTGATGCTCGAGGTTGACGACGACAACAACCGAGGAACCGTCCTTAAACACGACCTTCATTATGATCCTCGCTTGATCGCGCAGGCCTGTGTAGTTCGTAACGTGCTGGAGTAGGTCGGCCATTGCCGTGAAAACGTCGGTTCCGACCACCTTGGAAATGACATCCGTGCTACCCGTCGCAGTTTCGACCATTGCACGGAGGTTGTAGTCCGATACGTACTCGTAAGCCGTCATAGCACTTGCGCTCGGATTGAGGCCGAGCGTCGCGATTGGCACGATGAACGTGGGACGAAGTGTGCCACCACCAACGACTTGTACGCGATGAGCTCGGTTCACCTCTTCAACGGCACCCGCCGGTGGAGTCTCCCGCACAACCAGAGGTCCTGCGGCTCTCGGCTCAATGCCACCACCGCCGCCACCGGAGCTTGTACCAACGTAGTACTGCTGAATCTGGTTGTCAGTAACATTAAAAATCAGGTGAGTCCCGGGCCCTTGACGAACGGCCTCAGCGCGATAGTCACCATCAATTCGACAGGTGTCGCATCGGACAGCGGCAGCATTCACGTCTGCGACAAGAGCGCCTAAGCCAACAAATCCAAGCATCCCAGCAAGAGCGTATTTCAAAAGCACTGTCCATCTCCATGTTAGACCGATCGGCGATCGAGGCTTCTTCCCCTCGAAAGCCAAGTCCATGCTATCCCAATCGCTTGGTAAGAAAAAAGGTCGGCAATTCCATCGCGATCGCGATAACCACAGCCAATGCCAGGTACTGAGATCACCTGTGCTGCGGCGCCGCCCGGATGGCCCGCGTTCTGCGAGGAGATGCGGCAGCGCTCGGCAGAGAAAGCACGAACACCGCTGCCCGCCGACGACACGCACCGAGCAACCGCCCGGCCGGCGCAGTCGGCGAGATTTCCACAAGCCGGCAACCACTTCAGCGTCCAGGACTAGCAGCATGTTCTCCAATGGCTTCGGCTGCCATATCCGAGTAGTTTCTTGCGACCTCATTTGCACGCTTCGGTTGTCGTCGCCGTAGTAGCGGTGTCTGCGACCATCTTTCTTGGCACCGTGAGAAAGCAGTTGCTTTGGCCTATTGCAACGTGGAACTTAAGGAGTTGCAGCTGCGGACGATGGTGATATATGGGTTTATGGGGCTGGGAGCGGATTTCTGCGAAGACGCTTTCGTCGGAAGCATCAGTTCACGCGAGCTTCTCAGTAAGAACGCGAAGAATCTCAAGACTGATCGACTTCGGTCTCTTCCGGGTAGGTTGCACGCTCTGCCCGAGGTGGAAGGCGTGGACCTGGCTTGCTTGCTTGGAGACTGTGGGGAAGGAAGTTCGCAGGCTGCAGGCCGCGCTCCGCCGTGGCGTGCAGTGGAAGGAATGGATGCGAACCCGTTTGAGGGGATCCAGGCACCAAGAGGGGTGCGAAGCATTGCCGTCCGGTTCTATACAGCTGATGCCATGCAGCAGCTCTACGCGGCCAATGCCTCCCGGGCCAACCTATGGCGGTTCATGGCACACACCGGAATCCGGCGCGGCGATCTGATGCACCTGAGGCACGAGAACGTGGTTACTGGTCGCCTGCTGGTCGAGAGCGATCCGGACGAGGACGGCGACGGACGCACGAAGTCAGGGAATTGGCGAGAGGTGCCGTTGAACGCCCATGCCGCTGCACCTCTAGCCACCCTTCTCGATCCGCTGGTAAGCGTTCACAAGGACACCGTGAGCGACTGGTCCAAGGATGATGCGACCGCGGCAGGCGTTGGCGGGAGTCTTCACCGCCTGAGGCACACGTTCTGCGCCCATATGGTTATGGCTGGCGTGCCATTGCGGTGCGTGCAGCTCCTGGCCGGTCATGCTGATTACGCCACTACAGAGAAGTACTACGCACACCTCACCCCTGAGGGCGATGATGGCGCGGTGGCGAAGCTAACCTATTGATTCGCTACTGTGACCACTGTGACCAATTAGTACCTTTTGATGGCCCGATATGGCCCATGGCAGCGCAGCAGCTGCCGCAAGTTATTGATTCTGGTGACCCCGGCCCGATTCGAACGGGCGACCTTCCCCTTAGGAGGGGGACGCTCTATCCAGCTGAGCTACGGGGCCATGCAGCCGGGAAGTTTACAGGCAACGGGCCCTGCCCTCCAAGCATTCATGTTCGGCCAGGCCTGGCTGGCGCGTTGCACCATGGTCGGCCGGGGCGCTCTGCTACCATCGGCGATTCAGTTCATCGCGTCCCCCACCTGCCCGCGATGGCGCCAAACAACGTAACGAAATACAGGAGTCTGCATGTCTTCCGAGCTGCTCAAGTCCCTTGGCCTGGACGCGATCAACGCTGGCACGTACCTGGGCAACGGGGAGTGGTCGAGCGCGACCAGCGGTGAGCTGATCACCCCGGTCAACCCGACCACCGGCGAGCCTATCGCGCAGGTCCGCGCGACCACCGAGGCCGAGTACGAGACCGTCGTTGCCCGCGCCCAGGAAGCCTTCAAGGTCTGGCGCACCACGCCGGCCCCGCGCCGCGGTGAAGCCGTGCGCCTGTGCGGTGAAGCACTGCGCAGGCACAAAGACGCCCTGGGTTCGCTGGTTGCGCTGGAAATGGGCAAGAGCAAGCCGGAAGGCGATGGCGAAGTGCAGGAGATGATCGACATCGCCGATTTCGCCGTCGGCCAGAGCCGCATGCTGTACGGCTACACCATGCATTCCGAGCGCCCCGGCCACCGCATGTACGAGCAGTACCACCCGCTGGGCCTGGTCGGCATCATCTCGGCCTTCAACTTCCCGGTCGCGGTGTGGAGCTGGAACTCGTTCCTGGCCGCCATCTGTGGCGACGTATGCATCTGGAAGCCGTCCAACAAGACGCCGCTGACCGCCATCGCCTCGCTGAAGATCTGCAACGACGCCCTGCGCGAAGCCGGCTTCCCGGACATTTTCTTCCTGATCAACGATGCCGGCACCGCGCTGTCGGAAAAGATGGTCGATGACCGACGCGTGCCGCTGATAAGCTTCACCGGCTCGACCCAGGTGGGCCGCACCGTCAACGAGAAGGTCGCGCGCCGCCTCGGCCGCTGCCTGCTGGAACTCGGCGGCAACAACGCCATCATCCTGGACGAAACCGCCGACCTGAAGCTGGCCGTGCCGGGCATCGTGTTCGGCGCCGTCGGCACCGCCGGCCAGCGCTGCACCACCACCCGCCGCCTGATCGTGCACCGCTCGATCTACGCCGACGTGCTGGCCACCCTGGTCAAGGCCTACAAGCAGGTGGAAGGCAAGATCGGCGACCCGACCGATGCGGCCAACCTGATGGGCCCGCTGAACAGCGAAGGCGCCGTGCAGCAGTTCCTCGATGCGATCGCCCAGGCCAAGGCGGCCGGCGGCACCATCGAAACCGGTGGCAGCCGCATCGACCGCCCGGGCAACTTCGTGTTGCCGGCCATCGTCTCCGGCCTGAAGAACAGCGACGCCGTGGTCCAGCACGAGACCTTCGCGCCGATCCTGTACGTGATGCCGTACGACACCCTCGATGAAGCCATCGACATGCAGAACGGCGTGCCGCAGGGCCTGTCGTCCTCGATCTTCACCCAGAACCTGAAGACTGCCGAGAAGTTCCTGTCGGCCGCCGGCAGCGACTGCGGCATCGCCAACATCAACATCGGCACGTCCGGTGCGGAGATCGGCGGCGCCTTCGGTGGCGAGAAGGACACCGGCGGTGGCCGCGAGTCCGGTTCGGATGCGTGGAAGGTCTACATGCGCCGCCAGACCAACACCATCAACTACTCGGATTCGCTGCCGCTGGCCCAGGGCATCAAGTTCGACCTGTGATGGCGAACGACGAGGACACGTCCGTGGGTCAGAGCCCCTCCGGGGATCTGGCCCCAGCGAGGGGTCGGATCCCCGCAGGGGCTCCGACCCTCGATTTCAGCGGCCGCCGCGTGCTCATCGCCGGCGGCAGCAAGGGCATTGGCCGTGAAATGGCGCTGGCCTTTGCCGGCGCCGGCGCACAGGTCTCGGTCTGCGCCCGCGGCCAGGCCGGCCTGGATGCCCTGCGTGCCGATGCACGAGCGCAGGGCTTCGAACTGCACGCGTTTTCCACCGATCTGGCCGACACCGGCCAGATCCAGGCCTGGCTACAGGCCGCCGCCGACGCCCGCGGTGGCATCGATGTGTTGGTCAACAATGCCACCGGCTACGGCATGGCCGACGACGAGGACGGCTGGGCCGCCAGCCTGCAGATCGACCTGATGGCGGCCGTGCGTGCCTCGCGCCTGGCATTGCCATGGCTGCGTGCCTCCAGCGACGCCTGCATCCTCAATCTGTCGTCGATTGCCGCGCAGCAGCCGCGCCCCGGTGGCGCGCCGTACGCCGCGGCCAAAGCGGCGCTTTCGCACTACACCACGTCACAGGCGCTGGCGCTGGCCAAGGACCGGATCCGGGTCAATGCCATCGCCCCGGGCTCGATCGAGTTCGATGACGGCCTCTGGGACCGTCGTCGCGTCGAGGACCCCGCGCTGTACCACGGCACCCTGGCGAAGATTCCGTTCGGCCGCTTCGGCCACCCGCGCGAGATCGCCGACGCCGCACTGTTCCTGTGCTCGCCACTGGCGCGCTGGGTCACCGGTAGCGTGCTCAATGTGGATGGCGGCCAGGTGTTGATGGGCTGATACCGGCACTTCGGTAGCCGCCAACCTTGGTTGGCATGCCTTTCGTCGACCAAGGTCGACGCCTACCAGGGCCGAAATCCCTTCGTCGACCAAGGTCGACGCCTACCAGGGCCGAAATCCCTTCGTCGACCAAGGTCGACGCCTACCAAGGCCGATATCCCTTTCGTCGACCAAGGTCGACGCCGACCAGGGCCGAAATCCCTTTCGCCGGCCAGGGGCGACGCCTGCCATCGCATCCGCCGGGCATGGGATTGCCGGGGCAGAGGCACTATCATGTGCACACTGCCAAGGAGGACCCCGATGAGCGTGGCACCCCGACAGACAAGCGCCCTGGCCGTGGTCAGCCTGGTCATGGGCATCGCCAGCTGGACCGTCCTGCCCTTCGTGGCCAGCATCGTCGCCATCATCACCGGCCACATGGCCCGCGCCGAAATCCGCCGCCGCCCGCACGAACTGGAAGGCGATGGCCTGGCCGTCACCGGCCTGGTGCTGGGCTGGGTCATGGTCGGCGCGGCACTTGCCGCCATCGTGGTCTTCATCCTGTTCTTCGGCGGCCTGGCGTGGCTGGCGGCGGTGTCGAACTGACGCCATGACCGCCTCCGACAGCACTGAACGCTTCAGCAGCCGAGTCGCCGACTACGTCCGCTACCGGCCCGACTACCCACCCGCGCTGCTGGAGTGGCTGCATGGCCCGATGGGTGTCAGCCAGCAGGCGCGTGTGGCTGACATCGGCGCCGGTACCGGCATTTCCAGCCGCCTTTTCCTGGCCAGCGGCCATCCTGTTGTCGCGGTTGAGCCCAATGCGGCCATGCGCGGCGCGGCCGAAGAATGGCTGGCACCGCAGTACCCGCAGTTCCGTGCGGTGGATGGCCGCGCCGAGGCCACCGCGCTGGACGATGCCAGCATCGACCTGGTCAGCGTCGCGCAGGCCTTCCATTGGTTCGACACCGTGGCGGTACGCGCCGAGTGGCAGCGCATCCTGCGCCCCGGCGGCCAGGCCCTCATCTACTGGAATTCTCGCCTGCTCGATGCCAGCCCGTTCCTGGTCGGCTACGAACAGCTGCTGCTGGACTACGGCACCGACTATACCGCCGTGGCCGAGCGCTACCAGGACGACGCCACCATGCAGGCCTGGTTCGGCGCTGGCCTGCGCGGCAGGGTGGAGCTGCCGAACGTGCAGCACCTGGACTTCGACGCCCTGCGCGGGCGCCTGCTGTCCTCCTCCTACGCCCCTCAACCCGGTCATCCGCGCCACGCACCGATGATCGACGCTCTGCAGCACCTGTTCGCCGCCCACGCGGTCGACGGCCAGGTTGCTTTTGAATATCGAACCCGAGCCTTCCTCGGCACGCTGGACTGAACCGACGCATGTATTCGCTTGCCCGCCCCTTCCTGTTCTCGCTCGACGCCGAGCGCGCCCACGGCCTTGGCCTGTCCGCACTGGACCTGGCCTATCGCACCGGCACCACGCCGCTGCTGGCCGCACGCATCGCGCCGATGCCCAGCACGGTGTTCGGGCTGACGTTCCCCAACCCGGTCGGCCTGGCCGCCGGCCTGGACAAGAACGGGGAGCACATCGATGCATTGTTCGCGCTCGGCTTCGGCTTCGTCGAAATCGGCACGATCACCCCGCGCCCGCAGGCCGGCAATCCGCAGCCGCGCCTGTTCCGCCTGCCGGAACACAACGCGATCATCAACCGCATGGGCTTCAACAATGCGGGCGTGGACGCGCTGGTGCGCAACGTCGAGCGCGCGCGCAACCGCCGCGGCCTGCTCGGCATCAACATCGGCAAGAACAAGGACACCCCCAACGAACAGGCCGTGGACGATTACATCGCCTGCCTGGACAAGGTGTACGCGCTGGCCGACTACATCACTGTCAACATTTCCTCGCCCAACACCGCCGGCCTGCGTGAACTGCAGGAAGAAACCGCGCTGCGCCAGCTGGTCAGCCAGCTGCGTGACCGCCAGGAAGAGCTCGCGGCCCGCCACGGCCGCCGCGTACCGATGCTGGTGAAGGTGGCGCCGGACCTCAGCGAGCGCGACATCGATGCCGCCGCCCGCGTGCTGGGCGAGCTGCAGGTGGACGGCGTGATCGCCACCAACACCACCATCGACCACAGCAAGGTGGCCGGCGATCCGCTGGCCAACGAGGCCGGTGGCCTGTCCGGTGCGCCGGTGCTGGAGCAGTCCACGCTGGTGCTGCGCCGCCTGCGCTCGCGCCTGCCCGAGTCGGTGCCCTTGGTCGGCGTCGGCGGCATCCTGTCCGGTGCCGACGCGGTGGCCAAGATGGCGGCCGGTGCCGCGCTGGTGCAGTGCTACAGCGGCCTGATCTTCCGTGGGCCGGCGCTGGTTTCCGAATGCGTGGAGGCGATCCGTCGCCGCCGCGAAGCGCCGAGCCGCGGCGCGGTGGCCCCACTGTGAGCGCGCCCATGGACACCACCGACGGCAACGCCCCGCTGCGCTGGACACTCACCCGCAATGCGCCGCTGCAGGCACTGAATACCTTCCACGTGCAGGCCAATGCGGAACAGCTGCTCGAACTGCACGATGCCGCGCTGCTGCCGGAGGTGCTGGCACTGCCCGAGGTGGCCAACGGCCCGCTGCTGGTGCTGGGCGCCGGCAGCAACGTGCTGATCGCCGAGGACCTGCCCGGTACCGTGCTGGTGTTCGGCAACCGCGACATCAGTTTCCTTGAACACCGCGCCGACCACGCGGTGATCCGCGCCGGCGCCGGCGTGCCCTGGCATGGCCTGGTGATGTGGTCGCTGCAGGAAGGCCTGTCCGGCCTGGAAAACCTGGCGCTGATTCCCGGCACCGCCGGTGCCGCACCGATCCAGAACATCGGCGCCTATGGCGCGCAGGTCGGCGAGTTCATCCAGGCGGTCGAAGCCTGGGACTGTCAGGAGCAGGCCTGGGTGCGCCTGGATAACGAACAGTGTGGTTTCGCCTACCGCGACAGCGTGTTCAAGCAACAGCCCGATCGCTACCTGATCACCGCCATCGAACTGAAACTGCCACTGCTGCACGATCTGCGCATGGACTACGCCGGCATCCGCGAAGAGCTGCAGGCGCAGGGCGTGGTGCTGCCGGGCGCGGTGGACGTGGCCAATGCGGTGATCGCGATCCGCCGCCGCAAGCTGCCCGACCCGGAGGTACTCGGCAATGCCGGCAGCTTCTTCAAGAACCCGGTGCTGCCACTGGAGCAGGTCGACGTGCTGCTGCAGCACTTCCCCGACCTGCCGGTGTTCCCGGCCGAGCAGGACGACAAGCGCAAGGTCTCGGCAGCCTGGATGATCGAATCCTGCGGCTGGAAGGGCTTCCGCGACGGCGATGCCGGCGTGGCCCCCAGCCACGCGCTGGTGCTGGTCAACCACGGCAATGCCAGCGGCGCTGAACTGCTGGCGCTGGCGCGCCGCATCTCGGCCTCGGTGCTGGAGAAGTTCGGCGTGCCGATCGAACCGGAGCCCCGCCTGCTCGGCGCACAGTGGTGAACAGCCCCACCCTTTCCCCCAGCGCCACCCCGATGCGGGCGGCGCTGCTGATGCTCGGCAGCACGATGGCGTTCGGCCTGATGGCGGTGGCGATCCGCTATGCCACGCGCTACGTGCCCACCCAGGAAGTGGCGTTCTTCCGCAACGCCTTCGGCCTGCTGGCGCTGCTGCCGATGCTGCTGCGGCCCGGCCGTGCGCCCTTGAGGACGCAGCAGCTGCCACGCTATTTCGTGCGCAGTGCAATCGGCCTGGGCTCGATGCTGTGCGCGTTCTGGGCGCTGGGTCACCTGCCGTTGGCGCAGGCGGTTTCGCTCTCCTATTCCACGCCGCTGTTCGTCACCATTGCCGCCGTGCTGTGGCTGGGTGAAACCGTGCGCGTGCGCCGCTGGGCCGCGGTCGTGGTCGGCTTCATCGGCGTGCTGGTGATCGTGCGTCCCGGCACCGCCGGCTTCACCGCCGGCAGCCTGGTCGCGGTGGGTGCGGCGGTACTCAGCTCGCTGGTGGCGATCCAGATCAAGCAGCTGACCCGCGTCGACAGTGCCGATACCGTGGTGCTCTATACCTACGTGTTCTGGGTGCCGCTGTCGCTGGTGCCGGCGCTGTTCGTCTGGGTCTGGCCGACCGGGTCGGCCTGGCTGTGGCTGCTGGCCACCGGCGTGCTTGGCACCGTCGGCCAGCTGTTGTGGACCCGCGCGCTACGGCTGGGCGAAGTCTCCGCCCTGACCCCGATCAGCTTCCTGCAGCTGCCACTGGTAACGCTGTTCGGCTGGCTGCTGTTCAACGAAACGGTGGACCGCTGGACGATCATCGGTGCCGGCATCATCCTCGCCGCCAACGCCTACATCGCCCACCGCGAAGCCGTGCTGTCACGCCGCGCTGCAAGCGCGGCGGCCTCTGCAGCGGCCAAGCCCGCAGAGTAGCTCCACACCGCGCGCAGACACCGCGGCCCCCTGTAGAGCCGAGCCATGCTCGACTCATCGCGCAGCGTGAGGGTTCATCGTAGAAAATGCCATGCACGCATGGCGTGGATCTACAGCGCGCGATACACCCGCTCTGCCGCGTCGAATACATTGCCCGGTGCAAACTGTTCGCTGAGGAAATGCAGCGACTGCCGGCGCAGCTGCGGCGACCGGTCCTCTCCATCGCTGCCCAGCAGGACCTGCTGGAACTCGATCAGGTCCTGCAGGATGCGCCAGTGCCGGTACCAGGCGATCCAGCGTGGATCGCCGCGGTCACTGCCATAGCCTTCCTCGAATCCCAACGGGTTCTCGCGCCCCCAGCGCCCACCGACCGCGCCACCGATGAACATCAGGTCGCGCTCGCGCGGGGCCAGCGACAGGCCATCCCAATCGATCAGGTGCAGGCTCCCGTCATTGCCCATCAGCAGATTGCCGGCATGCAGGTCGGTGTGGCACAGGTGCAGCCGCACCGGGACATCCTGCAACGCCGCGTGCAGCTGCAGTGCCTGCGCATGCAGCGCCGCGATGCGCGCATGCTGCTGGTCCCAGACGGATACGAAGGCCCGGCCCAGCCCATCCCTGGCGGCCGCCAGGCCCTCGCCGGCCAGCCATTGCCCGACCGTATCAAGCGCCGCGGTTTCCATCCGCAGGCTCGGCAGCGCCTCCTGCAGCGCCGGTGGCGGGCACGCCTCGTGCAGGCGCCGCAGCACCTCGCCCAATCGTTGCCACTGCGTGCGGCTCAACGCCGCCTCGAAGCCGGACTGGCCTTCCACATACGGGAACAGGGTGAACTGCAGGCCCCAGCGCTGCACTGACGCTCCACCGGTCAGCGCCGGCCATGGCGCGACGATTTCCTCGATGCCCAGCGTGCCGCGCAGCCAATGCAGGGTGTCCCAGACGGCAGGGGCAACCTGGTAACTGCGGCATTTCAACCACCATTGCCCGCGCCGTGCATCGATGCGATACACGCTGGCGTTGGCATCGGCGCCAACCGGGCGTGGCACCACGGCATTGGCGGTGATGCCATAGGACTGCTGAAGGACTTCGCCGAGATGCTGCGCCGAAGCGAATGACATGGATGCAAGCGGAAAGTATTACCTGCCGCCACTATCGCAGATGCGCGGGCCGCGACACAGACATGTCCGTCACAACATCGTGCCTGCGCGACCAAAGTGCTAGCCGGCGACGCGTCGCATCACCGCTTCCAATGGGCCCCGCGCGAACCGCCAGGACCACAGCCACGCTGCGCCCGTGGCCAGCATCAGGAACAACAATGCCCACAGCAGCACGGCCGGCAGCGACGCACTGCCATCGAGCAGGCCCAGGCCTTCCAGCGTGCCCATGCCCAGCAGGATGTGGCCGACGTACAGGGTCAGGGTCATGCGCCCGGCCGCGGTGAACGGTTCCAGCCAGTCACCCGGTCGCACACGCGTCAGCCACAGGCAGGCGGCAATGACACTGCAGGCCGCGCCCGCACCCGTGAGTACGTAGGCCGGTCCCGGTGGCATCGGCTGCGTTCCCAGCCACGCCTGCCAGGGCGTTCCCTGCGCAAGCTGCTGCACGCCATGTCCAGCCACCATCAGCATCAGGCCCAGCACCAGCAGCGCGCGCTGGACCCGCGGTTGCGACAGTTGCAGCCGCGCCAGCAGCATGCCCAGCAGGAAGAAGCACAGCCACGGCAGCAGTGGATGGAACCCATTGAACAGCAGGTTGCGGGCCGCGCCCGGCCATTGCCACAGACCGGCGTATTCCAGCGTCTGCCAGTTCCATCCCTGGCTGTAGTCCCAGTGCAGCAACGCCCAGAACGAACAGGCCGCGATCCCCACGATACTGGCCAGCAACACCCGCGGCGAGGCCCGGAGCCACAGCACGGCCAGCGCGAAATACACCGCGTAGTAATGCAGGATATCGGCCGGGAACAGGGTCAGGTTGAGCAGGCCCAGCACCAGCAGGAACAGCGCGCGCCGCCAGGTCTGCACACTGGCCGGCCACCAACCCTGCCGCTGCGTGCCCAGTACCAGGCCCAACCCTGCCAGCGTAACGAACGTCGCCGAAGCCTTGCCTTCCAGAAAGTGGAAGACGCCTGCCAACCATCCGGCGCCCTCTGCTGGGACGGCCATCGCCAGGCGGAAGTTGACCAGCACCATGCCGGCCAAGGCCAGGTAACGCGCCAGATCAACGCCGTGCAGTCGCCGGTCGACGGCGCTCATGCGCGTGCGCCCAGCAGCAGCGCAAGCAGGCCGAGATCCAGCGATGCCTCATCGGTGCCCCCGGCTTCGCCCAGCCCTCGGCGCAGGGCATCGCTTTCGATGGCATCCAGAAGCACCTGTGCCTGCAGTGCCGGGGCCAGCACGGGGCGCCGACGTTCGCGCTGTGCCACCTGCTGCAGGGCTTCGGCCAGCGTCGCCTGCAATTGCCTGCGATTGGCCGCAAATGCCTCGGCCACGGCCGGATTGCGTGCGCTCTCGGCCAGCACTTCGACGGCGAGCGTTGCCCACTCCGGTTGCCGGCACAGTGCGTGGAAGTCCTGAAGGAAAACCAGCACCCGTGCGCGCTCGCCATCGGACGCGGCCAGTCGCTGCAGCAACGGTGCCAGTTCCTCGCCTTCGGCCACGGCCACCGCAAGGATGATCGCCTCCTTGCCCGGGAAGTGGTTGTAGAGATTGCCGAGGCTGACGCCGGCCGCCTGCGCGATGTCACGCATGCTGGTCTGGTGGAAGCCCTTGACGAGGAAACACTGCAGGGCGGCCTGCAGGATCTGCGCGATGCGTTGCTCGTTGCGGTCAGTCCGGTTCATGCCACAAATAGTGAACGAACGTTCGTCCATTTTTAAGGGCGCGCGGATCCGCTAGCAGGGCGCCGTTCAGCCCTGCCCTACGCTGCCCTGTGCGGTTTCAGAAGAACTCGTCGAGAAGACGGTAGAACGCCAGCCGCCGTTCGTCGGGCACAACGCCATAGCGCCGGAACAGCGGCGCGACCCAACGCGTGTCGCCGAAGTTGTGGACCAGGCTGCGCGCGGCGAGCGCCAGATCCTGGTAGCGATCGGCCACACCCAGCCGGCCACAGTCGATGAAGCCGCTGAAACGGCCTTCGGCTGCCAAAAGGTTCGGCAGGCAGGCGTCGCCGTGGCTGACCACCAGATCCTCGTGATCGGGCCGGGTGGCGCGCAGTTCGGCGAACACCTGCTGTGCGCTCTGCCCCAGGCGCTCGTCATCGAAGTCATCGGCGTCGACCAGGCCCGCCTCGACCCGTGCCTGCGCGGCCTGCAGGCGCGAGGCCAGCCGCTGGTCGAACGGACAGGCCGCCACCGGTATGGCATGCAGGCCCCGCAGCGCATCGGCCAGCAGTTCCACCAGGCGCTGGGGCGGAAGCTCAGGCGACGAAGCCAGGTCGCGGCCGGGCAGCGCGCTCATCAGCAACCAGCGCCGGCCCGCTTCTTCGGCGGTGGCAATCACTGCAGGCGCCGGCTGCCCCTGGCCCTGCAGCCAGCGCAGGCGCGCGATCTCATCGCCCAGCTCACTGAAGGCATCGATCACTTCCGATTTCAGGAAGGCATCAGCCTGTCCCGGGCGATGCACACGGGCGACGTCTGCGCGCGATACGCCGATCGACTGTCGCTCGATGCGCGCATCGGCCAATGTTTCCCGCCACGCCCACGGCAGCGGCATGCCGTCAGTGAAGGGATCGGGTGCTTCCATGCGGGGATGTTCCTGTTGCCGGTGACCCACGGATTCTCGCTCATCCTGCACGGACCCCGGCCAACAGCAGCGCGGAAAGGTACATGCCTGCGCCGAACACGCTGTGTGCCACCAGGCTGCGCAGCCGCGCCTTGCCAGGCGCCGGGGTCTTCGAAGCGGCAATGCCGGCGCCCATGCCCGGCTGCAGGATGAAGAACGGCGCGGCAACGCTGAGAATGCCGAAGGCCAGCGCCGGCCACAGGGTCGGTGCCTGCACCCAACCGTTCCCGACCACGGCCAGCAACAACACGGCGAAGACCACACCGATCACGTAATGCGCGGTCCACCCCAGCGCGCGCTCGCCGGCCACCGGCAGCGAACGACCAATGCCATCATGGCGGAAGCGCCCACGCCGCAGGTGGCCGAGCCAGCGGCCGACCATCGCAAAATCCAGCGACGGAATGCCGAGCAGCCTGCGCTGCAGCAACGCCCACAGATCCATCAGCGCGGTCGCGCCCACGCCGATCGCTACCGCATCGATCACCAATGTCGTCGCCCAGCCACTCATTCCGCTTACCTTCAATTATTTGCTTGAATGATGGAGCGATGCTAGCGTGCCCGGCATGAACGCTGCAACCGAGCTGCCGCCGTCCCCGCTGGAAGCGCTGGCCGAGATCGCCCGCACCCTGGGCCACCCGCACCGCCTGGCCTTGCTGGAGCACATCGCCCAGGGCGAGCGTGCGGTCGAGCGCCTGGCCGAACTGAGCGGCCTGTCGGTGGCCAATACCTCCCAGCACCTGCAGCAGCTGCGTCGTGCCGGCCTGGTGCAGACCCGCCGTGACGGCAAGCGCATCCTCTACCGCAGCGCTGACGGCCCACTGGCCAACCTGCTGGCCGCGCTGCGCGACTATGCCGACCACCAGCGCAGCGAAATGCAGGGCGTCCTCACCGACAGCCTGCAGCGCCGCGATGCACTGGAAGGGCTGACCGTCGAGCAGCTGCTGGAGCAACGCGACAGCGTGGTACTGCTGGACGTGCGGCCGCGCGAGGAATTCGATCTGGGCCACCTGCCCGGCGCGCTGAACATTCCCGCTACGGAACTGCACGCGCGGATGGACGAACTGCCGCGCGCCGTCCACATTGTCGCGTACTGCCGCGGGCCCTACTGCGTGCTGTCCAACGATGCAGTGATGATGCTGCGCGAAGCCGGCCTCAGCGCGCAGCGACTGGCCGCCGGCTATCCCGAATGGAAGGCCGCAGGCCTGCAGGTTGAACTGCCCCGACACTGAGCGAACCGTTTGTCATGGATGATGCGATTTCCCCGTTGATCGATGCTGCCTGGCTGCGCGTGTTCGCCGGCCAGCGCACGTTGCAGCAGGGGCCGCAGCTGCACCTGGCGTGCAGCGATGATGTCGATGAGGGTGAGGACGGCATGCTGTTACAGCCGGTCGCGGGCCCCGCCCGAGCGCTGTTGCGTCCTGCCCTGGCCGCTCGCCTGCAACTGCGTGCGCAACCGCACTGGACACTGGCGCAGCTGCAACAGCGCTTGCAGCAGCTCGGCCAGCATACGCACGGCGCGGATCGTGTCTTCTATTTCCCCACCGCAACACTCGCCGCCCTCGCCGAACACCCTGCCCCACCGCATATCCGCCGCCTCGGCGCGACCGACGCGGCAGCGTTCAACGCGTTCCAGGCCACGGCCAGCGAGGACGATCTCGATGCCGCTTGGGTCGAGCTGGATCACTGGCAGGTGTTCGGTGCCTTCGACGGCGAGCGCCTGGTCGCTGCGGGAAGCATGTACCCCTGGAGCCTGGATCCAGCCTTCGCCGATATGGGCGTACTGACCCTGCCCGAGGCCCGCGGTCGCGGTCACGCGCGACAGCTGGTACACGCCATGGCCGTGTCCGCGCGGGCGTCCGGGCTGCAGCCGCAATACCGTTGCCAGCTCGACAACACCGCCTCGATCATCACCGCCGGACGCAGCGGCCTGCGCGCGTTCGCCGATTGGGACACCATTCTGGCGGCCGACTGAGGCCGCCGCAGCACAACAAGGATGCCACATGAAATTGATGGTCATCGGCGCCAGCAGGGGCCTCGGTCGAGCGTTCGTCGAAGGCCTGTGCAGTGCGGGCGACACCGTCATCGGCGTTTCGCGCAGCCGCCCGCACGACCTCGAATGCCCCGAGGGCGTCACCCTGCAGTGGATCGAAGCGGATCTGTCCCAGCCCACCCTTGCTGCCAATCACATCGCAGCGCAGGCGCCGGCCGATCTGGATGTGCTCATCCACAACCTGGGCATCTGGGAAGAGACGGCCTTCAGCGACGAGTACGCCTTCCTCGACGAAAGCGATGCCGCGCTTGCCCAGCTCGTCGACGTCAACATCACCGCGACGCTGGTGCTGCTGCGGCGCCTGCTGCCGAGGGTACTGGGCGCAGCACGCCCACAGCTGGTGCTGACCGGCTCGACCTCGGCGCTGCCGCGCAGCGGCCGCCCGGAAGTGGCGTTCGGCGCATCCAAGTTCGCGCTCAACGGCATCGCCGATGCGCTGCGCGAAGGTTTCCGGGATCGGCGCCTGGCGGTAACCAGCCTGCAGCTGGGCTACCTCAACACCGACGATGCACTGTCAGTGCCGGTAGCGGACGCCGCAGCGCGCGGCGACGGCGCACTGGTGCCGGTCCATGATGTCGTGGCGATGGTACGCGCCCTGCTGCAGCTGTCACCGTCCTCCTTCGTGCGCGAACTGGTGCTGCCCGCCATCGCCGACCCGCGCTACTGACCGCAGGGACCTTGGCCTGGCCCTTGGTGGCCGCACAGGCGCCTGTGGTTTACCCTGCTCGTCACTGGCCGTCGGTCACAGGCGGGAACCTGCTATGGATGCGCTTTCACGGGTCTCGGCCCAGGTCCTGGACAGCGCCCTGCCCAGCCTGCCGCTGTACCTGCTGCAGGCCACGGCGGTGATCGGCATGATCGGCGTGCTGCTGATCGCCACCCGTCGCGCCGGGCACGCCATTGAAGGACGGCGCCTGTATGTCGGCGTAGCGCTGGGCCTGATCTACCTGTTCAATTCCTGGTTCGTGGCCCGTTACACCCAGGGAGTGGTCAAGCTGCACCTCGGCTTCGACATCCTGCTGGTCAGTGGCCTGCTCGGTGGCTGGCGCGGCGGCTTGGCCTGCCTGGCCGCCGCCCTGCTCGCCCGCTACCAGTTCGTCGGCACCCAGTTCTTCCTGCCTGCCAGCCTCGAGGCCGTGTTGCAGATGGTGGCCGGCGTCTGGCTGCGCAGGCGCCTGCACCCGCGCATGCTCAACGAACTCTCGCCACGCATGATCCTGCAGGCGTGGTCCGTGCGTATCGGGATGACCGCTCTGGGCCTGGCGCTGGGTGTGGCGATCATTGGGGCCGATCAACTACCGGTGGCCGAACTGGCGATCCAGCGTGTGCTGGCACTGCCGGTCTCGCTGCTGGTACTCGGCGCAGTGTTCGCGCTGGTCTACAACGATGCCCAGATCGATGCGCAGCGCCAGCGCGAACAGGCGTGGCTGCGCATCGATCCGATCAGCGGCCTGCCCAACATGCGTGCGCTCGGTGAACGCCTGCAGCGGTACTGGCGCGACAACGACGGCATCGGCAAGGCCTGCCTGATCGTGGCCGAGATGGGCAACCTGCGCGATCTGCGCCTGCGCTACGGGCCATTGCAGGACAACGGCCTGTGGCAGCGCGATACACCGGCCGACGTCCACCGGTTGCTGCCATCGCTGGCGGTGGACGACGTGGAGGTCTACCAGTTCGGTGATGCCGCGCTGGCGATCCTGGTGCGCGGCATGACCTTGTCCGAACTGCGCATACAACCGCAGATCACCGAGCTGGCCAGCAACCTGGCCGATCGGGTCGGCCGCGATTGGCCTGGCTTCCGGCCACTGTTCCGTTGTGCGGTGGTTGAATTGAAGCCCCCCGTTGATGCCGACGAAGGACATCTTCCGTTCCGCGCGATCACCGTGGCACTGAGCGCGATCGAATCCGGCGTCGTGTTCTTCGACGACCCGATCCAGCGCGACGGCGAGATCGACGCCCTGATCGAATTCGCCCTCGAACGCTGGCTGCAGCAGGGCGACGCACCGCTGTGCTACCAGCCCAAGCATCGCCTGCAGGACCGCCAGCTGGTCGGCGCCGAAGCGCTGCTGCGCATGCGCGATGGCGAAGGCCGGCCGATTGCACCGATGCGGGTGATCTCGCTGCTGCGCCGGCAGGGCCGGCTGGCAGACCTGGAATGGGCCACGCTGCAGTCGGCGGTGCACTTCCTGCAGCACTGCCGGCAGGACGGCGCGGCGCTGACCATCGCAGTCAATGTGTCAGCCGAATCCCTGCGCCTGCCCGACTTCGGCCTGCGCCTGCAGGAACTGCTGCAGCTGCACGACATCCCCGGCGCGATGCTGCGGCTGGAAATCGTCGAGTGGACCGAGATCGTCGAGCGTGACCTGGTCGATGCCAACATCGCACAGCTGCTGGCGGCCGGAGTCACCCTGTCGCTGGATGATTTCGGCGCGGGCTATTCGACCCTGATCCTGCTTTCGCAGCTGGCCATCGCCGAGGTCAAGATCGAGCAGGCGTTGATCGCCACGCTGTCCGACGCCAAGTCGCAGTCGATCGTTCGCTTCATCGTCGAAGTCGCGCACCGCTGCGGCGCGATCGTGGTGGCCGAGGGGACCGAAACCCTGGCGCAGGAACAGCACCTGCGCGCGCTGGGCGTGGATGTCGGCCAGGGCTATCTGTACTCGGCCGCACTGCCGGCCGACGAGTTCCGTCGCTTCGCCGCCAGCTAGACCGCGTAGAAACCCAGGAACATGGCCACCGCCGATTCGGCGACGCGTGCGCGTTCCTGCGCGGTCAATGGTGGCTGCCCCATCGTCACCTGCGGCCAGAACGCGAAGCTCTTCACCAGCCCATGCAGCTGGTGGCCGGCGAATTCCGGATCAACCTCTCGCAACCGGCCATCGGCGATCGCTGCGCGGATCCACGCACTCTCGCCACTTTCCTTCTCGCCCATGCGGCAGACGATGGCCTGCGCCCGCTCCGGTGAGTGGATGACCTCGGCCATCGCCACCCGTGCCAGGTCGATGAAGTTGGCATCGCTGAGCAGTTCCAGCTTCTGGCCCAGCAACTGCAGCAGCTGCGCCTGCAACGGCTGGTCCGCGCGATACGGCAGTGCGTCGCTGGCCACGCTGCGTTCCCACAGCTCCTCCAGGATCATCGAAAACAGCGCTTCCTTGCTCGGGAAGTGGTTGTAGACGGTGCGCTTGGAGACCCCGGCCACCTCGGCGATGCGGTCCATGCTGGTCGCCTCGTAACCCGATGCACGGAACTCCTCCACCGCCGCGCGCACGATGGCCTCGCGTTTGCGGTCGGTCAGGCGTTGTGGGGCACGGGGCATGGCGGAGACCGGATAGCTGAACGGACGCCACCATTTTACACCCAGTAGTGTACTTTTGAAAAATGCGAAACTACACTGTGCAGTGTACCCAGCGGACGTCACCCATGAAGCGCCTGCTCCTTGTCCTCCTGCTTGGAATCCTCGCCGTGACCGCCTACACCTTCTGCAAGTCCTGGTCCCTCCCCGACTTCCCCGATTCGCCGCAGTACCGCGACGGCAAGTTCCGCAATGCCCTGCCCCGTCCGGCGATGGGCCTGCGCGACGGTGCGGAGATCTGGTGGACGTTCCTGTTCAACAAGCCCAAGGGGACCGTGCCCGCCCACCCGATTCCGGTGCAGCCGCTGGACCGCGCCTCCCTGGATGCTGCGCCGGATCGCAGCCTGTTCCGGCTTGGGCACTCCACGATCCTGCTGAAGCTGCGTGGCCAGTACTGGCTGACCGACCCGGTGTTCTCCGAGCGCGCCTCACCGGTGCAGTGGATGGGGCCGGCGCGCTTCCACGCACCGCCGATCAGCATCGACGAACTGCCGCCCATCGCCGGCGTGATCCTCTCGCACAACCACTATGACCATCTCGACCATGCCGCGGTAATGCAGCTTGCCGGCAAGACCGCGCGCTTCATCGCACCGCTCGGCGTCGGCGACCAGCTGATTGCATGGGGTGTGGACGCCAGCAAGGTGGAACAGCTGGACTGGTGGCAGTCGACTGAAGCCAGTGGCCTGCGCTTGACCGCGACCCCGGGCCAGCACTTCTCCGGCCGCGGGCTGGGTGACAGCGACCGCAGCCTGTGGGCGTCATGGGTGATCCAGGACGGCGACTTCCGCATCTTCTTCAGCGGCGACACCGGCTACTTCGATGGCTTCAAGACCATCGGCGAGAAGTACGGACCGTTCGACCTGACCATGATCGAGACCGGTGCCTATGATCCGCGCTGGGCGTTCGTGCACATGCAGCCGGAACAGACCCTGCAGGCGCACCTGGACCTGCGCGGCAAGTGGCTGCTGCCGATCCACAACGGCACCTTCGACCTGGCCCTGCACGCATGGCAGCAACCGTTCGAGCGCATCACGGCATTGGCGGCCGCGAAGAACGTGCCGGTGGCCACGCCGATGATGGGCGAAGCACTGGACATGCAGGCGCCGCAGGCGGGTACGCGATGGTGGGAGACGGTGGAGCTGTAGCGTGCGGTGCGCTTGACCTGCCGGAAACCATGTAGAGCCGAGCCATGCTCGGCTGCGTCGACCACAGAAGCGGCCTGCGGCGCTGCAGTGCGTCATGTAACCGATTACATCCCTTGCTAGCGTAGCGCTCGCCCGATTCCGGTCGAACCTGCGAGGCAGTCTGTAATGACGTTGCGCGCCGAACGCTCCAAGGTCTCCCGCTCAGCTATCCCATGGCGATCTGCCGCCGCCCTGCTGTTGGCCGCCCTGGCCTCCAGCGCACAGGCACAGACCCTCCCCCCGCGCAACCAATGGCAGGCCAGCAGTTCCTCGCAGCAGGTACCGGCGATGGCGATCGGCCACCTGATCGACGGCGACCCGAAGACCGTGACCGGCGGCGCCTTCAGTCCGGGCCACTGGTTCCAGATCGATCTGGGCGCGCCCACCCTGCTGGCCGGTGCGCGCCTTACCTGGGATGTCTCCAACCCGGAAGGCTATTCACTGCAGACCTCGCTGGACGGCACGCAGTGGCAGACCGCGTACACGATGGCCGATTCGCTGGGCGACGTGGAAACGCTGTACTTCGCGCCGCGGCAGGCACGCTACCTGCGGCTGGCCAGCCCGCAGCGCACCTCCGATTGGGGCGTGTCGATCTTCGAGATGGAGCCACTGGACAGCACGCTCAGCGCACGCATCAGCGGTATCGATGCAACGCAGGCAGCGGCGCTCTGGCAAGGGGGCGGCACCGTCGCGATGCCGGCCGGGGCAAATGGATCCCATACGTTCGAGATCACGCTGCCGCGGGCCCAATCAACGGCTGGCCTGGTCGTCGACTGGGCCGATGGCGCGCGCGGCGCCGCGCGACTGCAGGTGCAGGATGCACAGGTCCGTTGGCAGGACCTCGCACACGATGCACAAGCGGCCAATCATCGACAAAGCTGGCTGGCCGCCACTGCAGCACAACCCTTACGTACATTCCGCCTGAGCGTGGACGGCGCTGCACCGCAGATCGCGCGCCTGCGCCTGCTCGGCCCGAAGGCCGTGATGACGCCGATGAAGCGCTACCAGATCGCCGCCAGCGGTGCGCAGCGCGCGTTGTTCCCGGCGTCGTTGCAGATGCAGCAGACCTATTGGACCGCAGTGGGCGTGCATGCGGGCCGGCAGAAGTCGATCTTCGACGAATACGGCAATCTGGAAGCCTTCAAGGGCGCGCCGTTGGTGCAGCCGATCTGGCGAAGTGCTGACGGCCGCGCCGCTGGCGCGGCAGGACAGCCGATACAGCACGCGCTGCGGGATGGCTGGAAGCCGATGCCCTCCGCTACGTGGTCACCGCAGCCCGGGCTGGAGTTGCGCAGCGAGGTATTCGCCATCGAGCGCAACGGCCAGCCGGTAACGTTCCTGCGCCATCGCCTGCACAACACCGGAAAAACCCGGATCGACGGCACGCTCAGCCTGGTCGTGCGCCCGATGCAGATGAACCCGCCATGGCAGAACGGCGGGCTGTCGCCGATCCGCGATGTGGCCATCGACAGGCAATCCGTGCGCATCAATGGGCGCACGCTGCTGCACTCGCTCACGCCTGTGGCTGCGTCCGGCGCGGCGCCGTTCGGCAGGGATGGCGCAACGGAAATCACCGCGGACATCGCTGCCGGCCAACTGCCTTCCGCGCAACAGGCGCATGATGACCAGGGTCTTGCCTCGGCTGCGTTGGACTACCGCGTCTCGTTGGCGCCGGGAACCAGCGATGCCATCGTGGTCGCGTTCCCGTTGGGCACCACCGCCGCCGATGCCCATGGCGTGCTGCCCGAAGCGCCTGCGCTGGATCTGGCCACGCTTCCCCGCGATGCCAATGCGGCGTTCGATTCACTGGCCACGCAGGCGTCCGCGGACTGGCAGGCACGGCTGGGCCAGGTCGGCCTGCGCCTGCCCGACCCATCACTGGTGGACATGCTGCGCGCGCAGGCCGCCTACATGCTGATCAACCAGACCGGCCCGGCGATGCAGCCCGGCCCGCGCAACTACAACCGCTCCTTCATCCGCGACGGCATGGCCACCTCGGCCGTGCTGCTGCGCATGGGCGAGGCCAAGGTCGCGCGCGACTACCTGGCCTGGTACAGCGAACACGGCGTACATGCCAACGGCCTGGTCTCGCCGATCCTCAATGACGATGGCAGCGTCAACACCGGCTTCGGTTCGGACATCGAGTACGACAGCCAGGGCCAGTACGTGGCGCTGGTCGCCGACGTTGCACGGCTGGATGGCGGACCCGAGTCGGTGCGTGACTACCTGCCGAAGGTGAAGGCCGCGCTGCACTTCCTGCAGGAACTGCGCGAGCGCACGCTGGTGCCCGGTTACAAGGCTGACCAGCCTGCCCCGGAACGCTTTGCGGGCATCCTTGCACCATCGATCAGCCATGAGGGCTATCCATCACCCACCCACAGCTATTGGGATGACTACTGGGGCCTGAAGGGGTGGCACGACGGCGCGTGGCTGGCCGAGGCGCTGGGCGACCACGAAACCGCCCGTTGGGCGCGCGAGCAGTACAAAGCGCTGTACGACGCATTGCGTGCCTCGATCCGCGCAACGATGGCGTGGAAGGGCATCGACTTCATTCCGTCATCGGCCGATCTTGGCGATGGTGACCCCACGGGCGTGTCGATCGCCCTGGACCCGACCGGCGCGCAGAGCGTGTTGCCGGCAGATGCGTTGCGGACCACCTTCGCCCGCTACCTGGAAGACGTGCGCAAGCGCAGCCAGCCCGGTGCGCTGTATGCCTACACGCCGTACGAGATCCGCAACGTGCTGAGCTATGTGCACCTGGGCCAGCCAGACGTGGCTGACGAGCTGCTGCAGGGCCTGCTTCATGACCGGCGCCCGCTTGAATGGCAGGTGCTGGCCGAAGTAGTGCATTCACGGCTGCGCTTCCCGCGCTACCTCGGCGACATGCCGCATACCTGGATCGGCGCCGAATACGGCCGCACCCTGTTCGGCATGCTGATGCGCGAAGACGATGATGCGCTCTCGCTGCTGCCGGGCACACCGCCCTCGTGGGTGGCGGGGGATGGATTGGCGGTGGAACGCCTGCCGACGGCGTATGGCACATTGCAGATGCAGGCGCGGCAGCGCGACGGGGTGCTGACGGTGGGGCTTGGCAAAGGGCTGCGCGGCGGAACGGCGGTGAAGATCTGGTGGCCGGCGCGCACGATGCCGAAGACGGTGCGTGTGGACGGACGCAGCATTTCCGACTTCGACGCCGAGGGCGTGCGCCTGGCGAAACCGTTCAGAACGCTGGAGGCGCATTGGTAAAGCAGCCGAGCATAGCTCGGCTCTACAGGAGCATCCACTCATGGCGTGGATCTACTCGCGGTGTCTGCCTTCTGTGGAGTCGAGCCATGCTCGACTCATCGCGCACCGCGCGAACTGCAGCCGAGCATGGCTCGGCTCTACAAAAGCGGAGGTCGCGCCGGGCCACGCCCGGTGTCATTGCAACGTCGGCAATCCCGGCGGGTTGGTCTGCGACTGCGGCACGGCTTCCTCGGCCACATTCCACCGTTTCAGCGCCTGCGCGTAGGTGCCACTGGCGATCTGGGTGTTCAGCGCCTGCGTCACTGCATCAGCCAGGCCGCTGCCCTTGCGCGTGGTCACCGAGATCGCCGCAGCGTTCGGCCAGCCACCGGGGAACAGGCCGACGCGCCGCACCTTACCGTCGCGTGCGGAATAGGCTCCGGTGGCGTTGGGCTCGAACGACACATCGGCACGGCCGGTGATCACCGCCAGCCGCCCGACCACGGCGTCATCGAAGTACTGGTACTCCACCGGTTTCAATCCCGCCGCGATGTTCTGCTGGTCCCACTGCCGCAGGATCTGGTCCTGGTTGGTGCTGGCACCCACCACCACCTTCAGCCCGGCCACATCGGCCGGCTTCTCGATCTTCTGGATCGGCCCGTCTGCGCGCGTGTAGATGCCCAGCAGGTCGAAACGGTAGCTGGAGAAATCGAACTTCTTCTTGCGCTCTTCGGTAACCGTCACGTTCGACAGCACCGCATCGTACTTGCCTGATTCCAGACCCAGCGGCCAGTCGGCCCAGGCCACCGGCACGATCACCAGCTTCAGGCCCAGCGCATCGGCGATCAGGCGCGCGATGTCGGGCTCGATGCCCACAACGTCCTTGCTGTCGGCCCCGTAGTCGGCCAGCGGCAGCTGCCCTGGATGGGTGGCCACGGTGAACGACCCGGGCGTGACGAAGCGATACCCCTTGGGGATCAATGACTGCGCCTCTGGATCGAACGTGCCTTTCAACACCGCCGTGTTCGCACCGGCCAGGCTGGTCGCGGCCACGGTGCCGGCATCCGGTGCCTGCCGCACGCGCGAATAGACGATACCGGTGATGCCGATGACCAACACGCCCACGATCAACAGGGTGCTGCGTGAGGGACGACGCGGTGCTGCAGGGCTCATGGTGTTCCCTTCTCGGTTACAGGGTCTTGGCCAGGAAATCGGCGGTGCGCTGCTGGCGCGGGCGTTCGAACAGCACCTCGGGCGTGCCCTGCTCGATCACCCGGCCCTGGTCCATCATCACCACGTGGTCGGCTACGCGGCGGGCGAAGCTCAGCTCATGGGTGACGATCACCAGCGTGGTGCCGGAGCGGGCCAGCTCCTCGATCACGCTCAGCACCTCGGCTACCAGCTCCGGGTCCAGCGCCGAGGTCGGTTCATCGAACAACAGCACCTTCGGCTGCAGGGCCAGCGCGCGGGCAATTGCGATGCGCTGCTGCTGGCCACCGGACAGCTGGCGCGGGAAGGCATCGGCCTTGTCGGCCAGGCCGACCCGTTCCAGCAGCGTGCGCGCCTGCTGCTCGGCCTGCGCGCGCGGCACGCCACGCACCGCGATCGGTGCCTCGATGATGTTCTCCAGCGCGGTCAGGTGCGGGAACAGGTTGAAGCCCTGGAACACCATGCCCACTTCCGCACGGCGGCGTCGGATCTCGCGCTCGGGCAGCTCGTACAGGGTGTCGCCCTCGCGGCGGTAGCCGATCAGCTGGCCGCCGACAGTCACGTAACCGCCGTCGGCGCGTTCCAGGTGGTTGATCAGCCGCAGCAGCGTGGACTTGCCCGCGCCCGAAGGGCCGATCAGCACGGTCACGCTGCCGGCGCGCAGGTCCAGGTTCACGTCTTCCAGCACCGGCTGGTCGCCAAACACCTTGCCTACGCCATGCAGCGACACCGCCGCGCCCTCGCCCGCTTCAACCTGGGTGGCGATACGCGGGCGGCTGGCCACGCGCGGTGCGGCTTCGCTCTGCACACGCGGGGGCGATGACACCCGCGACACCGAGCGCTCGCGCTGCAGCTGGCCGCGCGCGAAGCGCTGCTCCACGCGCCGCTGCAACAGAGACAGCACGGTCAGGATCACCAGGTACCAGACCGTGGCCACCATCAGCAGCGGTACCACCTCCAGATTGCGGCGGTAGATCACCTGCACGGTGTAGAACAGCTCCGGCAGCGCCAGCACGTAGACCACCGAGGTGCTCTTGGCCAGGCCGATCACATCGTTGAACGCGGCCGGCAGGATCGAACGCATCGCCTGCGGCAGGATGATGCGGCGCACCTGGCGGCTACGCGGCAGGCCAAGTGCCGCTGCCGCCTCGTACTGGCCATGGTCGACCGAGAGGATGCCACCGCGGATCACTTCGGCCGAGAACGCGGCCTGATTCAAGGTGAGGCCCAGCACTGCGGCGGTGAACACGCCGATCAGCTGCGTGGTCGGGTACGAGAACAGGCTGATGCCGGTGAACGGCACGCCCAGTTCGATGGTGCTGTACAGGTAGCCCAGGTTGTTCAGCAGCAGCAACAGCACCAGCAGCGGGATCGAACGGAACAGCCATACATAGCCCCACGACACCGCCGACAGCAGCGGCGAGCCGGACACGCGGGCCAACGCCAGCAAGGTGCCCAGCGCGAAACCGAGGCCAGTACCGAGTGCGGTCAGCAGCAGCGTGCGACCCAGGCCTTCCAGCACCGGGCGCGCGAAGAACCACTCGGCGAACGTGCCCCAGCCCCAGCGCGGATTGCCCAGCACCGATTGCAGCCCGATCAGGATCAACGCCAACGCCAGAAGGGTTCCGACCACCTGCAGCGGATGCCGGGCCGGCACGATCTTCAACGCCGGTGCTGGCGCGGGGGGTGCGGCAATGCCATCCAGCGCAGTCGAAGGCGTGCTCATGCGTGGGCTCCGTGCAGCATGGCCTGTGATGGCACAACGACCGGCGCCGATACGCTCAGGTGCTTCTCGAACGGCATATGCGCGATGGTTTCCGGGTCGGCCTGCAGGTCGAACAGCGCGGTGTAGCCGTGGCTGAGGTACAGGCCGACGGCTTCAGGCTGGCGGAAGCCGGTGGTCAGGAACACCCGCCGATACCCTTGCCGCGCCGCCTGGTCTTCCAGTTCCTGAAGCACGCGACGCGCGATGCCCTGCCGGCGCAGCCCGGGCAGCGTCCAGATGCGCTTGAATTCGGCGGTGTCCGGATCGCGGTGCGGCATGAAGGCGCCGCCGGAGATCGCCACACCATCGCGCAGCAGCAGCACGAACGCGCCTACCGGCGCCGCGAAGGCCTGCGCCGGATAGCGTTGCAGCTCCTCGCGGGCGCTGCCGCCGATGCGTCGGCGCACGTCGGCATAGCGGCTGTCGTACTCCTGTTCCAGGCCATCGAAAAGCGGCCGCGCCAATGGATCATCCACCGAGGTATAGAGGAAGCGTTCGTTGTTGCTCATGCCACGTCCTTCACCAGATAGTCTTCGGCCAGCCGCGCCCACAGGCTGGCAGCGGGTGCAATGGCGGCGTCGTTGAACACATAGCGCGGGCTGTGCAACGGTGCGCTGTCGCCGTTGCCGACGAACACGAAACTCCCGGGCCGTGCCTGCAACAGGAAAGCGAAGTCCTCGCTGGCGGTGCGCGGCGCGAACTCCGGCACCACCTGTTCGTGGCCGAAGCCCTGTATGGCCACGTCGCGGATGTAGGCAGTCTGCTGCGGGTGGTTGATCACGCTGGGGAAGCCACGCGGGAACTCGATTTCGGCGCGTGCCCCGAAAGCGGCAGCGGTCTGCTCGGCAATCCCGGTCACCCGGCGGCGCAGCGTGTCGCGCACCTCGGGCAGGTAGGCGCGCACGGTCAGCTTCAGCTCGACCACGTCGGGAATCACATTGGCGGCCTGTCCACCGTGGATCGAACCGACGGTGACCACGCCCATCTGCCGCGGGTCGACATTGCGCGACACCACACTCTGCAATGCAGTGATGATGTGCGCGGCGACCAGGATCGGATCCACGCTGCCCTGCGGCTCGGCACCGTGGCCGCCCTTGCCGATCACCTTCAGCCGCGCCCAGTCGACCGACGCCATCGCCGGGCCGTCGACGAAGCCGAAGTGGCCGACCGGTACGCCGGGCCAGTTGTGCAGCCCATAGATCGCATCCACCGGGAAGCGCTCGAACAGGCCGTCGGCAATCATCTTCGATGCACCCGAGCCGGTTTCCTCGGCTGGCTGGAACACCAGCTGCAAGGTGCCGTCGATAGTGCCGTGATGGGCGAGGTAATGCGCGGCGGACAACAGGATGGCGGTGTGACCATCATGGCCGCAGGCATGCATCAGGCCGTCGGTCTGGCTGGCGTAGGCCAGCCCCGAATCTTCGTGGATCGGCAAGGCATCGATGTCCGCACGCAGCCCCAGCCGACGGCCCCCCTGCCCACGCTGCAATGTGCCGACCACGCCGGTGCCGCCGAGACCGGTGGTCACCTCATAGCCCCACTGCTGCAGCAACTCGGCCACACGGGCGCTGGTGCGGTGCTCCTCGAAGGCCAGCTCCGGGTGGCGGTGCAGGTCATGGCGGATCGCGATGGTGGCCTCGGCGCGTGCCGCGATCTCGGGCAATATGCCCGTCGATTGGGAATCCCGCCGGACATGGCCCGGTGCTGCCGCAGTTTCTCCGCTCATTGCCCTACCCCGCCTTCCGCGCCGGCTCGGCATCGGTCGAATGGCGGCTGGCCTTGTACGGCAGGCCCAGATGTTCGCGCAGGGTCTGCCCCTCCAGCTCGCGCTGGTGGTAGCCGCGCGCCTGCAGGATCGGCAGCACCTGGGTCACGAAATCGTCCAGGCCTTCGCGCTGCGCCGCAAAACCGAGGATGAAGCCGTCGCTGGCACCGGCATCGAACCAGCGGATCAGCTCATCGGCCACGTGCTCCGGCGTGCCGATGAAGTTCGGTCGTGGGCTCACTGCTTCCAGTGCCACCTGGCGCAGGCTCAGCCCCTTCTCCCGCGCATCCTGCTTGATGCGATCGGTGGTGGAACGGAACGAGTTGCTGCCGATCTCACCCAGGTCCGGGAAGGGAGCATCCGGATCGTACTGGCTGAAATCGTGGTGGTCGAAGAAGCGTCCCAGGTAGGCCAGTGCATCCTCCAGCGTGGCCAGTGCGGCGATCGCCTGGTACTTGGCTTCAGCCTCCTCTGCGGTACGACCAACGATGGGGCCGATGCCCGGGAAGATCTTCACGTCGTTGCCGCTGCGGCCATGCGCGATCGCCGAGTTCTTCACCTTCTGGGTGAACGCGCGGGTTTCTTCCAGCGACGGCGAATGGGTGAACACCGCATCGGCGTACTTGCCGGCCAGCGCGATGCCATCGTCGGACGAACCGGCCTGGAAGATCACCGGCTGGCCCTGTGGCGAACGCTGGATGTTGAGCGGGCCTTCCACCTGGAAGAAGCGGCCCTTGTGGTCGAGGCGGCGGAACTTTTCCGGCGCGAAGAACGTACCGCTGTCGCGCTCGCGCACGAAGGCATCGTCATCCCAGGAATCCCACAGCCCCTGCACCACCTCCAGGTACTCGTCGGCGATCTGGTAGCGCAGTGCATGCTCGGGATGTGGGCGGCCATAATTGCGACCCGAGCCCTCCAACGGCGACGTCACCACGTTCCAGCCGGCGCGGCCGCCGCTGAGCAGATCCAGCGAGGCGAACTGGCGGGCGACGGTGAATGGGTCGCTGTAGGACGTCGACAGCGTGCCGGCCAGGCCGATCTTCTTCGTGGCCGTGGCCAACGCCGACAGCAGCGAGATCGGCTCGAAGCGGTTGAGGAAATGCGGGATCGACTTCTCGTTGATGTACAGGCCATCGGCCACGAAGCCGAAGGCGATGCCATTGTCTTCGGCGGTGCGCGCGATGTCGATGTAGAACTGCAGGTTGACGCTGGCATCGGCCGGGTTGGACGGGTGCTTCCAGGCATGCATGTGGCTGCCGGGGCCCTGCAGCATGATGCCGAACGGAATGTGGCGCGGGGTCGTGCTCATGGGAAACGCTCCTGCAGGTCAGGCCACCGCCGCGCGCGGCGCGGGCGACAGCAGTTCAAGGGATGTCAGGCGTGCGTCGAGGTCGGCCACCGGCGCATCGAGGATGAACTCGCCCACGCCGAAACGCCGGTGCAGCGCATCCAGTTCGTCACGCACGTGCTGCGCATCACCGGACAGCACGCTGGGGCGCGTTTCCTCGATGCGGAAGTCGGCTACCCCCACCTGGCGCGCGTACTCGGCAGCTGCCTCGGCGCTGGGCAGGTTCACCGCCTGCCCGGGACCGAGGTGCAGCTTGTAGACGCGCAGCGCACCGATATGACGCGAAGCGGCTTCCGCAGTCGGTGCGGCGAAGGCCACCGTGGCCAGCAGCGGCGGCTGCGAGGCGACGCTGCGGTAGGCATCGAACGCGGCCTCGATGTGCTTCGGGTCACCATCGAAGTGCGCGGCGTAGACGAAGCGCCAGCCCAGTTCGGCCGCCTGCTTTGCGCTCTGTGGACTTGCGCCGAGCAGGAAACGCTCCGGCGCCTGCTGCGGAACCGGCCGCGCCAGCGCCTCGCTTTCGGCGCCGGCCAGATAACCCTCCAGGTCGCGCAGTTGCTGGTCGAAGTCGGCGAACGGCGGACGCCCGGCTGCCAGCGCGGCAGTCGAGGCCGGCAGGCCGCCGGGGGCCTTGCCCACGCCCAGATCGACGCGCCCCGGCGCCAGCGCCGCCAGCAGGTTGAAGTTCTCCGCCACCTTGTACGGCGCGTAGTGGCGCAGCATCACCCCGCCACTGCCGATGCGGATGCGCCGGGTCTGCGCCAGCACCCAGGCCGCCAGCACTTCCGGTGCAGGGCTGGCCAACGTCGGTGCGGCATGGTGCTCGGCAAACCAGTAGCGGTGATAGCCCAGCTGTTCGGCGCGCTGCGCCAGCTGCAGGCTGTTGCGCAGCGCCTGCTCCGGCGAAGCGCCCTCGGCCACCGGGCTCTTGTCCAGCACGCTGATCTGATAGCTCACGGTCGCGTCCTCGCTCAGGGGTGGGCCACGGGAATGCCGAGCAATCCGTTCAGTGCGGCCAGGATCGGTTCGGCACCGGAGATGTACTGCCGGTCCTGGTGCGCGCCACTGGCCAGGTCGCTGCGTACGCCCTGCGGCAGCACCAGCTTGGGCAACGACTGGTCCTGCTCGCCGATCTCGGCGATCACCTCGCGGCGTGGCCGCGCGAAGCCGATGCGACGTACGTCCAGCTGCGCATCAAGGCCGTCGATGCTCGACAGTGCACCTTCCAGCAACAGGCTGTGCCGGCAGAAGAAGCGCTGGCCGGGAATCTGGCCGTCCTCGAACTCGCGATCGAGCAGGAACAGGATGGGTTTGCTTGCTGCGTCGAGCGTCACTGGGGGGTCCTCATCTGGGCCGGCAATGCGATGCCGCTTCGATATCGATGCTAGAGATGCCGACGGCTGCGGCAGCGACGCCTGGCGACAATCGGCGGTCAGATCCGGCCATGCAGATGCGGCGTGGCCATAAGCAAAGCGCCGCCGGTTATGGCGTCAGGCGATGCGTCGCAGCGGCGCCGCTACCGCCAGCGCCTGCGTCGCCAGGTGGCCGGCCGCACGCTCGGCTGCCAGCGCGATGCGTGCCTGCAAGGCTGCACTGTTGATCTGCTCGCCATCGAAGTCGGCAGGCGTGGCATACACCCCGATCGGCAGCGTGTGCGCCTGCAGGAAACTGAACAACGGCCGCAACTGGTGGTCGATCACCAGCGCATGGCGCTCGCTGCCACCGGTCGCTGCCAGCAGCACAGGCGTATCCACCAGCGCCTCCAGCCCGACGAAGTCGACCAGGTGCTTGAACAACCCGGGATACGAGCCGCGATAGACCGGCGCGGCCACCACCAGCAGCTCTGCGGCCTCGATGCTCTGCAGCGCCTGCTCCACCTCCGGCCCCGCCTCATCGCGCGACAACGACTGGCCCAGCGAGCGCGCGATCGGCGCCAGCTCCACCAGCTCCACGCTGGCATGCACGCGTTGCTGCAGCGACGCCAGCAGATGCCGCACCAGCAGCAACGTGCGCGATGTCGCCGAACTGGTCGGCGACCCCACCAATGCAACCACCTTCAATGCAGAAGACATGAACTGTTCCCGTGTAGAGCCGAGCCATGCTCGGCTGCCTTTGGCGTGAACCTCAGAACCGGTAATTGACCCGCCCGTACCAGTAGGCGCCCACATTGCCCAGCACATCGCCGCTATCCCAAGTCGTCTCGATGCTGGCCACATCGGTGGCACTGCGCGCATACCCGGGCACCTTGCGCGTGCGCTTGTCGAACACATTGTTGATCCCCAGCGCCGCGCTCCAGCCCGCTCCCAGCTCCACGCCGCCGGACAGGTTGGTCACCAGCACCGGCGGCTGCTTGTACTCCACGCCGTTGTTCAGGCGCTTGATCGGTCCGTAGTAGGTGAAATCGACGTTCGAGCGCCAGCGCCCGTTCTGCCAGCCCAGCCCGGCTACCTGGGTGTAGCTGGGCGTGCGGAAGCGCAGCGCGTATTCGCTGCTCTTGGTCAGCAGGTTGATGTTCGGCAGCCCCTGCAGCGCCGCCGGAATGTCGCTCACTTTCTGGATGGTGGTACGGCCGACGTTGGCCGCGTAGCTCCAGCGCAGCTTGCCCCACGCAGTGTCCTGGTTGGCTTCCAGGGTCAGCTCGACACCGCGCGTGCGGGTATTGCCTACATTGGTGAAGTAGCTGGCGTAGAACGCATCACCCGGCAGGATGCTGATGCCGGCGGAACCCAGCAGCGCATCGATGGTGTTCTTCTGCGCCGCGCTCAACACCGTACCGCTGTTGTCGGTGATGCGCGCCGGATCCTGCGCGTTGTAGCCGATCTGGCTGGACTGGCCCAGCTGGCCACGGATGTCGATCTGGTACGCATCCACGGCCAGATGGAATGCGGGGCTCGGGTCCCAGGTCACGCCCAGGCTGTAGTTGGTGGCTTTCTCGGGCTTCAGCGGCGTAGCACCCAGCGCAACCGCCGCCGGTGAAGACACCTGCGCCACCAGCGTGGTCCCGCAAGGGCAGCTGCCCGTGGCCTGGTAGAACTGTGCGCCCAGGCTGGGCGCATGGAAGCCGTTGCTGACCGTCGCGCGTACACCCAACGCGTCGGTGAAGTCGAAGCGCGTGGTCAGGCGGCCAGTGGAGACACTGCCGAAGTCGGAATGATCTTCCCAGCGCGCCGCTGCATCCAGATACCAGCGCGAGGTGATGTTGCTGGCCGCGCCCACATAGACCGCCTTGCTGTTGCGCGTCGCCTTCACCGCATCGGCGGTGGAGTAGCCCACGAACGCGGCTGCACCGAAGCCGGTGTACGACTCCCACTGCCCGGCCCCGCGTTCGTACTGTTCGTGCTGGTACTCGGCGCCTGCGCTCACTTCCAGCGGCGACGCAAAGGCGGCCACCTCGAAGCCACGGCGCAGGTCGAGGTTGGCGATCCCCTGCTGGTAGTCCAGCTTGCCGTCATAGAAGTCAGTGGGCGAACCGGGATACGGCAGCGAGTAGTTCACCGAATTGCGGGTATAGGTGCGCACCGTGCTGCGGTTGCCGGTCAGGCTGGCGTCGTAATCCCAGCCCGCGATCTGCCCCTTCACGCCCGCAGTGCCGGTGTACTGCTTTTCCTTGGTCTCCAGCACCGGCAGGAAGCCATCGGGAAACACGCTCAGCACGCCGGGTGCCTTGTAGGTGGTGAAGATGGTCGCCGGCAGGCGGAAGTTCTGGATCGCCTGCGCGGTGCGGTCACTGGCCGTGGCGTTGGCGTAGAACTGCGCGCTCTCGCCCAGGCCATGGTCTGCATTCACTGCGAAAGCCTTCAACGCGTACGACGGCGAGCTGAGGATGGTGTTGGCCTCGGCATCGCGGTTGGCCTCGGCCGGGTTCGGCGATGCACCCGCCGGCAAGCGATTGTTCGGGCGCAGTGCGACCCGGTTGCCGTTGGCATCTACTGCCGGATAGCTCAGGTAGCCATCGATGTAGCGACGGGTGCGGATCGCGTGGTGCTGCCGCGTGTTCTCGCCGGACAGGTTGACGAAGCCATCCTGGCCCCACGGCAGGCCGACATTGGCGCGCACGCTGGTACGCGAACCATCACCATCGATGCTCTGCCCGCTCTCCACCGACACATCGCCACCGTGCGCCTGCGATTTCAGGATCACGTTGACCACGCCGGTGATCGCGTCCGAGCCATAGATGGCCGACGCACCATCACGCAGCACTTCCACGTGGTCGATGGCCGACACCGGAATCAACGCCAGGTCCGCCCACGCATGGCCTGGGAAGCCGCCCCCATTGGCACCGCTCACATAGGCACTGGCATTGCGGCGCTTGCCGTTCACCAGCACCAGCGTGTAGCCCGGTGACAGGTTGCGCAGCTGGTAGCCACGGATCAGGCTCTCCTGGTCGCTCTGGTAGCCGCCGATCTGGCTCAGCGACGGCAGGCTGCGCTGCAGCGCTTCCAGCAGGTTGCCCTGCCCGGTCGCGGCGAGGTCCTCTGCAGAGATCACATCGATGGGCGTGGAACTGTTCTTCACCGTGCGCGTGCTGGTACGCGAACCGGTCACCACCACCGCATCCAGCGTGGACGCGGCCACGTTGGCCGTCGCGGCGGTGGCAGCAGGATCTGCGTCTGCTTCAGCCGCATGGCTGGGCGAGGCGGCAAGGATGGCTGTGATCAGAACAGCGAGAGTGCTCAGGACAGGGGCTTGGGCGGCAGGCATGGGGGCTCGTGGGGGTGGGCCGGAAACACGCTTCCATTCAAGGGCCTGTTCACCTGGTGCGACAGGCGGGATCGCGTCACCCAGCCGTAACATCCGGCCACCCACATGACCGCTGGTAATGACGTTAGGCGGCGCACACGCACGGGGTCCCCCACGGAGTCGGATCCCTTTCCATAGGAAAGGGCTCTGACCCCACGCACGCCTCCCCACCACGGGGTCACAGCCCTTCCTGCGGAAGGGATCCGACCCCGGTTCCCATATGCCCGCCCGGCATCACCTCATGCCCGCGCATCACGCAACGCCACGCACCGCCACCCGTAGCATCAAGCCATGCCCACCCCACCCGCCGATCCCACCGCGCCGCTCGTTGCCATCGTCGCCTGCCACGGCCAGGGGCTGTTCGAATTCGGCTGCGCGGTCGGCCTGTTCGCGCCGGTGCGGCCGGAACTCGGCGTGGCCTGGTACCGCACCCAGCTGTGCGCAGGCGAACCCGGTGCGCTGCGCATGCTCGGCAATGCGCAGGTGCAGCTTCCCTACGATCTCAGCGCGGTTGATGACGCCGACATCATCGTCATCCCCGGTTGGCGCGAACCCAGCGAGCGCCCACCGCAGGCACTGCTCGATGCACTGATCCGTGCCCACGCACGCGGCGCGCGCATCGCCTCGATCTGCTCCGGTGCGTTCGTACTCGCCTGGGCCGGGCTGCTCGATGGCCGCCAGGCCACCACCCACTGGCGCCTCACCGAAGCGCTGGCACGCGAGTTCCCACGCATCGATGTGCGGGAAGATGCGCTGTACGTGGATATCGGCAGCATCATCACTTCGGCCGGCTCGGCCACCGGCATGGACATGATGCTGCACATGGTGCGCAAGGACTACGGCGCGCGCGTGGCCAACCTGGTGGCCGAACGGCTGGTCCTGGCACCATGGCGTGATGCCGAGCGCAGCCAGCGCGTCAGCCGCGCCATTCCCCACGGCGAGCCCACCCGCTTGGCAAAGCTGATGGAATGGATGCGCCGCAACCTGCGCGAGCCCCACTCACTGGGCAGCCTCGCCGAGCAGGCCGCGCTCAGCCAACGCACGCTGCAGCGGCAGTTCCTGGACGCCACCGGCCTGTCGCCGATCGACTGGCTGATCCGCGAGCGCGTGGCTTTCGCGCGCGAGCTGCTGGAAACCACTGACCGGCCGCTGCAGTGGATTGCAGAACAGGCCGGCTTTGGTTCGCAGGAATCGTTCCGTCGGCACTTCCGCGGTCAGGTCGACGCGAGCCCTACCGAGTACCGCAGCCAGCATCGCGGCGGTCTCGGTGCCGACCGGTTGGTGGGCTGTTGATCCAGTGCGCGGAGCCAGGCGTGGCGTGAGCAAAGCCTCACGACGGTCCGGGCTTGCGTGCGTATAGTGACGTGCGTCACAAGAAGCCCCTTCCATGCTCCATGCATTTGCTTACTCCAGCCGCATGTCGGCTGGGCTGTCCAATCAAGCCCTCCACCAGATCGTCTCGCAATCTGCCACGTTCAATCGCCGGGTGGACGTTACCGGTGCGCTGATCGTCGACGGGCAGCGGTTTTTCCAGTACATCGAAGGCCCGCCCGACGCCCTGGAAGCAGTCAAGCGCCGCATCCATGACAGCCGCTCGCATGCTGCCGTCGTGCCGGTACTGGACATGTCCATCAGCGCGCGTGCCGTTCCGTACTGGGCAATGACCCACATCGAGACCGGGCAGATCGTGGTGTCCGGCCTGGTGAATGCGCGCTGGGACGAGTTCGGCCATTCCATTCCGGGCATGGACCAGCTCGTCGGCCTGCTGCGTCCGCATTTTCCACGCGTCGGCAGCGTCGGCGCGCCACGCGCAGCCGCCTGATAGACACTGAACCATCGCCTTGCACGCGCACGCCGACGCGGCCGCGCGCTGCGTTCAGGCGTCATCATCCAGATCTCCTTTCCCATCGTCTTCGCCACGCCCATCGCATGCCCGTACCCGCCCACCCTGCAACGGAAACACGCGCATCGCCTGCCGACCTGTTCGAGATCGTCGTCGTGCGTGCAGGCACCGTCCTGTTCGCCATCGACATCCAGGCGGCGGTCGAAATCCGCGGTCCGGAGGCATTCGGCCCTGCAGACCGCAACGGCAGGCCGACCCTGGAGGTCCGTGGGCAGCCATTACCCGTCGTCGACCTGCGCCGCATGAGCGGCCAACCGGCATTCGAGGGTGGCAGCCCGGCCATGCTGTTGATCAACGCCGGCACCGCAACCCTGGCGCTGGCCGTGGACGAAGTGCTGGAGATCGAGACGCCGGACGCGAGCGCGAACACCCCCGAGCCTGCAGCGGGCCAATCGTTCTGCTTCTGCAGCCGGCACATTCAACTCGATCCGGCGCGCTCGGCTGCACTGATCGAACCGGCGGCACTGCTGGGCGCACTTGCCGCGCCGGGGTGACCGGCGGCGTCTCAGGATCGTCCTGCAAAGGCACGGTTTCGCAGCCTCCAGCACTGCGCGGCAAAGCCGATCAAAAACACCACCAGGCAGGCCAGCAGCGTGTGCAGCACCACCGGGGCCATCGGCGCCGCCGCAATCGGATGCGCTGCCGGCAAGCGGGTCAGCGTTTCGTTGACGCCGGGCACCAACGAGAGCAGGAAGCTGAACGACAGTGCGAAGGTCGACAGGTAACGCGCGGCGCGCCCCAGCCAGCGCAGCCGCGCGGCCAGCATGCCGCCGAATGCCACCAGCAGCACGATCACCCCGAATGCGTGGCCGGGGTTGATCCCGCCCGTGCTGGACACGGTGAACGAGGTGGCCACCGATAGCACCAGCCCAACCAGGTACAGCTTGCCCGCGCGCGTGGCGAGATCGATTGCGCGGTGGCGAATGAAGGCATACAGGCCACTCAACACCGGGATCAGGCTGACAGCGGTATGGATCACGCCAAGTGTGGACAGAGGGTGGGACATGGGACATCTCCAGGGACAGAATGAACCTACTAGTAGGCAGGCATTGGACTCAAAAAGAAGGCCCGCGTCGCCGCAGGCCCACCACACATCTCTCAGGACGCCGCGCTCACCCGCGCGATCGCCAACCGCGCCAGTGCCGCGAAGGTCGCCGCATCACCGAAACCGCGCGCGGCCAGCATCGCGCCGTGCACCGATGACATGAACGCCTTGGCCTCATCGGCCGCCGAGCCCTGCAACTGCAGCTGGCCCATCGAAACGCCCTTCTCCAGCGTCACTGCCAGCCAGCCGCTCAAGTCCTCGAAATGGCCGCGCACTTCCTCAGCGATCTCTGCCGGAATCATCGGCGCTTCGGCGGCCAGCATCGCGCAGATGCAGAACGAGGACGTACCCCCTGCAATACAGCTGGACCAGTACTCCACATACGCGTTGAGTTCCTGCAGCGGGTCGTCGAGCTGGCGATCCAGCAACGCCAGACCTTCGCGCGCCTCGGCCCGGTACAGCTCGACCACCGTGCGCACCAGCTCCGCCTTGCTGGGGAAGTGGTGATGGATGCTGGCCTTGCTGATGTTCACCCGCGCCGACACGTCGGCGTAGCTGAAGCCGTTGTAGCCACCGGCTTCCAGCAGCGCACGGGCATGGGCCAGGATTTCCTGCGCCTTGGGCGAGAGCGACTCTTTCATGGCAATAAACCTACTAGTAGGTAGACACCCTGTCAACCCCTCTCTGCTGCACCCGCCAGGCATCATTCCCGGCAGAGCCGGCCGCTGGCCGGCTTGCTGGCAACGTGACCTTTGATTGCCCCTCAATGCGAAGATACGTACACCGCATCGGCTGGCGGAGGTGGCAGCGCGAAACTGCGCCGCATCCGCGCGACCTCGGCCGCCGGCGGCAACGCGAACAGGCGCTTGAACTCACGGCTGAACTGCGATGGGCTGGCATACCCCACCGCCAGCGATGCCGCTTCGGCAGTCATCCCCTGCCGCAGCATCAGCAACCGTGCCTGGTGCAGGCGGGTCGACTTCACGTACTGCATCGGCGACGTGCCGGTAATCGCGCGGAAGTGGTCGTGGAAGGTCGCCACACTCATGCCCGCTTCGGTGGCCAGTTGCCCCACGTCCAGGGCGGTGGCATATCCGGCATGGATCGTCCGCAGCACTCTGCCGATGCTGCCGAAGCGCCCGCGCATGGCCAGCGCCTCGCGCATTGCGCCGCCCTGTGCACCCGTCAGCACGCGGAAGTACACCTCACGCACCAACGCAGGGCCGAGCACGGCAGCCTCCAACGGTTCAGCCAGTGCCTCCAGCAGGCGCAGCACCGTGGACTGCATCGGCGCCTGCATCGGGCTGGACATCATGCCCTGCGCCGGTGTCGCCGGGGTGCCCTCCTGTTCACCCAGTTCGATCAGCAGATCCGCCGCCAGCTGCAGATCCAGATGCAGGTAGATCGCCAGCAGCGGCGCCTGGGCCGACGCATCGGTTTCCATCGTGAACGGCACCGGCACCGACACTGCCAGATAGTGCTGCGCGTCGTACTGGTAGACCTGCCCGCCCAGATAGCCACGCTTCACGCCCTGGCAGACGATCACGATGCCGGGGTCGTACAACACCGGCGTGCGCGCCAGTGGCCGGTCCGATCGCAGCAACCGCACCCCCGGCAGGCGCGTGAGCGTATAGCCCTCCTCCACCGCCAGCGTCTTCAGCAGGCCGACCATGCGCGCCTGCACCTGCCGTTGCAGGGAATCGACCACAGGCACAGGCACTCCAGAGGAATAGGCAAGAATGGCCGAATCCTAGGCCTGTGACCCCGGTCGTTCAAGAACTAACGTGCAAGCCCTGCCCACCACGAACGCCCCCTCATGCCCCCTTCCCGCTTTCTCCTCATCACCGGTGTCAGCAGTGGATTCGGCCGCGCCCTTGCCCAGCAGGCCCTGCTGGCCGGCCACCGCGTGGTCGGCACCGTGCGCAACGAAACCGACCGCCAGGTACTCGAAGCGCTCGCTCCCGGCCGCGCATTCGGTCGCCTGCTGGACGTAACCGATACCGCCGCCATCAATGCGCTCGTCGCCGATATCGAAACCAACATCGGAAGCATCGACGTGCTGGTCAACAACGCTGGCTACGGCCACGAAGGCATCCTCGAAGAATCCACGCTCGCCGAGCTGCGGCAGCAATTCGAGGTGAACGTGTTCGCTCCGGCCGCGCTGATCAAGGCCGTGCTGCCGCACATGCGCGCCCGGCGCCGCGGCCATATCCTCAACATCACCTCCATGGGCGGTTTCATCACGATGCCGGGCATCGCGTGGTACTGCGGCAGCAAGTTCGCGCTGGAGGGCATCAGTGAAGTGCTTGGCAAGGAAGTCGCGCCGTTTGGTATCCACGTCACGGCCGTCGCGCCGGGTTCCTTCCGCACCGACTGGGCAGGCCGCTCGATGGTGCGGGCACCGCGCAGCATTGACGACTACGACGCATTGTTCGATCCCATCCGCAACGCGCGTGAGGCGAAGAGTGGTCACCAGCCCGGTGATCCAGTGAAGGCTGCGCAGGCCATGCTGCAGGTCATCGACAGCGACGCTCCTCCCCGCCACTTGCTGCTGGGCAGTGATGCACTGCAGCTGGTGAGGGCAAAGCTGGCATCGATGGCCGGTAGCATCGACGCGTGGGAACAGCTGAGCCGTTCGACCGACGGCGTAGCGTGAGATCTTGAGGCCGCCGATGCCCTCACCGGCGGCCTCCCCCTGCCCGCTCAGTCTTCCTGCACCAGCTTGAACTCGCGCAGCAGGCCACCGATCTGGGTCTTGTCCAGCTTGTTCATCAGCAGATTGCGCAGGAACGCAGGCCCGGGAATATCCAGTTCCTTGCCATCGCGCAGGCGGCCGGTGGCGGCCAGCAGCGAGCGCACGTCATACGTGGAATTGAACACCTCCGGCACGCCGCGCTCGATCCCCAGCAGGGTGTACACCGCTTCCATCGGCGTGCGCACCGAATACTCGGTGGTGAAGATGCAGTCGCGCTGCTTCGATTCGGCAAACTGGCCGATGAAGGCGAAGTTCACCGCACCGTCCGGCACCACGTCCGGGCGGTCACCGGCCTGGCGTGGCATGAAGAACGCCGTGATGTACGGCATCATCACCGGCACCGTCTTCGCACCGGTCGCGGCCAGCGCATCAATCTCTTCCACCGGCACGCCCAGGTGGTACAGCCACTCGCGGGTGATCTCCTCGCCGGTGCACTCCTGCATCGGCTTTTTCACATAGTCGCCCGGCGTATCCACAAACAGCGAGTACACCCAGACCACGATCTGGTCCCTGGGCTGGTTCTTGAAATGCGGCTGGCGGTTCACCGTCCAGCTCATCAGCCAGCGCGAGTCGCGCACGCTGACGATGCCGCCGGTCACTACCTTGCCACTGAACGGGTCGCGCTTGGCGATCTTCTGGATGTAAGCCGGAATGCGCGCATCCAGCGTCGTCACTGTCGCCGATTCCCACTTGGTCTGCGGGATATGCGCGCCGAACACGTCCGGGCGACCGAACGCCGCATCCTTCGCGGCGATGCGACGCCACAGGTCCCAGGCCGGCGCCGGTCCTTCGTTCAAACGCGCCGCGGTGTAGTGATCGCCATTATCCGAGTTTTCGGTCAGCGAACCGATTGTCATGAAAACAAGATCATCCGCGCCCAGATCCACGCCATCGGCTACACCATCACGCATCCAGTGGATACGCGTGGCCTGCTTGCGGCCCGGCTGCAGATCGAAGTCGACGTCGGTCACCTCGGTGCCGTACTGGAACACCACGCCCTGCTCCTGCAACCACTTCACCAGCGGCAGCACCAGCGATTCATACTGGTTGTACCGGGTGAACTTCAACGCCGAGAAATCCGGCAGGCCGCCGATGTGGTGGATGAAGCGATGCAGGTACAGCTTCATCTCCAGCGCCGAATGCCATTCCTCGAACGCGAACATGGTGCGCCAGTACAGCCAGAAGTTGCTGTCCAGGAAGTCGCGGCCCAGCACCTCGTCGATCCGCTTGTTCTCCATCTCCTTCCGGGTGGCCAGGAACAGCGCGATGATGTCCTTCTGGGCCTGCTCGGTCAGCGTGAACAGGCCATCAGTGTGCGCATCTTCGCCGCGATTGATGGTGGCACGCTGCAGCGAATAGTTCGGGTCGTCCTTGTTCAACCAGTAGAACTCGTCCAGCACGCTGGCATCTTCAATCTCCAGCGACGGAATTGAGCGGAACAGGTCCCACAGGCACTCGAAGTGGTCTTCCATCTCGCGGCCGCCGCGGATCACGAAGCCCTTCTCCGGCACCTTCAGGCCATCCAGCGCGCCGCCAGGAATCTGCTGCTGTTCAAGGATGGTGATGCGTTCACCGGCCATGCGCCCGTCGCGCACCAGGAACGCGGCGCCGGCCAGCGAGGCCAGGCCCGAGCCCACAAACCAGGCGCGCTTGCCATCCACACCGGCCGGCTTGCGCGGGCGCGCGAAAGCTTCGTAGTTGCCACTGCTGTAATACATGCGTTGCACCTTCCTGGAGGGGTCATCAGGAACCGGCAGCGGAATGACACAGCCATCCGATGCAGGTCATGACCCTACTCTAGCGCCGATCCGATGTATCGTTTCCTGCGCGCAGGCTGCGACGGAATGACGCAGCCGCGTCAGAGCGTCCTTCCCAACAGCATGCCTGGCCAGCCGTCCACGTTGAACGGCGCGATGCGCGTATACCCGCAGGATTCATAGAAGCGCACCAGGTCGCCGCTGCCTCCGGCGTAGCAGTCCACACGCAGATGGTCGACACCGGCAGCGCGCGCCTGCTCGTCGGCAAACGCCATCAGTCGGCGGCCGATGCCACGCACGCGCACATCACGCGAGGCCACCAGAACCCGCACATACAGCTCCGGCCCGGTGGGCGCCGGCACATAGGGCATCGACTCGCCCAGTGCCAGGAACGCCCGCACGTCGCCCTGCTCGTTCTGCGCCACCCATGCGCCTGGCAGTGCACACGCCTCGGTGACCTGGGCAATCCGGCGCGGCATCGTCGACCACGGTTCGCTGCCCCATTGCTGCACATTGCCGATCGACACGAACCACTCGATCACCTCGTCAAAGAGCCCCAACACTGCAGGGGCATCGGCCGCGCTGGCGCGGCGGATGTTCAAGGCGTCCTTTCCGGTTTCAGTCATGCGTTCCGCTCCTGTCATACCACGCTCCCCAACCCTGGAAAACAGGGGGAGCATCGGCCGGTTCAACCAGTCTAGCGCGTACCCCAGCGTGGCCACCTGTACCGGACCAAAGCAGTCGGAAGTCCATGTGACTTCCAGCGCGCCGCCAGGAATCTGCTGCTGTTCCCAGTGTCGCAGGTGCGTACAGACTCGATGCTTCATCAACCGCGTGGAGCATCCCCTCCGGCAATGAACCAGCGCTGGAACCCCTCGATCGCATCCGGCATCAGGGCGCGGGCGCGTTCACGCACCAGCACTTCGGCGTCGCGCATCGCGCTGATCGCATCCGGCCGCGCGCACAACGCCATCGCCACATCCGACGCGTCCAGCATCGCCAGGTTCACGCCCACGCCCACCGGAGGCATCAGATGCGCCGCATCGCCGATCAAGGTCACGCCATCGCGCGGGGTCCAGCAAAAATCCGCTGGCAGGCTGTAGATCGGCCGCCGCACGAAGTCCGTGCAGGCCTCCAGCAGGCGCCGAAGGTTCGTGGCCCACCCGGTATAGCAGCCTGTCACCAGCGTCCGTATGCCGTGCTGCGCGATCTGCGCATCAAGCCACTCGGAAGAGCGCTTCAGCGCCGCATACACGCAGAGCCGATCGCGGCTGTTGCGTTGCACGAACAAGGCCTCCTCGCCGCCAAAGCAGAACAGGCTGCCCTGCCCGACCATCGCTGCGATGTCCGCAGCAGGCTGTGCGATCCAACCTTCGAAGAAGGTAATGCCGGTGGGCACCGGCTGGCACGTACTCAAGGCCGCGCGCACTTTCGACCACGCACCATCGGCACCGATCACGATGTCCGCCTCGCGCTGCACGCCGTTGGCGAATCGCAGGCCGTGCCCGTTCGCCTGTGCAGATACCAGCGCGGTCAGGCTGTGGCCCCACTGCACCGTGTCCGCCGGCAGCGCGTCCAGCAGCAGCTGGCGCAGGTCGCCGCGGTCGATCTCCGGCTTGTCCTTGCTCCCTTCCGGCCCGAACCCGCCGGTGGTGATCTCCCCGGACCACGGGTCGCCCATCCGCGCCTCCTGCCCCTCATGCCGTGCGACCGCACGGAAGGCCTCCAGCAGGCCCGCGCGCTGCAGCGCCACCTGCCCGGAATCGTCGTGCAGATCCAGCGTGCCGCCCTGTGTGCGCTGCTGCCCGGATGCTTCGCCCTCGTACACGCTCACGGGGTGACCGCCGCGATGCAGGATGAGCGCAGCGGTGAGGCCAGCGGGGCCTGCGCCGATGACGGCAATACGAGGAGGGTGCTGCATGGCGCGATCCAGGTGAGTTGATACGTCAACCGTATGCCGCAAGGGTTGACATGTCAACCCTTGCCCGGCAACGTTCGGCCATGACCTCCCCCAGCATCACACCCGACGAATGGGCCGCCTGGCGCGGCTTCCGGCGCATGGCAGAAATCACCTCCGGCCGCATCGTCCAGGACATCACCCGTAGCACCGGGCTCTCAAGGGCCGACTTCATCGTGCTGATGGAGCTGAACCAGTCCAAGGATCGCTGCCGCCGCCAGCGCGAACTGCTGGACTACCTGGAATGGGACAAGACGCGCCTCTCGCACCAGCTGACCCGCATGGCGGGCCGTGGCCTGATCGAACGCGATACCGACAGCGAAAACGTCGTAGTGATCCGCATGACCACAGAAGGTCACGCGCAGCTGCGCGCGGCACGGCCGGTACACGCCGCCGGTGTCCGCCGGTATTTTCTCGACCATCTCTCCGCGGATGATCGTGCCGCACTGCAGCGGATCACCGACAAACTGCATGCCGCCCTTCAGGACGCGGAGAACTGAGCCATCGCCCCGGTAGTGCCGGCCGCTGGCCGGCAACTGCACGCACCCAACGCCACCGGGATGCCGGCCAGCGGCCGGCACTACCACGCCCGGGCGTTCGTGGCGGGTTTGACATGCAGGCATTTACCTGCATATAGTCCACTCGAGGGCGGCGCCTGCCAGCCCATCGCGAGGAAACTGCAATGGTGGATATCGCACACAGGGTCGGCATCAAGGCCCCCGCAAGCCAGGTGTACCAGGCGCTGGCCACCCCCGAAGGCGTGGCCGCCTGGTGGGCCGAAGACGCGCACGGCGACCGCGAAGCCGGCGGCACGGTCAAGGTCCGTTTCACCAACAACGGCCAGGAAATCGGCGCCATGGAGATGAAGCTTGAGCAGCTTGTTCCAGGCGAGCTCGTGCTGTGGCGGTTCCACGCCGGCCCCGCCGAATGGATCGGCACCCACGCGCGCTTCGCGCTGAAGCAGGAAGGCGACTACTGCATCGTGCTGTTCACGCACGAAGGCTGGAAGGAACGTGTCGAGTTCACCTCCCACTGCAGCACCAAGTGGGCGGTGTTCCTGATGAGCCTGAAGGCACTGCTGGAAACCGGCAAGGGCCAGCCCAACCCACACGACGTCAGGATCGACAACTGGAATTGAAGACCTCCCCATGGCGGTAGACCACGTACGCGACGCAGACAAGGTGTTCAAGGCACTGGCCGATCCCACGCGCCGGACGCTGCTGGATCTGCTCTGCAAGGACAACGGGCAGACGCTGGGCCAGCTGTGCGAACACCTGGAGATGGCCCGGCAATCGGTCACCCAGCACCTGGGCCTGCTGGAAGACGCCAACCTGATCAGCACCGTGCGCCGTGGCCGCGAGAAGCTGCACTTCATCAACCCGGTCCCCCTGCATGAAGTCTACGAACGCTGGGTACGCAAGTTCGAGCAGCAGCGCCTGAGCCTGCTGCATGACCTGAAACGCGAACTGGAAGGAGAATGACGATGTCTGCAGAGTCAACCCGCTTCATCCACGTGATCTATATCGCGTCCACGCCACAGAAGGTGTTCGAGGCCATCACCCGCCCCGAGATCGCCAGTCGCTACTGGGGCCACGAGAACGTCTCGGACTGGAAACCGGGCTCGCGCTGGCAGCACGTGCGTGCAAATGAAACGCGCTCGGTCGAGCTGGTCGGCGAAGTGGTGGAGAGCACCCCGCCCTCGCGCCTGGTCATCACCTGGGCCGCCGCCTCGCAGGCCGACAATCCCGCTGCCTACAGCCGCGTCACCTTCGACATCGTGCCCTACCAGGACATGGTGCGGCTGACGGTTACCCATGAGGAACTGGAACCCGGCAGCGGCATGGATACCGGCATCCGCCAGGGCTGGCCGATCGTGCTGTCCAGCCTGAAGTCGCTGCTGGAGACGGGCAAGGGGCTGGATGTGTTTGCGAAGCCGAACTGAGTCGTGCCGCAATCGGCGGCGGAGCGCCATCCGCCGCCAGCGCTCCCTGGCCGGTCAATCGCTCAATCTGCGCGAACGTCCATAACTGCCATGCACATCCTGCTTGATCCAATCGGCCAGCAGGCGCAGGTAGCCGTCGGTGATCCGTGTCGACACCCGGTTGCCCTCGGCATCGGTGCGGAACTCGACCATGCCGTGGTCGGTATCCGGGAACAGGTAGGTGTCGATCGGTTGCCCCGACGCGCGCAGGCGCGACAGGATCGAACGCGTGGCGGCAATCGGCGCGGCGTGGTCCTGCTCGGCCAGCACCCACAGCAACGGCACCTTCAGGCGGCGCAGCGCGGCCTCGGCGTCGTAGTCCCAGATCAGTTCCAGGTTGTCGAATCGCGCGCGACCGATCCGGCGCAGGTCAGCGTCACTCATGCGCAGCATGTCGCCGCTGTATTCGCCGCTGATGTTCTTTGCCCACGGTGCGGCACCGATCTGCGTACGCACCTTCGCCAGCGCCTCGAACCCTTCATTGAAATGCGTGCGCATCAACTGCGCGGTCGCGTCTGAAAGCTGGCCGACCTGCTTCATCGCCGTTGCATCCAGCTGCATGCGGCGTGCCTCGTCGAACAGCTGCTCGCGGTCCTCCTCGATCGGCGACACCACCAGCCCGAAACCGATCGCCACGAAATCCGCCTGCGAGCGCGTCGCCGCAAGCGGTGCGATCCACCCGCCCTGGCTGCCACCGAAGTAGCCGGCGCGGCCGAACCGGCCTCTCGCCAGTTCGCGCGCCTTGGCAAGCGCCGCCGCCGCGTCGTCGGCCAGCAGCTCGAAGTTCTGTGTGTACTCGCCTTCCGAATCGCCGGTGCCACGCTTCTGGTAAGCGAACACCGAAATACCCTGCGCCACCAGCATGCGCTGGTAGATCGCCGCCACCGCCATCGTGCGTTCCGAGCCGTGCACCAGCACCACCAACGGCCGTTTGGGGTCGGCCGGACCGGCTGGTTCGATCAGCTGCCCGGCCAGTTTTGTTCCGGCACTGCTGAAGGTCGTCTCGGTATCGCGGGTCGGCAGTCGCTGCCAGCGCTGCGTCGCTCCCGCAGGCGACCTGAAGCTGACCACATCGTCGCTGCAGCTCACCTGCGCGTTGGCATCACCGGTGGCGCCACGTCGCCCGTCCAGCATCAGATAGCGCTGGCCTGTGGCCGGCGCCGCAGCGGGTGCGCCCAGCACCACGATGTTGCCCTGCCCGTCACCGTAGGCACTGACCGTGCACAGCTCGGCGGCTGCAACCGGCAGGCCAGAACACACCAGCACCGCGCTCAACAACGAACGACTCCTCCACCCTGCCATGCCCTTCCCCGGTATCGTGAACCCGCCTCGTGCGGGCGCCCGGCGCAGCCTAGCGCGTTCGTTCGCCAGATTCATGCTGCATCTGCTTACTGTCGGCCTCTCCCATGGCCATACTGGGCGGACGATGCGGACTTCAGAGCGCACCATGCACACACATCTCGAACAGATCGGCAGCACCCGCGTCCTGCGCAGCGCCGATACAGGCCCGCTGCTGGATGGCAACGCCTTGCACGACCTGGTCGGCGATGCCCTTGGGCACCAGGCCGAGTGGATCGCCGTGCCGGTGCAGCGCCTTTCGGCAGACTTCTTCGAGCTGCGCTCCGGCATGGCCGGGCAATGGCTGCAGATGCTGGTGAACTACCGCCTGCACTTCGCCGTCCTGGGCGATGTCAGCGCCTACCGCGCACAGAGCGAATCGCTGGACGCGTGGATCACCGAATGCAACCGCGGCCGCGACGGCTGCTTCGTGGCCGACTGGGGCGCCCTGCTGCCGCGCCTTTCGGCCCCCGCCAGCGCCGGCTGAACGCCGCCCCCACGCTCACCCTCGCCAAACCTGGTTCCGACTGCACTCCGACGCCGCCCGCCACAGCATCACCCGCGGGCTCCCCAGGCGACGTTCGATGCGCGCTTCAGACGCAGATTCCCTGCACAGCAAAGTGGCGGCGGTCACCCTCGGTTTCTGGGTGATGAAGATCGCCGCCACCACCCTCGGCGAGACTGCGGGTGACCTGCTGTCGATGACGCTCAACCTCGGCTACGTGGCCAGCTCGGCCATCCTGCTGGCGATCTTTGCCGGCCTGCTGGGCATGCAGGTGTCGGCGCGGCGCTTCCATCCGGTGCTGTTCTGGTCGGTGGTGCTGGCCACCAGCACCGCCGGCACGACCCTGTCGGACCTGATCGACCGCACGCTCGGCCTGGGCTACGCCACCGGCGCCAGTCTGCTGGCCGGCTGCCTGGCGCTGGTGCTGCTGGCCTGGCGCATGTCGGAAAAGTCGATCTCGGTCAGCAACATCGCATCGCGCCGCGCCGAAGGCTTTTACTGGACCGCCGTGCTGTTCTCCAACACGCTCGGCACCGCGCTGGGCGACTTCCTCGCCGACGATTCCGGACTGGGCTTCACCGGTGGCGCGCTGCTGATCGGCAGCCTCATCGCGCTCACCGCATTGGCCAGCCGCATCAAGGGCATCAACCGGGTCATCCTGTTCTGGATCGCCTTCGTGCTCACCCGCCCGTTCGGCGCCACCTTCGGCGACCTGCTCACCAAGCCGCTGGAAAAGGGCGGCCTGGGCTTCGGCACGGTAGGTTCGTCGCTGGTGCTGTTCACCATTCTCGCCACACTCGTGGCACTGCCGATGTTGCAGCGCAAAGCGCAGCTAGCCAGCTAGCGCGCCGTCCATCCCCCATCCACCGGCAGCGCCGTGCCGGTGATCTGCGCCGCAGCGTCCGAAGCCAGGAACACCACCATCTCACCCAGCTGATCGGGCGTCACAAACTGCAACGACGGCTGCTTCTCAGCCAGCAGCGCACGCGCGGCGGACTCCTGATCCGTGCCTTCGCGCTCGGCCAACGCGGTGATCTGCTGCTCGACCAGCGCCGTCCGCGCCCAGCCCGGGCAGATCGCATTGGCGGTAATGCCCGTACCCGCATTCTCCAGCGCGGTCACCTTGGTGAACCCCACCACGCCATGCTTGGCCGCCACGTAGGCCGACTTGTTCACCGAGCCCACCAGCCCGTGCACCGACGCAATGTTGATGATGCGGCCGGCGCCCTGCTGCTTCATGTGGGGCAAGGCCGCCGCCGTTGCATGGAACACCGCCGAGAGATTCAGCGCCAGAATCGCATCCCACTTTTCGACCGGGAATTCCTCGATCGACGCGGTGTGCTGGATGCCCGCGTTGTTTACCAGGATGTCGATGCGGCCCATCGTCGCGACGGCGCGATCGATCATCCCGCGCACCGCCTCGCCATGGGAAAGGTCGGCGCCGTCATGCGCCACGCGCACGCCGAACTCGGCTTCCAGTTTGGAACGGATGCGTTCGATTTCCGCCGCATCGCCGAAGCCGTTCAGCACGATGTCCGCGCCTTGCCGGGCCAGCGCGGTCGCAATGCCAAGACCGATACCGCTGGTGGAGCCGGTGACCACCGCAACCTTGCCACTGAACATGGGTGAGCTTCCATCGGGGGTAGGACGCCAGTGTAGCGTTATCGGCCTCCGCACCCTCCTCCTATGTGCCCACGTCCAACGAGTACGCCAGCAGGAACTCCCTGGCGTACTCATTCCCAGCCTGCGCCGAAGCGCGGATCAGGTACACCGCACGTGGCACGTCGCTGGGGACACCCTTGCCATGGAACAGCGCCAGGCCAAACTCGTACATGGCCGACGGATAGCCGGCCTCCGATGCCCGCTCAAAATGCGCGGCCGCCCGCATGAAGTCCTGCTCGACGCGGTCACCGGTCAGCAGGCACAGCCCTACCGCATGGATCGCCGGCATATAGCCCTTCTCTGCGGCCTGCTTGAGGGTCGCGAAGCTGTCCGCCTCGGCATGGGCGTGGTCCTCCCCCACAGGCATCGAGGAAGAGAGGAACAGCGCTTCGGCACAGCCGCTTGCAAGCTGCGGAGCCAACAGCCGCCGCGCCTCGGCAATGTCACCACGGTCGAGCACCGCATCGAAGTCAGTTGTGAGCTGGGTTGGCATGTTCGTCATGGCGCAGGCTTCCTTCCTGTTTGCGGGCATCCGTTCGCCCGGCTGACAGTATGCCTGCACCAGGCCAGGGCGTTGCGCCAGCCCCACAAGACCGGGTGACCAGAAGGCTCTCCGCGTCCATCGATGTTGGCCCTATAGTCAACGCCATCCACCCAAGGATGGCCCGATGAACCCCTGCAACGCCCTACTGCCTGCCGCCCTGATCGCGCTGCTCGCTCCCGCTACCAGCGTGGCCGCACCGGCCGCACAACCGGCCACACCGCTCACCACCGGCAGCGTGCGGCTGGACATTGCCAGTGGCCGCGTCGAGGGCGAGGTCTGCATGTCCAACCTCCCAGCCGAATCAAGGGGCGCGTTCGTACTCAACGCCGGTCTGAACGTCGCGCGGGTCTCCGACGATGACGGCAAGCCGGTAGGGTTCGATGGCTGGTACGACCCGGGTGTGGATGGCGAAGCGCGTGTCTATACCCTGGCAGAGCCCGCCGCCGCGCTCTGCGTGCAGTATGTGGGCGCGTTCCCGCTGTACCCGAAGCACGATGCCCTGGGCGACTTCAAGGGCATGATGGCCTTCAACGGCGACAGCGCCCGCTTCACCGAGCAGTCCGCATGGCTGCCGCAGGCGTTCGATCCCAAGGCGCGCGTGCGCAGCAGCGAGAGCCGCTACGACCTGCAGGTGGACTGCGCCGGCTGCCGCTTCCTGTATCTCAACGGCAGCCCGGCCATCGAAGGCGCGCAGGGGCGATTCCGCAGCGACACCGCCCGACCGATCCTGCTGTTCGGCGGCAGCGGCCCGATCACCCGCACTGCGCAGGTCACCATCCTCAACGAGACCCTGCCCACGGCCAAGGTCGATGCATTGTCCAGCACGGTGCAGAAGGTTGCCGACGTGCACAGCCGCTACATGGGCGCGCCGCTGGCCGACCGCCCCACCTTCCTGCGCATGGTCACGCTCAACCAGATCGAGCGCGACCGCGAAGGCAGCGAATGGGGCTTTGCCACCTGGCCGACCATCGCCATGAGCGGCAGCATCGGCAATGTGGCCGACTCGCTGCAGGCCGGGGGCGAGCAGGCCGAGCGGCGCGTGCAGTACATCGCACACGAAATGGGCCATTACTATTTCGGCACACTGAACCGTCCGCAGGGGCCGTATTTCTGGGTGCTGCTGGAGTCCAGCGCCGAGTTCCTGTCGATCAAGGCGCTGCGTGAGATCAGTGGCGATGCCGCGGCCGATCGCTATATTGCGCGACTGCAATCGGCCATCGACACGCAGGACAAGCCGCTGCCCGCATTCGATGCCATCGACGGCAGCTCCGATCTGGGCGAGATGTATCGCTACGTCTATGCCCCCTTGCTGTTGCTCTCGCTGGAAAAGCAAGTGGGTGAGGCGAAGATGCAGGCCTTCATGCGCGGGCTGCTGGCCGCGCCGTCGCCGAGGAACTGGGCCGAGCTGCAGGGCATTGCGCTGAAGGCCGGCATCGATGGCAAGACCTGGGAGCACTGGCGGGCAAGCTGTGTGGCTGGCGGCAGGCAGAGGTGCCAGTAGATCCACGCCATTCGTGGATTCACTCCCTCAACGCCCGCACGACTGAATCGCCCAGCACCGTGTCCAAGGCAACCCGCCCCCCTGGCCCCTCCATTTGCCAATCAGCGCCGCTGATGTCCCCGCGCAATCAGAAGAACAGACCCGCCTGATCCACAGTCGCCAGTGGATTGGCCTTCCGCACCGCCTCCAGGAACAGCAGGAAATCGCGGTTGAACAGCGTCAGGTTATTGGTGAACGTCACGCATTTTCTGCCCGATGCCTTGCTGAAGCACACCTGCCAGACATAGCGCCCGTAGATCCTGTCGGACGTTCGTGTGACCGAGGTGATCTGCGAGAGCGGAACGGCCGTAGGCACCGGGCCCCGCCGCAGGTAGAAGGATTCTGTATCAAAGAAGTAGTGCTCGCGATCCTCTTTCCCATCCACCATCACCAAGGTCATGGATGTACCGGAGATCCGGCGAGGGGGATCCAAACGCAGCCCCGATTTCACGGACGAGCGAGCAGTTGCTGACATTCGCCGAAGGGTGAACCAGAGGATCACCAACGGAAGTGCCGCGAGGACAATGAAACCTACGGTCTTCAAAACAGTTTCCAGCGTGCTGGGCACACAGATCTCCAGGATGAACTTTCAGGCGATACCCAAGTAGATCCACGCCACGCGTGGATGGCTCTCCCTCAACGCCTTTTCACTTCCAATGATCCGGCCCCAGGAACGGCAAGCTCAGCACAAACACCGGAACCGCCACAGGGATCAACGCGGCGCCCAGCACCTTGCCCGCCGCCGAACCCACACCCGGCCTGTCCTCCCTCTCCGGCAGGATCCGCTGGGCCCGTGCATTGATCGGCTGTGCCAGCTTCCCCTTCTCTGCCAGCGCCGCAGCATCCGGCAACTGCACCCGCTCGCCGTCGCCCTCGAACAGCGCGCTGTAATAGCTGCCGCCCTTCCTTGAAAGATTGCAGGCGCGGTCAAACGCCAGCGCGTAACGGGTCCGGTCCATCGGCAGGTAGTAGCGCGCCCGCTCCTCCACGGCCTTGGCCTCACGCGGGAGCACCTCAATCCGCTCCAGCTTGAACTGCGCGGCCTGTTCCGCCGTCACCTGCTCCGGCCGCAGCAGCAGCGCATAGCTGCCGTGCACCTTGGCCTTGTTGGCCGGGTCGCGCCAGTCTTCATGGAAGTACATCTGCGCGCAGGCCACCGCCTCGCGCAGCGGGCTATCCATCAGCGCGCGGTACTCGCGGAACGGCGCGGCATTGAAGCGCATCGGCTCGTCATAGCGCGGCAACAGGTACAGCTGGCCGTCGTCGGCCACGAACGCACTGGTGATCTCGCGGCTTGAGGCGTGCTCCTCCGGGCCACTGGCACAGCCGGACAGCAGACCAAGGCACAGGGCGGAGAAGGTGAAGAGGATGGACGTTCGCATGTCGTGTTGGTGGGCTTCCCTGGGAAAACGGCCCCGGCCGGAAGGACGAGGCCAGCCCATCATGGTGCCATGCCAGCCTTGCCCTGCCCAATCAAACTGCTGGAGATCGAGCGGGTTCAAGCCGCTGGCGCTGGTCGGCGTGATATATTGAGTGCGCTTGGACATGCATGTTCAGTGACGTTCCTGGATCAGTCTGGAACGAGCGCCACAGGCATATCCCCGTTCGGCCTTTCCGTAGCGCGTTGGGATTATCCAATCACCAGCGCGCCAGATTGCTCCTTGGTTCGCGAGATGAGCCAGTGGCTGGGGCCATGCGTCTTGGGCAACGGCCAGAGCAGCCACTCGGCACGCCTTTGAAGAATCGCCGCGATATATACCGCATTTCAAGCGTGCCGATTACGGCATCTGCCGGGCGGCATCGCCGTGAGGCGATGCCCATCTCAGTTTCAATTCTGGTTGGCGGTGCCCGTATTGTGTTGTTACGGCGCGGTGCACCGTTCCGCTGCAACAGCGCCTGATGGACTCAAAAGGCACTCTGGCGTTCCGCATTGGCGGGGTTGCAGGCCATCACTCTTTCGCCCTGGACCGACGCCGGCAGCATCGCGATTGCTGCCATATCTGTCGCAATCACCAAGCACTTTGCCCCGCTACTGGGGAACCGATGAAGAAGAAAGCCCACTCTTGAGAGGAGAACGCGTTAATGAACGCTGATGATGTGGAGTCGAAACCGATGATGGGCCCGCATGCGAAGCGGTGCACAGATGGATCGAGTGCATCCAGACGCACCATCTACGTAGACCTTGATGGTGTCATGGCCGACTTCGACGCGGCATTCCCCGCCGTGTTTGGCCTGGACCACCGCGTGCTTGCCGACGATGAAATGTGGGGGCACATCAACAACCACCCGTCATTCTTCCGCGACCTTCCGCCGATGCAAGGTGCAGTGGAGTTTTTCCACAGCATCCACCACTTGAACCCGGTGATTCTCACCGCCTGCCCGAAATCAAACTATCCGCTCGCTGCCATCCAGAAGCGGCTGTGGGTTCGCGAACACCTGTCGGCGACCTGCCTGGTGCTGCCTGTGCTTGGCGGGAGGCACAAGCCGCTCTTCATGCACCAGCCGGGCGATGTTCTGATCGATGATTTCAAAGAGAACTGTGACGCCTGGACAGCGGCCGGAGGCGTAGCAATCAGGCACGCCGGCGATTGGGCCGCGACGCGTCACGCGCTTTCCCAGATTGAAGATCTGTCAGGGGCAGCGCTCGCGAAGGGCTGATGCCCGCTCTGCCGACCACGCTGGCACCTCCACAGACAGGCCGAGGCGCTGGCCCCCTCGGCCCACAAGGCCGGCACCCTGCTTCGTAGCCCCCTTACTTCAACCGCTCCACCAACCGCTGCCCCACCTCAAGCGCCGAGGCCGGGTTCTGGCCGGTAATAAGCTCGCGGTCCACCACCACATGCCCGGTCCACGGCGTGGTATTGCTGCTGAACTTCGCCCCCGCCTGCTGCAGCGCCGTCTGCGGGTAGAACTTCATCTCACCGCCGCCCAGCAGCGGCTTGGCCTGCTCTTCTTCCTGGTTGCTGATCACCGTCATCTGGTAGCCGCTGTAGATCCACTTCGGCGCGGCCGGCATCCCACCCGCCTCCAGCTTCGCCACGAAACCCGCCGCATCCGGCAGCGTGGACAGCAGCGCGATCGGTCCGTGGCAGACCAGCGCGGTGGTCTTGCTGCGCTGATGGAAGTCGGCCAGCAGCCGGCCCAGCGCCGGGCTCTTCAGCAGGTCCTGCATCGGCGCGTGGCCACCGGGAATGTAAACCGCATCGAAACGCGCGTAGCCCTGCTGCTCGATGCGCGCCAGGCTGACCACCGGCGAGGCCGTCGGCGAGGTCAGCGCCAGCTTCTCCAGCAGATCCTTGTGCAGCTTCAGCTGCGCGGCGTCGTTGCCGAAGTAGGCCGGCGTCACCGAAGACGCATCCACCGTCGGCGCCCGCCCCTGCGGCGTGGCGAAGGTCACTTCGTGGCCCGCGTCCAGCAGCAGCTTCACCGGCTGCATCAGCTCGTTGAGATAGAAGCCGGTGGACAGCACCTTGCCGCCCTTCAGGTCCAGGTGGTTCTCGTCGGACAGCACCACCAGCACGTTGGCGGCCTGCGCGCCGCTGGCGGCCAGGGTCAGGGCCAGCGCTGCGGCCAGCCGGGTCATCAGGTTCATGGGGTAGCTCCTATTGGGGAATGGCCGCCACTTTATTCATCGCCCCAGCGGCGATAAATTGGCCCCATCGCAAAACATCTGTTCCCCGGAGAGCCAAATGAGCCGCAAGTTCGACTACCTGGGCGATGTGGAGGTGTTCCTGGCGGTGGTCGAGCACGGCTCGTTCACCGCTGGCGCGGTGGCGCTGTCCACCACGCCCTCGGTGCTGAGCCGCGCGGTCACCCGCCTGGAAGCGCGGCTGGGCCGACAGCTGCTGCAGCGGACCACCCGCCGCGTGGGCCTGACCGACGCCGGGCGGCTCTATCTGGAACAGGTGCGCACCGCCTTCGGCCTGCTGGACGACGCCGAGCGCGACGTACTGGCCCAGGACGGCGCGCTGGCCGGCCGCGTGCGCCTGAGCGTGCCCACCACCTATGGCCACTACCGGCTGCCGCCCGTGCTGGCGCGCTTTGCGCAGCAGTACCCGCAGGTACAGGTGGAACTGAACATCACGAACCGCAATGTGGACCTGGTGGCCGAAGGCTTCGACCTGGCCATCCGCCTGGGCCAGCTGCCGGACAGTGGGCTGGTGGCGCGAAAGCTGGAAGACGCGCCGCTGTTGCTGGTGGCCGCGCCGGACTACCTGCAGCGCCGCGGCACGCCGCAGACGCTGGACGACCTGCAGCAGCACCTGTGCCTGCCGTTTGTGAGGCCGCGCACCGGGCGGCTGGCGCCGTGGATCTTCCGCGACGGTGGACGCGACGTGGACTGGCTGCCGCGTTCGTCCATCGAGACCTCCGACGATGTGCTGGGCGTGGTGTCGCTGGCCGAACAGGGTATTGGCATCTGCCAGAGCTATGAGTTCATCGTGCGCGAGCGACTGCAGCGCGGGCAGCTGGTGGAAGTGCTGCCGCAGCTGCGAGGGCGGTCAAGGCCGTTCTCGGTGATCTATGCGCCGCATCGGCGGCAGTCGGCGGCGGCACGGGCGATGATTGAGTTGCTGGTGGGGAATGCGGCTGAGGATCGCACTTGTTGAGGCCGCGAGGCGCACTGGCGATGTCGGGTTTGAACCGCTTTTGGGCGCGTGCGGCTGGCCGCGCGCCGTTGCCACTCGGTGCGAATTAAGAACTGTTGCAAAGAAGGCTGTCGCGCTATTCGCTTGTGGCAAGGGCGATTACGCCACTTTGGTTCGCAACTAACAGAGTAGCTGCGCGAATGCGTCTGCTGGCGTCGCGTGCTGCACGAATGGTGCGTGCAACAATAGTTCTTCGCTCTCGGATTCAGAGATTCCTTAGCGAATTTCTATTGGCATTCGAAGCGGCTGCGTAAACACCATGGCGCGCCACCGACAACGGGTGGCAGCGGGCGTCCAAACCCGAGACAGATAGTTGTTTACGCTTGCCCGTCGGCACCGTCCTTAACCGGTGCCGGCGGGCAATCCGTCGGCCTTTATGGCGGACGGTGCGTGGGGGTCTTCGGACCCGCCGGTTATTGACAACTGTCTGTCCCGGTTTGGAACCCGCACCGTCCGCCACCTCTTTGCGGTGGCGCTGTTAAGCACAGCCACGGAAGCCGACGCCATGAACGAATCCGATACCTTCACCTCGTACACCGTTGTTGAGCCCATCAACGACGACACTCCCCTGCCCGACCTGAACTCCTTGCTCGGCATCCTCAAGCGCATGCGCGGTTGCGAGGGGGCTGATGGGCATCCGTGGCCAGAAACCGATGTGTCACCCGGCCGCCGCGTGAGCCTGGCGCGGAGCGAGCGCGCGATGGTGGGGGCGCTGACGGTCCTGGAGCTGCTGCACGCGGCGGATCGCTGCCGTGTGGCAGCGGAGCCGGAGCGGCATTTGGATGAAGGAGTGGTTGATGGGTTGTTTCTGGCTTGCCGGGGGTTGGTTGAGTGGGCTTGTCGGGAAATTCGACCAGACTAACAGCCGCCGGGACGTGGCTAGTGCGCTTCCAAGACACTAAGACCCGTCGACAAATAGCATTCGATCCAGGTTAGATTCAGGCCTGTAACGCTCATTCTTCCAGTCCAGCAGCTAGAGAATCAGCGTCTCAAGCATCCATCGAAGGACGCTTGAGACGCATACTAATCGACCTTTCTGATCCCTTGCGTGGCAGCGAAATACTAGCCCTTTGCCGCTTCGGTCAAAAGATCACCAACCGAGCGCGCAACCACATACCGGGCTGGGTTCTCCCCAACCCCCAGCGCAGTGAAATGCGCCTTGCCGCATTCGATTTTGGCGCTTTCCTTGTCGCGCAGGTCATCGGTGAACAGGCTGCTCTTGGTTTCCACCACAAAGTACAGGTGCTGAGTTCCGTCTTCTTCTACCAACACGGCCCAATCGGGGTTGTAGGTACCCAGCGGCGTGGGCACTTTGAACCAGCCTGGCAGCTTGGCGTAGAGCTTGATGGCGTCGTTCTTCTCCAGCCCATCGGCGAAGTCGCGTTCGGTGGTCGAGTCGTATACCACATGCTCATAGACCGACTTCTGTGTATCCAGCAACATGTTCTTGAGATAGCCGGTGAGCACTTCCTTCTCGAACAGCTCCTGCGCATAGACATGCTGGTCACCCAGCTTCTGGTACTTGATGCCATCGACCAGGGCCAAGCGCTTGCAGCGGTTGATGGTTTCGGCGGTCAATTCGATGAACTGCTGCGGATTGCGCTTGAAGTCGTCAAGGCGGCCGCTTCCCGTCAGGATGCTGACGAGGCTGCGCCGGGTGAGCTGGGTGCGGTCCTGCAGGTCGGTCAGCAAATCCGGCAGCTCGATATCCGCCTCGTCCAGCACCACGGTCGCCGCGCCCCCCTTCTCTGTCGCGGCGACACCTGACTGGCCGATAGAGATGTCGGCCTTGCGCCATTGCAGCCGTGCCTTGGCAATCACCGGGGCCTTCTGCAACGCTGCGATGCAATCCGCCACCAGCTTGGCGTTATCGAACTGCACGCGGTACGTTGTCTGGTGCTTGATCCGGTCCCACAGTGCCTTGAACTCGTCGCTCAGATAAACGGCCTTGCCATCTTTGCCCTTGCGCACCGGCACTTGCCTGCGCTCATCGGCATTCTTGATGTCCAGCCGGCCAGACAGCCTGCGCAGCACTTCGGCAATCTGGGCCTTCTGCGCATCAAACTCGGCCGGCAGTCCCAGGACGCCATTCTTCAGCGCCGTTTTCAGTGAATCCTGCACCTTGCCCTTGGCATCGATATGTCCGGCAGCTTTCAGGTGCTCCCACAGTGCCTTCGATTGCACCATGCCCAACGGTGCGACATGTCCCTCAGCGCCGGTCACGGCAATGGCGGCAAATTGGTGCGGCTCCACAATGCCAAAGCGGATGCCCGTGTCTTTCTCGATTTCCTTCTGCAGGTTCTCAGCAAACTGTTCGTAGTTTTCCGTAGCTACCACAGTCAGGGTGTTGACCTCGAAACCGCGCACCCGCTCGCCATCTTGGTTGACGCAAAGGCGTAGGCCGCGGCCAATGGTCTGGCGGCGCTCGCGCTCGGTCTGAATGTCGCGCAAGGTGCAAATCTGGAACACGTTGGGGTTGTCCCAGCCTTCCTTGAGGGCGGAATGGGAGAAGATGAACTTTAGCGGCGTGCTGAAGGACAGCAGCTTCTCCTTCTCCCTCATGATCAGGTTATAGGCCCGCTCGGCGTTCTCCCGGTTACCTGCATTGTTCTCGGCGGTGTCGGTCCAGCCGCCCTTCTTGTCGATGGAGAAATAGCCGTTGTGCACCTCCTCGGCAGCGGACGCGAGGTCGATCTCGGCAAACAAGCTCTGGTAAGCCGGCAACTTGGCAGCACGGCGATATTCCTCCTCGAACATCTGTGCATACACGCCCTTGACCGGCTGGCCGTCCGCATCGTACTGACGATACTTGTCCACCGCGTCGATGAAGAACAGGCTCAACACCTTGATGCCCAATGGACGCAGGTGCTTTTCTTTGTCCAGGTGTTCCTTGATCGTGCGACGAATCATCTCGCGTTGCACGGCCAGCGCATCCACATCACCGTGGGCTTGGCCGGGCTTCAAAAACACTTCGCCGCCGGGGTAACGCAGCTCCATGAACTCTTCGCCCTTGGCCGTACTGATCTCACCAACCCGAAAATCGGCGTAGATCGCACGGCCACAGGCACTCTGCTGGAGGTCGTCACCATCGCTGACCGTCACCTCCACCCGTTGCACGCCAGTGGCGGCTTGTCTATCCAGCTCGACCTTGGCGCTGATGCGCCCACGCTTGTTCTCCACCTTCACCAGGCGCACGAAAGGCTTGTTGTGCCCGTCCTCTACTGTGGCCGATGCCACCTCGATCTGCTTGACCAGCCTGCGCTCATACGCATCCACGGCATCCAGGCGGAACACCATGTGGTGCTTGTCCACATGGGTGGCGGAGTAGCGCAGCGTGCAGAGCGGGTTCATGGCATCCAGTGCTTCCTTGCCACGGCCTTCCAGGCCGCCGTCCACGCTTTGCGGTTCATCCACGATGATGATCGGCCGGGTAGCCTTGATCAGATCAATAGGCTTCTCGCCGCCGGTCTTCTCGCTCTCTTTGTAGAGGTTGTTCACATCCTTCTTGTTGATGGCGCCCACCGTCACCACCATGATCTGGATGTTGGCGCTGGTGGCGAAGTTGCGCACCGGTCCGGGCTTGGCCGAGTCGTACAGGAAGTAATCGAAGGGCACGCCCGCATACAACCCCTTGAAATGCTCCTCGGTGACTTGCAGGGTCTTGTAAACGCCTTCCTTGATCGCCACCGACGGCACCACGATCACGAACTTGGTGAAGCCGTAACGCTTGTTCATCTCGAAAATCGAGCGCAGGTACACATAGGTCTTGCCGGTGCCGGTCTCCATTTCCACCGTGAAGTCGCCCGAAGTCAGCGAGCTGGAAGGCGGCAGACCACCGCGCAACTGGATTTCCGCGAGGTTCTTGAGCAGTTCATCGTCCAAAAGCGTCAAGCGATTGCCAACGCCAAGGTCGGACTGTGCCACACCCAATGACATCTGCGCGTCCTCAGGCAATTTCATGGTCACCGTGAATTCGGTGCGGCAGACCTCCTGACCACGGAAAAGATCGCATACAGCCTCGATGGCCTGCATCTGGTAGTCGAGATTGGGCTCGAAGTGCAGTTTCATGGCGAGCCCTCCCTTACAAGCTGCGCACGTTCTGGATGCCGTGCTGCTCCAGAATGGCGGCGAGATTGGTTTTGGCCACGTCGTCGACAAACGCGCCGTCGCGGAACACGCAGGTGCATTCTTTTCCAGCCGGGCCAGCGGGCGCCAACTCCTTGTGCCAGGCGATGATGCCTTGGGCAAGTGACTCCACCTGCTCACGGGTGATCTTTTCGGCCAGGCAAGCCAGCAGCACACCGCCGCCAACGGCATGCACATCAAGCCCTTCGATGCAGCGTTTTTCGATGGGCACGCACAGGTCGAGGCCGAGCTTGAGCAATAGCTCATAAAGCACATCGGCCTCGCTGCGGCCTTCGAGCAGGTGATCCTGATGGTCGAACAGCGTGGCTTCCAGATCGTCCGGTTTCGGATTCCAGGCACGGATATTAGAGGTGTCTAGCTTGAACGCGCGAAAGCCGGTTTTGCCAGCCTCCGCATCACCAGCTTTCCCGATCTTGGCACTCGCCTCCCGCAAACGCTTGCGAGTAATGTCCGCGATGGTTTTGAACTGATCTTTACCCGTTGGCTCTGGCAACTGGACGAGTAAGAATCGCCGCCTTGATCCCTGGGCCGCGTTCACCTTGTAAACCGCATGACCCGTGCTACCCGAACCAGCGAAGAAATCCATAATGATGTCGTCGGATTTCGTAGTCAACTCGATCAGCTCAGCCAGTACATCGGTATTCTTGGGGAACTGGAACCATCCTTTGCCAACGAGATCTTCCACTTCGAGCGTCGCCGAGCGGCCATCTCTATAAAAAACAGACGAGAATGGCTCGCTATCAATCTCAAAAAGATAGCTTTTACGAGTCGGAATCGTGGTTTCGTCTGATCCGAAGTGAATGCGCGGCGGCACTTGGGCCAATGCCCAGTTCGTCTTTTCTTCGTCCCATCGCCAACCAGTGGATGGCTTTTTGCACGACTTCCCAGTTGTCGGGTGCAGTATGTCGTGTCGGGGACGTGACTCACGCCCATCATCCGGACCAGCGAAGTCAGCCGCAAAGTACAGACCTCGGTCATCGGACCAACTGTAATGCTTATGCGACTTTCGTGGATCGCCATCTGGCAGTTGGCGATACCACTCCATCATGGCGGTTCTGATTGCCTGATGATCTGAATTCAGCGCAGTTTTCAATTCTACGTACTTCGCCAGCACCTCATCTGCTCCCTCCTTCGGTCGACGCCACACGCCTTTCTCAAGGACTGCCGCCTTGTCACGCACATAGCAGACGATGTACTCGTGCACAGCAGCTATGAGCTTGGCGTCGCCTTTCTTTGATCGCTGCCAAATAACTTGAGCAACGAAATTTTCTTCGCCAAACAACTCATCCATCACAAGCAGGAGTCGAGACAGTTCATTGTCGTCACAGGACACCATGACTACTCCTGCCGGATGAAGCATGACTTTCGCCACCTTCAAGCGCGAATACATCATATTCAACCAGTCGGTATGAAATCGCCCACTGGCCTCGGTATTGCTGCTGATCTTCTGCCCACCTTCCATCTGGCCGGTCAACTCCAGATAGTTTCTAATGTTGTCCTGAAAGTTGTCCGGGTACACAAAATCCTTGCCGGTGTTGTACGGCGGGTCGATGTAGATCAGCTTGACCTTGCCGGCGTAGCTTTTTTGCAGCAGCTTGAGCACTTCAAGGTTGTCGCCCTCAATCATCAGATTCTTGGTGGTATCCCAGTCCACACTTTCTCCCGGGCAGGGGCGCAGTGTGCCTGTGCTGGGCCTGAGCGCCAGTTGGCGGGCACGGCGCTTGCCGTGCCAGTTGAGGCCATACTTCTCATCGGCATCGGTGACGCTGGCATCACCCACCAAAGCCTTCAGCACGTCCACATTCACTGCCGGACCGCCCGCTCCCTCGGTAATCAGTTCAGGAAACAGCGCCTTGAGTTGCTCGATGTTGCCCGCCACCAGATCGGTGGACTGGGCTTCGGGGCTAGCTGCCGTGAACTTTTCCATGGTCTTCTCCGTCATTCGTTCAATCTTCAAAGCTGCTGTTGTGCGGCGGCCAGTTCGGCCCGGAGGCGCTTGAACATCAGGTTCAGCTCCACCTGGCGCGCCAGTTGTTTTTCTTTGGCCGCCTCGGCCCGCAGGCGACTGATTTCGCCTTCCAGCCGCTGGCAATCAGCCAGTGCTTGCCGTCGCGCGGCAGCCTGTTCCGGGGTTGCTGCGGCTCGATAAATCCGTGTCCGCCGCGCGGCGTGCAGGGCCTGCACGCATACGATCCAGCCCTCATAGAGGGCATGTAGCGATGCTTGGGGCTGACGCGAAACTGCAAGCGACTGCATGAAATCCCGCTCGATGTCGGAAGCCACCTTCGCATCAGCTCCAGGTGTGCCATCGGCTGCTTGAAGCAGCGAGGCCGACACGAGATCGTCATCGAGCACGATCTTGCCCGCCTCGTTCTGCGCCCAGCGCTTATGCGCCAGCGAGAGGGTCAGTGTTGGCCCTTCAGCCCGTTTTTCATCCAGCAGCAACAGCACCGGGTAAGGCACGGCCCGGTGCACCAGTTCTGCAAGGCGTGAAAGGCTGGCTGGCTTGATGGCTCCGCGCAAGGTGACGGCCAGCACCGCAACTTCCAGGTATTCGCGCTGCGTATCGCGGTACTCGGGCACGCCGATGGTGTTGGGTTTGAGGGCGGCCAGCCACTGTATGTCTTCAATCGCATCCGTAATCAAGCGCTTGTCAGAGGCGGTGGGCGCACCCTTCTCCAGCAACAGCTTCTTGGGCACGCGCTGATCCACCCGCGCGCTATCCGGGAGACACAGTGCACTGACGACATACGACCAGTTCATGACGAGAGTGCCGCTCCAAATGCGTTGACCGTTTCTTCACTGTCGCGCCCGGCAATGGCTTTGCCCATGGCCTGCTCGATCAGCTCCAACAGTGCGGTAGCGCGTTGGCGGACAAACGCATCGAAATCATCCGATCGCAGCGCAGGCACCGGAATCACGTGGGAGAGCAGAAACTCGTCCAGGCTATCGGGGGCCACCTGCTTGGCTTTCTGGATGCGGGCGAGGTACACGCTGGGCGCATCCCCGCTGATGAAACGATTGGTGCCAGCGGCCAGAGGGGCCTTGTTGACCACACTGTTCCACTTCTCCTTGGGCAATTTCTGCTTTTCGCACCAGGCACGGGGGAACACATGGTGGATGTCGATGGCGTTGTTGAAGTAGGTGTTGAGGTCGATCGGCGTACCGCTGACGAAATCCCGACCACCGTGTTTCATGAGCAAGGCGGCCAGCCCCTTGTAGGCCGCTGCGAGGCGGCTTTGCAGGGACAGGAGGCGCGTCGGCGCAAAGTTGGCGTCGCGCACCGTACGCGGTTCGCTGCCGCCTTCGACCCAGGCGACCACATCCTGGATGTCCATGCCGAAACGGGTTTCGTTGGCGCCGCCATACAGTTCGCCCAGAACACCGCTCCAGTACCAGCGCAGCAGCTTTTGCTTGACGCCATGTTGCGTCGTGCGGTCTGCCAGGTGCGCACAGATGGCCGACAACGGAACGAGCTGCGTGGCATACGGCAGGCTTCGGTCATCGAAGATTTTCTCCTCTGCCAGCAACTCGGCAGCCCGCTTGAAGCCTTTCTCCAAATCGGATTCCAGAGTCTTGAAGTCCGCCAGCGGCAACTTCAGCACATCTGCACGCTTGCAACTGACGGATGTGCCGTGCGCTTTGTGCCGCCGATAGCTGGCAAGCAGCGTCACTGCGGTGAGAAAGCTGGTGCCATCCACCGCCGTAAGCACATCGTGCTTGGCGGTTAGTCGCTCCTGCCGCGCGTCCCAGTCATCGCGGAGGTTGAATTCATCCGCTGCGAAGGTGGCGGTCATCAACTCGAACACGGTCAGTGTGACACCACCGGTATTGACCTTCTCGAAGACTTGGCACACGGCTTCGCGTGGCGTGTCATGGGTCAGTTCGATGGCGGGCACCTTGAATTGTTGGAAGCGCAGCCAGATGGCTTGATCAAAGCGCATCAAGAACATGGCCGCCTCAGGATTCTGAGCGTGTTGCTGTGCGAACCCCATCTTCCAGGTCATGTAGCCCTCGGCATCGAACAAAAGGGCAACCGGGAGCAAGCGCTGGGCAAATTGCAATTCATACGTACTGACGTCCAGATCGACCTTTCGGCCGAAATCCGACGTGACTTGCAGCGTCTCTGGCACCGAGAGAACAGCTTCTTCGCGGTCTACCGATTCATCCAGGCATTTGCTCATGTCGAGGAAATAAAGACGACGAATATCCGCGCCTTTCTCCGTGCGTGTCGGCACCGGCTGGCCGCTGCGCAGCGCCAGGTACATGGAGGTCAGGCGCTGCTGACCATCAAGCACGAGGGTCTTAGGAGCAGGCGCAGGCTGCAGGTTCACACCGGCAAACAGTCGGGGTTTGAATGGCACCCCGCCTGCTTCCAAAAACATGACCGCACCAATCGGGTAGGAGAGCGAGAGGCTCGCGATCAACGACCGAATATGGTTGTCGTCCCACACCCAGCCGCGTTGGAAGTCAGGAAGCTGGATTTGCCCCGATGCAATTCCATCGAGGACATCTTTCAATGCAGGTTCTGCGGTGCGAAAGCTCATGCTGGTCCTTGCAATCAAATACTTTGCTGATCGGGCAGCACAACCAGGAATGCCACCACCTCAAAGTCGCCGCTGCCGGCGAACTCGCCTTTCATGGCGTGCGTGCCACCGGGCGTGAACAGGCTGGCCACGGCCCGTTCCTCTTGCTTCCCGGCGACGGAGGCCACCGCCGCAGCGAGCAGCTTCTGGGCGTGGCGCATGTCCTCGCCGCCTTTGGTTGCCTTATCGAAGCGCGCGCAGGCACTATCATCTGGCCGTTCGCGCCCGAGCGCCAGGCGCTTGAGGCGATCCAGGATGCGCTTGGCCTGCGGGTACTGCAGCAACACGGTGCTGTCATCGCTGACATGCACCAGGTAGTGCGGTGCGAGCGGGTAGTCGGACGTTGTGGCGGGCTTTGCTGCCGGGCTGCAGGCTTGCAGGCAGAAGATCACGCCGGGCGGAATGTCGGCATCCAGCGTGGTGGTGACCGCGTAAGCACCCAGCGGCTGGGTGTCCAGCTTGCCGGGGTGCGCTTTCAGGTACTGCGCCAGGTCGATGCGGAAGTCGGTCAGGGTGAGATCGGTGATCGCCACGCCAGTCGACAGATCTTCCATGTCGATCACCGTGTCCTGCAGCTTGAGCAGTTGCTTGCGCCGGTACTCTAGGTCGTTCATGGCGTTGCCGGACTGCTGCTCGATCAGGTTTTCTTCGCCAGTGGCCGAGACATCGAGCAGCACCATGCGGCCGCTGACGCGCTGCTCCAGGTTGATGTATTCCTCCAGCTCCATGTTGGGCCAGAAATTCACGAGCTGGATGCGCTGATTGGGCGAGCCGATGCGGTCGATACGCCCGAAGCGCTGGATGATGCGCACCGGGTTCCAGTGAATGTCGTAGTTGATCAGCCAGTCGCAGTCTTGGAGGTTCTGCCCTTCGGAGATGCAGTCGGTGGCGATCAGCAGGTCGATTTCGCCTTCATCCGCCAGGTCTTGCGGGCGCTCCTTGGCGCGCGGCGCGAAGGCCGAGAGCACGTCGCCCATGCGCTTACTTAAACCCGGCATGGTGGTTTGAATGCCGGCGCTGCCTGTGACGACCGCCGAATGCACAGCCAGCGTGTCCCTGGCCCAGGGGGCAAGTTGGGCGTAGAGATAGTGCGCCGTGTCAGAGAAGGCGGTGAACACGATGATCTTGCGGTTGGCTTTGCCATCGTGGGTGTTGATGGGCTGGGAGCATTTGCGGGCAATCATGTCGCGCAAGGCTGCCAGCTTGGCATCGCGCACGGCATCCACTTGGCGCGCCGCCGCCAGCAGGGTCGCCAAGCGGTTGCGGTCTTCCAGTAGGTCCTGCTTCCAGCGAATCAGATCCACATCGCCCAGCAGCACCTTGACTTTGCGGCCTACCAGCAAGGCCTCAAACGCCGGGTCGTCGATATCGACGTCGGCAATGTCAATTTCTTCCAGCGCTTCAGCATGGGACTCGATGCGTGCCAGCGTGTTCTCTACATCCTTGAGTTGGCGCTGTACGGTCAGGGTGAAGGCCGACACACAGCTTTCCATGCGTTTGAGCACGTTCACACGCAGCAGATGGATCAGGCTTTCTTCACGATCCGCCTGCCGGAAGAAACCTTCGCCGCCACGCACCTGGGTGCTGTACTTGGCGTCGTAGGCCGCCTGCTTGTGGGGCAGCACATAGCGCAGCGGCGCGTAGCTGGCGAGGGTGAGTCGACGGATTTCCTGGTTGATGTCGCGGATGGCACGGAACTCGCCCGCAAGGTCTACGTCGGCCTTGATGTTGATGGGCGGCAGTCGGTCAGGGAAACGGCCGGTCTCGCTGGTGCCGTAGTACTTCTCCACATGCCGCCTGGAGCGGGCAATGGTGAGATGGTCCAACAGGGTGAAGTAGTCAAAGCCCAGCATCTCCACCAACTGGGTGGGGGTCTTCTCAGCTTCGTCCAGTGCCAGCCAGCGATTGAATTGCGCCTGCGCCTTGCGGGTCGTGGCCTCGATGCTGGCGATGCCGTGTTCTAACAGGGCGGTGTCATCGCCTTCGGTGGCAAAGGCAATCTGGTTGCGCAGGTCGCCCAAGCGGTTGTTGACCGGCGTGGCCGAGAGCATCAGTACCCGGGTCTTGACGCCTTCACGAATGATGCGTCGCATCAGGCGGTCGTAGCGCGATTCCTTGCCCTTGTGCGTGGCCTTGTTGCGGAAGTTGTGCGACTCGTCGATCACTACCAGGTCGTAGTTGCCCCAGTTCACATGAGACAGGTCGATGTCGCCCGACAGGCCGCCATCACGCGACAGGTCGGTGTGGTTGAGCACGTCGTAGTTGAACCGATCAGCCGCAAGGATGTTGCGCTTGTCGTTGGCCTTGTAAAGCGTCCAGTTGTCGCGCAGGCGTTTGGGCGCCAGCACCAGCACGCGGTCGTTGCGCAGTTCGTGATATTTGATGATAGCTAAGGCTTCAAAAGTTTTGCCCAAGCCCACACTGTCAGCAATGATGCACCCCCCAAAGCGATTCAGCTTGTCAATGGCCCCCACCACGCCATCGCTCTGAAACCTGAAGAGCTTTTTCCACACCACGGTGTTGCGGATGCCGGTGGCGGAATTGACAATGCGCTCCTCATCCAGCCTGTCCCCGTTCTCACGGAACAAGTGATGCAGCATCAAGTTGTAGATTGTGCATGGATCGCGGTGCTCGCCAAGGCCTCTTAGCGCTTCAAGAATCGATTCTTGTTTGCCTTCTGGCCCAGCGTAGGCTTCGACACCCTCCAGGCCAACCCACTGGCGATCAAACCACTGAGCGAGCTGCAGGGCTTCATCGGCAGTTTCTGAGGCTTGAATCAAATTCAGAGGATTACTCGGCGTCACGCCGAGACCTGAAGTGCTGAAAGAGAATGATCCCAGTACGGCCTGTGCAGGCACCCCGCCATGCGCCCGCATGACAGCAGCCCCCTGCGGGACCGATCCTTTTGCTAGACGCAGGTCCACCTTCTCATTGATCCATTTCGCACACTGATTTGCCAACCAACGTGCCTGCAGGCGATTTCTCTCGGCACGATCATCATCCGTACCGAGTAGATCAAGGGATTCACTGTCAGCAGGAACGATCAGCCGGACTCGCTCCACGGAGCACAGCGCCTCTCGGAGTTGTGCAAACGCGTAGAGAGAAAACGAAGGCGTTACGCAGTCAAGTCGATTTCCTACCTCAAGAAAGGGACGCATCAGCTCAAGCACGCGCTGCGAACCAGCATTCGAAATTAGCCTCATATCCCTCTCCCCTTGAATCTCTGAGGCGCCGCGAATTCAGCTCCACCGCCAACTCGCCTGAAGCGCCCACGGCATCCAGTCGCCAGAGAGGGATTAAATCACAAAAAAAGCCCGCAGTTACGCGGGCTTGGGGGTAGCCGCCTGGGTCCAAAGGGGCCTCAACTGAGGTTTAACTCATTCCCACTCAATAGTCGCCGGCGGCTTCCCCGAGATGTCATAGACAACCCTTGAAACCCCCCGCAACTCATTGATGATCCGGTTGCTCACCGTCCCCAGGAACTCATACGGCAGATGCGCCCAGTGCGCCGTCATGAAGTCAATCGTCTCCACGGCCCGCAGCGCAATCACCCACTCATAAGCGCGCGCATCGCCCACCACGCCCACCGACTTCACCGGCAGGAACACGGCAAACGCCTGGCTGGTCTTGTCGTACAGGTCGGCCTTGCGCAGCTCATCAATGAAGATGGCATCGGCCTTAGCCAGCAGTTCCGCGTATTCCGGCTTCACTTCGCCCAGAATGCGAACGCCCAGGCCCGGGCCCGGGAACGGATGGCGGTAGACCATGGTGCGCGGCAGGCCCAGCTCAACGCCCAGGCGGCGCACTTCGTCCTTGAACAGCTCGCGCAGCGGCTCCACCAGGCCCAGCTTCATGTGCTCCGGCAGGCCGCCCACGTTGTGGTGGCTCTTGATCACATGCGCCTTCCCGGTCTTGCTGCCGGCCGATTCGATCACGTCCGGGTAGATGGTGCCCTGCGCCAGCCACTTGGCGTTCTTCAGCTTGTTCGACTCTTCGTCGAAGATCTCAACGAACAGGTTGCCGATGATCTTGCGCTTGGCTTCCGGGTCGCTCACGCCTGCCAGCGCGGCGAAGTAACGGTCGGCGGCATTCACGCGAACGACCTTCACGCCCATGTGCTCGGCGAACATCGCCATCACCTGGTCGCCTTCCTGCCAACGCAGCAGGCCGGTATCCACAAACACGCAGGTCAGCTTCTCGCCGATGGCCTTGTGCAGCAGCGCAGCCACCACGGACGAATCGACGCCGCCGGACAGGCCCAGGATCACTTCGTCATCGCCCACCTGTTCGCGCACACGGGCGATCTGGTCGTCGATGATGTTGGCGGCGGTCCACAGGGTCTGGCAGCCGCACACGTCCACCACGAAGCGGCGCAGCAGCGCCTGGCCCTGCAGGGTGTGGGTCACTTCCGGGTGGAACTGCACGCCGTACCAGCGCTTCTCTTCGTTGGCCATGGCGGCCACCGGAATGCGGTCGGTGGTGGCGGTGATGGTGAAGCCCGGCGGTGCAACGGAGACGTGGTCGCCGTGGCTCATCCAGACATTCAGCTTCGGCTCGCCGCCGTGGTCGCTCAGGCCCTTGAACAGCGCATCCGGGTTGATCACGTTCACTTCGGCGTGGCCGAACTCGCGCTGATCCGCCGCTTCGGTGGCACCGCCCAGCTGCGCGGCCAGGGTCTGCATGCCGTAGCAGATGCCGAAGATCGGCAGGCCGCTGTCGAACACTTCCTGCGGCGCGGCTGGCGCACCCGGCAGCGTGGTCGATTCCGGGCCGCCGGACAGGATGATGCCCTTGGCGCCGAACGCGGCGATCTCGGCCGGGTTATGGTCCCACGCCCAGATTTCGCAGTAGACGCCCAGCTCGCGGATGCGGCGGGCAATCAGCTGCGTGTACTGCGCGCCGAAATCGAGGATGAGGATCTTGTCGTTATGGATGTTGGTCATGGCGCCCCGGCAATGCAGTAGGGAAAACGAAATCAGATTTACGGCGGCAGATGGAGAAAGAGGAACGGGAAGTGCTTCCCCGTTCCTCTTTGCTCGGCCCGCGTCAGGCGCGGTAGTTCGGCGGCTCTTTGGTGATCGTCACGTCGTGGACGTGGCTCTCACGCTGGCCGGCGCCGCTGATCTTCACGAACTTGGGCTTGCTGCGCATCTCGTCGATGGTGGCGCAGCCCACGTAGCCCATGGTGGCGCGCAGGCCGCCCATCAGCTGGTGGATGATGCCTCCCACCGGGCCGCGGTACGGCACGCGGCCTTCAATGCCTTCCGGCACCAGCTTGTCGGCGGTGGCGGCGTCCTGGAAGTAGCGGTCCTTCGACCCCTTCTCCATGGCAGCCAGCGAACCCATGCCGCGGTAGCTCTTGTACGAACGGCCCTGGTACAGCTCGGTCTCGCCGGGCGACTCCTCGGTACCGGCCAGCAGGCCGCCGACCATGATGGTCGAGGCACCGGCGGCCAGCGCCTTGCCGATGTCGCCGGAGTAGCGGATGCCACCGTCGGCGATCAGCGGGATGCGGTCCTGCAGGGCTTCGGCCACCAGATCGATGGCGGTGACCTGCGGCACGCCGACGCCGGCGACGACGCGGGTGGTGCAGATCGAGCCCGGGCCGATGCCGACCTTGACGGCGTCCGCGCCGCTGTCCAGCAGCGCCAGTGCGGCTTCGCCGGTGCAGATGTTGCCGCCGATGACCTGCACGTTCGGGAAGCTCTTCTTGACCCAGCTGACGCGGTCCAGCACGCCCTGCGAGTGGCCGTGCGCGGTATCGACCACGATCACGTCCACGCCGGCGGCGACCAGCGCTTCCACGCGGCGATCGGTATCGCCACCCACGCCGACGGCAGCGCCGACCAGCAGGCGGGTCGACAGATCCTTGGCAGCGTTCGGGAAGTCGGTGTTCTTCTGGATGTCCTTGACGGTGATCAGGCCACGCAGCTCGAACGAGTCATTGACCACCAGCACCTTTTCGATGCGGTTGCGGTGCAGCAGCTGCAGCACTTCGTCAGACGCGGCGCCTTCCTTGACCGTGATCAGGCGATCCTTCTTGGTCATGATGTGGCGGACCGGATCGTCCAGCTCGGTCTCGAAGCGCATGTCGCGGTGGGTCACGATGCCGGCCAGCTGGCCGTCGCTGCCCACCACCGGCACGCCGGAGATGTTGTGCGCCTGGGTCAGGGCCAGCACGTCGCGGATGGTGGTTTCCGGGCCGACGGTGATCGGGTCGCGGATGACACCGGCCTCGAACTTCTTGACCTTGGCCACTTCCGCGGCCTGCTGTTCCAGGCTGAGATTCTTGTGGATGATGCCCATGCCGCCGAGCTGGGCCATGGCGATGGCCAGGCGGGCTTCGGTGACGGTATCCATGGCTGCGGACAGGATCGGAAGCTTCAGCTTCAGGTCTCGGGTCAACCGCGTTTCGAGGTTGACGTCCTTGGGCAGGATGGTCGAGTGGGCGGGGACGAGCGAGACGTCGTCGTAAGTGAGTGCTTCAGCCTGGATGCGCAGCATCGGCATACCCGAGATGTGGGGAAGCGCGACATTTTACCCTGTTTTCGCGTCGCGTGGCAGGGGGTAGATGCGACGCAGTGTCGCGCGGGCGGCGATTGGTTCAGGGCGGCTTGGGTGGGTGCCAACCTTGGTTGGCACCTACCAGGAGCGAGTCATCGGCCTGCCTTTGGTGGGTGCGGACCGTTGGTCCGCACTACCCTTCAGACACCTGTGCCCCAGCATTGCGCCGACCAACGGTCGGCACCCACCTTAAGAGGATCACTCGGGCCAGCCCTGAGCCGCCTTTGGCAGGTGCCAACCTTGGTTGGCACTAACTGCCAGAGGCCTTCACCCCACCTGGGGTCCGGGTGCCGGACGGATCGTGCCAACCAAGGTTGGCACCTACCAGGAGCGAGTCATCGGCCTGCCTTTGGTGGGTGCGGACCGTTGGTCCGCACTACCCTTCAGACACCTGTGCCCCAGCATTGCGCCGACCAACGGTCGGCACCCACCTTAAGAGGATCACTCGGGCCGCCCTGGAGCACCTTTGGTAGGTGCCAACCTTGGTTGGCACGATCCGTCCGGCCCCGGCACCCCAGATGGGCCGATGGCTCCGATGGATGTGTGCCAACCAAGGTTGGCACCTACCAGGAGCGGATCATGCAGGGCATCCAAGCCACCCGGCATTTGCCTTTGGTAGGTGCCAACCTTGGTTGGCACGATCCGTCCGGCACCGGCACCCCAGATGGGCCGATGGCCCTGATGGATGTGTGCCAACCAAGGTTGGCACCTACCAGGAGCGGGTCATCGGCCTGCCCGGCATTGTGCCGACCAACGGTCGGCACCCACCAACAGCAGATGTCCCCAATCGCAGGTCAGCTCAGCGCTTCCGCCGCTTCCAGGGTGTTCTGCATCAGCGTGGCCACGGTCATCGGGCCCACGCCACCCGGCACCGGGGTGATCCAGCTGGCCCGCTGGGCAGCGGCCTCAAACCCGACGTCACCCACCAGCCGGCCGTCGTCCAAGCGGTTGATACCGACGTCGATCACCACCGCGCCCGGCTTCACCCACTCGCCCGGCACGATGCCCGGGCGGCCCACCGCCACCACCAGGATGTCGGCGTTGCGCACGGCCTGTTCCAGTACGTCCTTGGGGGTGAACTTGTGGCAGCTGGTCACGGTGCAGCCGGCAATCAGCAGTTCCAGGCCCATCGGGCGGCCGACGTGGTTGCTCACGCCCACGATGGTGGCGTTGCGGCCGCGCACCGGCTGGTCGGTGTGGCCCAGCAGCGTGGTGATGCCGCGCGGGGTACACGGGCGCAGGCCGAACTCGCGCAGGGCCAGGTGGCCGACGTTTTCCGGGTGGAAGCCGTCCACGTCCTTGCGCGGGTCGATGCGCTGTATCAGCCGGCGCGCATCGGGGATGCCCGGCAGGGGCAGCTGGATCAGGATGCCGTTGATCTTCGGATCGGCGTTGAGCTGGTCGATCAGGTCGAGCAGCTCGGCCTCGGTGGTCCCGGCCGGCAGATCGTAGTCATGCGCCTCGATGCCGACCTTCTCGGCGGCACGGCGCTTGTTGCGCACGTACACGGTCGAGGCCGGGTCGCCACCGACCAGCACCACGGCCAGGCCCGGACGGCTCCCGCCGGCAGCCACGCGGGCGTCGACGCGCACCTTCAGGCTGTCGAGCAGGTCCTCGGCGATGCGGCGGCCGTCAAGGATGCGGGCAGGATGCTGGGGGGCGGAATCGGTCATCGGGAGCAGGCGTGGGGCGGCGGGGACGCTATTGTCCCTGATTCAGGCCCCCTCGCCCACCGCAGGATGGGGTCCTGACGGGGTCGGATCCCTTTGCCACAGGCAAAGGGCTCTGACCCCAGCACAACGTAGCGGGTCAGAGCCCTTTCCGCTGGGAAGGGATCCGACCCGCAAACGTTATTCTTCCTCTTCCGGCACGTCCTGCGGGTTCAACGTCTTGCTTGCCCGCTTCGGCGCGGTGAACGGCGTCGGCGTCGGCACGCCCTGGCCTGAATTGCCGAACACCATCTTGGCGCCGGCATTCAAGCCACCACCGGCAATCTCCAGCTCGAAACGCTCGGCATCGCGGCGACGGATCTGCTCGGCAATCTCCACCGCGTCGTCTTCATCCGCACCCAGTTCCACCAGCGCGGCCTGGCCGAACAGCACGGCCGATTCAAACGTCTCGCGGATCTGGAAATCGACGCCGGCATGGATCAGCCGCAGCGAATGCTCGCGGTCGAACGAGCGCACCATCAGCTTGGCCTGCGGGAACTCGTGCGCCACCAGTTCGACGATGCGGTCGGCGGCCTCGGCCTTGTCCACGCACACCGCAATCGCACGCGCGGTCGCCGCGCCCGAGGCATGCAGCACGTCCAGTCGCGTACCGTCGCCGTAGTAGATCTTGAAACCGAAACGCGCAGCGCTCTGGATCATCTCCACGTCGTTGTCGATGATGGTCACGTCCACGTCGCGCGCCAGCAGCGACTGGCTGGCGACCTGGCCGAAGCGGCCGAAGCCGATCAGCAGCACACTGCCGGACAGGCCCTCGGCCTCGTCCACGCCGTCCATGTTCACCGTCGGCTTCGGCGCGATGCGCTTGTAGACCAGCACCACCAGCGGGGTCAGCGCCATCGACAGCACCACCACGGCGGTGAAGTTGGCATTGATCTCCAGGTTGATCACGCCGGCTGAGGCGGCAGCGGAGAACAGCACGAAGGCGAACTCGCCGCCCTGCGCCATCAGCACGCCGCGATCCAGCGCCTGCGCGTGGTCGCTACCCATGATGCGCGCCACCACGTAGATGCACAGCGCCTTGGCCACCATCAGCGCCAGCACCAAGCCGAGGATCAGCTGCCAGTTGCCAGCCACCACGCCCAGGTCCAGCGCCATGCCCACGCTGAGGAAGAACAGGCCGAGCAGGATGCCGCGGAATGGCTCGATGTCCGCTTCGATCTGGTGACGGAAGGTCGACTCGCTCAGCAGCACGCCGGCCAGGAACGCGCCCATCGCCATCGACAGGCCGGACAGCTGCATCAGCAGCGCCGCACCCAGCACCACCAGCAGCGCGGCGGCGGTCATCACCTCGCGCGCCTTCGATTCGGCCAGCACGCGGAACAACGGATTGAGCAGGAAGCGGCCGACCAGCACCAGGCCGACGATGGCGCCCACGCCGATCGCCACCGACAGCCAGCGCGAGCCCTCGCCGTCGGCACTGCCCGCGCTCGGGCCCATCCACGCCACCAGCGCCAGCAGCGGCACGATCAGCAGATCTTCGAACAGCAGGATGGAGACGATCTTCTGCCCCGACGGCAGCGCGATGTCACCGCGCTCGGCCAGCAGCTGCATCACCACTGCGGTGGATGTGAGCACAAAGCCGGTGGCACCGATGAAGGCCACCTGCCACGGCAACCCGAACAGCTTGGCGATGCTGGTCAGCACCAGCGCACAGGTGACGATCTGCAGCGTGCCCAGCCCAAAGATCTCCTTGCGCAGGCTCCACAGGTGCGAGGGCCGCATTTCCAGGCCGATCACGAACAGGAACATCACCACGCCGAGTTCGGCGGTATGCAGGATGGCCTGCGGGTCGGAGAACCAGCCCAGCCCGAACGGCCCGATCGCCAGGCCGGCGGCGAAGTAGCCCAGCACCGAGCCCAGGCCGGCCCGACGGAACAAAGGCACCATCACCACCGCCGCGCCCAACAGGGCGACGACCTTGACCAGCTCGCTGGTCGCTGCTTCTACCGCCATGCGGTGTGTTCCCCAAGATCCAGAATCGCGTTCAACAATAGAGCAATGCCGAGGACGGCAATAGCACGCATGTTGCGCCGGATTGTCTTGGAGATGGAACGATACCGGGAGTGACCCCCAGCATCATCCCGAAACCATGTATGCGCCTCAATGGGTGCCAACCATGCACCCGCTTCGGTGGGTGCCAACCGTGCACCCGCTTCGGTAGGTGCCAACCTTGGTTGGCACGAAAACGCCGACCAAGGTCGGCATCTACCAAGGCATTCGCCGGCCAGCCTCACCCACCCCGGCAGAACGCGGCGTAATCGATATATCCGGGGAACGGCACGCCCGGCGCGCACACCGGGCACTGCGGGTCCGGCCGGATGCCGGATCCCGAACCCATGCACCCGCCGGTAGGTGCCAACCTTGGTTGGCACGAAAACGCCGACCAAGGTCGGCATCTACCAAGGCATTCCCCGGCCAGCCTCACCCACCCCGACAAAACGCGGCGTAATCGATATACCCCGGTAACGGCACGCCCGGCGCGCACACCGGGCACTGCGGGTCCGGCCGGATGCCGGTCTCGCGGAAGCGCATGCCCAGCGCATCGAAGCGCAGCAGGCGGCCGACCAATGGCTCGCCGATGCCCAGCAGCAGCTTCAGCACCTCGGTGGCCTGCAGCACGCCCGCCAAGCCGGGCAGCACGCCCAGCACACCGGCCTCGGAACAGTTCGGCGCGAACTCCGGCGGCGGCGGCTCGGGGAACAGGCAGCGGTAGCACGGCGCCACGCCACGCTGGCGGCCAGCGTCAAACACGCTTACCTGGCCGTCGAAGCGCTCGATGGCGGCGTAGACCAGCGGCGTGGCGTGCTTGATGCAGGCGTCGTTGAGCAGGTAGCGCAGCGGGAAGTTGTCCGACCCATCCAGCACCACGTCGACGCCCTCCAGCAGCGCATCCACGTTCTCGGAAGTGACCCGCTCAGGCACCGCCTCGACGTCGATCGACGGGTTCAACGCCAGCAGCCGCTCGCGCGCCGAATCGACCTTGAACTGGCCGACGCTGGCTTCGGTATGCACGATCTGGCGGTGCAGGTTGCTGCGCTCCACGCGGTCGTGGTCGGCGAAGCGCAGGTGCCCTACCCCGGCGGCGGCCAGGTAGAACCCAGCCGGTGCGCCCAGCCCACCCGCGCCCAGCACCAGCACGCGCGACTGCTGCAGCCGGCGCTGGCCGGCCTCGCCCACCTGTGGCAGCAGCAGGTGGCGCGAATAGCGATCGTAGAAGTCGCGGTCGGCGGCGCTGGCCAGCGGCTGCACCAGCGGCAGCGACTGCTCGCGCCAGGCCACGGTGCCGCCGGTCACGGAAGCGACGCGGGTGTAGCCGGCCTCCAGCAGGAACTGCGCGGCGTCGGCCGAGCGCTTGCCGCTCTGGCAGATCAGCAGGATCTCTTGGTCGTGCCGCGGCAGGTGTGCGGCCGGGTCGGCCTGCAGCTCGCCCTTGGCCACGCCGCGCGCGCCCTCGGCCATGCCGCCGGCCCGTTCGTGTGCCTCGCGCACATCGATCAGCACCGCGCCATGGGCCAGGCGCTCGCGTGCCTGCGCGGGGGAAATCTCTTGGATGCTCATGGCCGCATTATCGCGCACGTGGCGGCAGGCCGCCTTGACCAGCATCTGTAGAGCCGAGCCTATGCTCGGCTCTACGGATCCACCGCAGGCCTGCGGTAGCGCCCGCCCTGCACCCGGGGTCAGATCCCTTTTCCGGAGGAAATGGGATCTGACCCCATTCTCCGCAACGAAAAAGGCGGCCCTGCGGCCGCCTTCTCGTGAATCACTTGCCCTTGACGTGCTTCATCAAGCGCCGCTTGGCCTTGACCTGCCGCTCGGTGAGGACGTTCTTCTTGCCCTCGTACGGGTTGGTACCCTCGCGGAAGATGAAGCTCACCGGCGTGCCGATCAGCTTGAAGCGCTTGCGGAAGAAGTTCTCCAGGTAGCGCTTGTACGACTCCTGCAGTTCCTTCAGGCGGGTGCCGTGCACGATGAAGGTCGGCGGGTTGGAACCGGCCGGATGCACGTAACGCAGCTTGGAGACGTGGCCGCGGATGGTCGGCGGCGGATTGGTCTCGTAGGCCACTTCCAGCGCCTTGTTCACTTCGCTGGTGGTGAACGTCTTGTTCGCCGATTCGTGCGCGCGGTGCACCGCGCGGAACAGCTCACGCAGGCCGGAACCATGCTTGGCCGATATGCGCACGGACTCGGCCCACGGCACGAAGCCCAGCTTCAGCGACAGCATGGTTTCGGCCTGCTCGCGCTGGTACTCGGTCAGGCCATCCCACTTGTTGATGGCGATCACCAGCGCGCGGCCGGCATCGAGCACGGCACCGAGCACGGTGGCGTCCTGGTCGGTCACGCCTTCGGTGGCGTCGAGCATCAGCACGGCCACCTGGCACTGCTCGATCGACTGCATGGTCTTGACCACCGAGAACTTCTCGACGACCTCGTCCACGCGCGACCGGCGGCGCAGGCCGGCGGTGTCGATCAGGCGGTATTCGCGGCCGTCACGCTCCAGGTCCACCGCGATCGAGTCGCGGGTGGTGCCCGGCACGTCGGAGGCAATCATGCGCTCCTCGCCGAGGATGCGGTTGACCAGGGTCGACTTGCCCACGTTCGGGCGGCCGACGAAGGCGATGCGGATGCGGTTCGGATCGTTGTCCAGCTCTTCGCCGCTGCCTTCTTCCGGCAGGCGCTGGATCACTTCGTCCAGCAGGTCGTCCAGACCCTGGCGATGCGCGGCCGACACGGTCAGCATCTCGCCGAAGCCGTAACGGGCGAACTCCGAACGCACGGTGTCCTCGTCGGTGCCGTCGATCTTGTTGATCAACAGCAGCGTCGGGCGCGACAGCTTGCGCAGCCAGGCCAGGATCTCATCGTCCATCGCCGAGGTACCCTCACGGGCGTCGACCACGAACAGGATCAGGTCGGCTTCCGCCGCAGCGGCGCGGGCCTGGCGGGTGGTAGCCCCTGCCAGACCCTCTTCCTCTTCTGCGATACCGCCGGTGTCGACGACGAGGAAATGATTGTCCTCGTCCAGCCGGCAGACACCGTAGTTGCGGTCGCGGGTGACACCCGGCTGGTCATGGACCAGCGCGTCACGGGTGCGCGTAAGCGCATTGAAAATAGTCGACTTGCCGACATTCGGCCGTCCAACCAGGGCGACCAAAGGCAGCATCGCGATTACTCCAATTTTTAATTTGCCAACCGGAAGGCGGTCAGCTTGCCATCAACGTTCTGCACCAGCAGCACCCCGTCTGCGACGACCGGCTGGGCCAGCAGGGCGTCGCCGCCACTTTTTGCCCGTGCCGCCATCGCACCATCGGACGCCTGCAACCAGTGCACGTATCCCTTGTAGTCGCCGACCACCACGTAGTCGCCGTGCAGCGCCGGGCCGGTCAGCGAACGACGGGCCAGCGCGGTCTGCGACCACATGGCCGCGCCGCTGGCCTTGTCCAGGCCGAACACGCCGCCCTTGTTGTCGGTGACGAACACATTGCCCGACGACACCGCCACGCCACCGGCACCGCCATGGTCGCGCGCCCACAGCGGGCGACCGGTCGGGCCTTCGATGGCCATGGTCTGGTTCTTGAAGCTGCTCACGTAGAGGGTGTTGCCCTCCAGCACCGGCGCGCCGTCGACGTCGGCCATGCGCTCCAGCTCGGTGCGGCCTTCGCCGTTGCCGAGGTTCTGTTCCCACAGCGTGCGGCCGTCCTGCTGGGCCAGGGCCGCAACCGCGCCCTCGTCCTTGCCGATGAACAGCACGCCCGGGCCGGTCACCACCGGCGCGTTGCCACGCACGGTCAGCGCCGGCAGCTCGCTCGGGTTGAACCACTTCTGGGTGCCGTTGCCGGCATCGAAGCCAGTAACGCGGCCGTCGTTGCTGCGCACGTAGACCATGCCCTGGGCAACGGCCGGCGCGGCGATGACTTCACCCGGAACACGGGCGCGCCACTTCTCGCTGCCATCGTTGATATCCAGCGCGATGACCTGGCCATCCAGCGTGCCGATCACGACCAGGTTCTCACCGACACCCGGGCCGCCGGACAGGCGCAGCTTGGCCTTCTTCTTTTCCTTCTTCGGCTCCCAGGTCCAGACCTTCTTGCCGGTCTGCAGGTCGATGGCGTGCACGCCACCGGTGATCGCCGCAGCGAACACGTGGCCGTTGGCCACTGCCGGGCCCTGGCGCACGCCGATGCGGCGCTCGCCCTTGCCGAGGTTGACCGACCAGGCCTTGCTGACCTTCACGGTCGGCTCGAACTTGACCAGCTCAGCCGGTTCCTGTGCCTTCTTCGCGGCCGCGTCCTTGCCGGCGAACCAGCCCTTCATGGTGCTGCAGCCGGTCAGGGCCATGCCCATCAGGAGCACGGTGGCGACGCGGGTGATCATGACCTTCTGACTCATCAAACCGACTCCGCAGGGGCGGCGACGGTGCCGCCGGCGTCCATAACCTTGGTTTCCAGCAGGCGCCGCTGCGGCGCTGCCACGTCCAGCGTCTTCAGCGCCTTCTCGTACTGTGCACGGGCGTCATCGCGCTTGCCCTGCGCCATCAGCGCATCGCCATGGATTTCCAGGCTGCTGCTGTCGGTGGCGCTGCCCAGCAGCTTGATGGCCTCGTCGCTCTTGCCGGTGGCCACCAGCAGGCGGGCCACACGCTGGTCGACCACGCGCTGCAGGTCACCTTCGACCTTCACATTGCGCAGGGTTGCCAGTGCCTCTTCATTCTTGCCGGCGTCGACCTGGGCCTTGGCCAGCTGCAGCGCCGCGAGGTCGCCGTAGATGCTGGACGGGCCGGCTTCGAGCGCCTTGACCGCCTTGGCGGCGTCGTCAAGCTTGTTCTGCTGCAGGCCCTGAAGGGCCTTCTGGTACTCGACATTGGCCGAGGCCAGCTTGCCGCCCTGATCCTTCTGGTACCACTGCCAGCCGGCAATGGCACCGATGGCGATGACTACGCCACCGAGGATGCTGGCGCCATTCTTCCGCAGCCAGCTGCGGACGCGTTCACTTTGTTCGTGCTCGTCGAGCAGATCGTCGATCGCCATGCGTACTCTCGCCCCGCCCGTCGGGAGGGACCATTGGGATTATCGAAGGTGGTGAAACCGCGCCTCAGTGCGAAACCGGGACAACGGAGCCTTCAGAGGATACCTGAAAGCGTGCCACGTTGGCTCGCTGGTAGGGGGTCAGATCGACGATAGCGCCGTTCTGCTGAACCTGGACCGCCGAGGCGTTGCCCAGGGTCACCCGGGTCACCTGGCCCGGCGTGAAGCTGCGGGTCTCGCCGGACCTGATCAGCGCCTTCTCGACGGTGCTGCCGTCCGGGCCGCCGATGTCGACCCAGCTGTCGCCGCTGAACTGCATTTCCAGCGCGTTGCCGGCAGCCGCCGGAGCCGGCGCCGGGCGCGGCACCGGGGCCAGCGAGGCCACGTACGGGGTGGCCGCCGGCTTGCTGGCCGGGGCGGTGGCCGCTTCGGCCGGCGCGACAGCCTCGGCACCGGCCGTGGACGGGGTGACCGGCACGGCGGCCGGGATCACATCCAGCGAGGCGGTGCTCGGCGACGGGGTCGCGCTGCCGTCGAAGTGGCCACGGGTGGCGAACCACACCGGCACCGCCAGCACCGCGGTGATGCCGACATACAGCACGCGCCGGCCGAGGTTCTCGGCGATGCGGCGCGCACGCGGGGTATGGGTATGGCTGACCAAGGTGGGCGGAACCACCGGGCCGACCTGGGCCTGTTCCAGCAGCTGGCCGACATCCACGTCGAGCAGGCGCGCATAGCTGCGCAGCTGGCCACGCACGAACACCGGCGCCCCCAGCTTCTGCCATTGTTCCTCTTCCAGCGACTTGACCACCTGGACCGGCATGCGCAGGCGCGAGCCGACATCTTCGAGGGTCAGTCCGGCCGCTTCGCGGGCCTGGCGCAGGCGGGTGCCGCAGCCGGCCGCAGTCTCGAGAGCGCTCACAGTCTGGTCATCAATCACAATGCATCAACCCTGGAGTTAGGAGCCCGCGTCCTGCGGAAATTCCTGTCGAATCCGCTGCAGATAACGATCAGATGCCGCCCGATCGCCCAGCTTCACTTCGATTTGAGACGCAAGTTGTAACACGGAACGCGTTGCGGGTGCAGCCGCAATCCTACGTTCGGCGAAGGCCCGGGCCTCCATGTAGCGGCCCTGGCGGTAGCTCAGCTGGGCCATGGACTCCAGCGCGACCGGGTTGGCCGGGGCCGCCACGAGCGCCGCACGCAGGTCGCGTTCGGCACGTTCAAGCTGGCCCGCATCCAGTGCGCAGCTGCCGGCATTGGCCTGGGCTTCGCCCGGGGTGGCATAGCCCGGCGCCTGCAACGCGCGGTCGAACCAGACCAGCGATTCGGCCGGCTGGCCCTGCTGGCACAGCCAGGCACCGTAGTTGTTGAGCACGTCGCCGCGCTGCGGCGCCAGTTCGGCGGCCTTGCGGAAGTTCTCACCGGCCTGGCGGGTGCGGCCACGACGGTCATCGATGCCGGCCTGGAGCACCAGCGCATCGGGCGCCTCGGGCGCCAGCTTCAGTGCTTCGCGCACCTTGCGCTCGGCGGCATCGAGATTGCCGACCTGCATGTCGCGGGTCGCCAGCGTCAACAGGTCGCGCCAGCGCACTTCGCGCCGCACGCTTTCCGGGTCACCCACCGAATAGACCGGCGCCTGGCTCGGGCCGAGCTTGGCCTTGGGATGGGATTTGCAGCCGCCGACCGCAACGGCCAGCACGCCTGCGAGAAGCGCCAGCCAGAGGCGGTCAGGCCGCGGCATCGCTCCCCTTCCCCGCCTGCAGCGTCTTGTTGAACTCCGCCTGGCGGCGGGTGCGGTCCATCACCTGGCCCTTGAGCTGGCCACAGGCGGCGTCGATGTCGTCGCCACGGGTGCGGCGGACCATGGTCAGCACGTTGCTGTCGAGCAGGATCTTCTGGAAGGCGCGGATGTGCGCTTCTTCCGAACGCTCGTAGCGGGTGCCCGGGAACGGATTGAAGGGAATCAGGTTGACCTTGCCCGAATCCTTGGCCTGCACCGCGTTGTCGAACTGGCGCATCAGGCGGGCCAATTCGCGGGCATGCTCGGGCTTGTCGTTGATGCCCTTCATCAGGGTGTATTCGAAGGTGACCGATTCGCGGCGCTTGTTGGCGCGCAGGTAGCGTGCGCACGAGGCCATCAGCTCGGCGATCGGGTACTTCTTGTTGAGCGGCACAAGGGTCTCGCGCAGCGCATCGTTCGGCGCATGCAGCGACACTGCCAGCGACACGTCGCTCTCGGCGGACAAGCGGTCGATCTGCGGCACCAGGCCGGAGGTCGACAGGGTCACGCGCTTGTTGGCCAGGCCGTAGCCCAGATCGTCGCGCATCACGCTCATGGCGCGCACGACGTTGTCGAAATTCATCAGCGGCTCGCCCATGCCCATCATCACCACATTGGTGAGGCGGCGCATCTGGTGCGGCACGTTGCCCAGGTGGCGCGCGGCAACCCACACCTGGCCGATGATCTCGGCAGTGGTCAGGTTGCGGTTGAAGCCCTGGGTGGCGGTGGAGCAGAACGTGCAGTTCAGGCCGCAACCGACCTGCGAGGACACGCACAGCGTGCCGCGGGTCTTGTCCGGGATGTACACGGTCTCGATGGCGTTCTTGCCATCCACGCCCATCGCCAGCAGCCACTTGTGGGTGCCGTCGGCGGAGGGCTTGTCGAACACGATGTTCGGAACCAGCACCTCGGCATGGGCCTGCAGCTTGGCGCGCAGGACCTTGCCGAGGTCGGTCATTTCATCGAAATCGGTGACGTAGCGATGGTGGATCCACTTCATCACCTGATGGGCACGGAACTTCTTCTCGCCGAGAACCTCGACGAAGAACTTCTCCAGGCCCGCGCGATCGAGGTCGAGCAGGTTCTGCTTGCCAGCCGTGGGTGCCGACTTCGGCAGCGGCTGGATGGCGGGGGACTGTACGACCTCGTTCACGGCATTACTCTCAGCGCGAAACGACTTCGGTGGCGGCGAAGAAGTAGGCGATTTCAATCGCGGCATTCTCGACCGAGTCCGAGCCGTGGGCGGCGTTGGCATCGATGGATTCGGCGAAGTCGGCGCGGATGGTGCCCGGCGCGGCTTCCTTCGGGTTGGTGGCGCCCAGCAGGTCACGGTGGGCCAGGACGGCGTTCTCGCCTTCCAGGGCCTGGATCATCACCGGGCCGGAGATCATGAACTCGACCAGCGCGTTGAAGAACGGACGCTCGCGGTGCACGGCGTAGAAGCCTTCGGCTTCACGGCGCGACAGCTGCTTGTACTTGGCGGCCACGACCTTCAGGCCGGCCTTCTCGAAGCGGGCGTAGATTTCGCCGATGACGTTCTTGGCAACGGCGTCCGGCTTGATGATCGAAAGGGTGCGCTCCAGCGCCATGGGATGTCTCCAATGGAATCGGGCCGCTGATGGCCCGAAGGGTAACATGAAAAAAACCCGCGTCGGGACGCGGGCTTAGCCTGATAAACGTAGGCGAATTGTAAAAGATAAAGCGGCGGCATGGTAGTGCCGGTCGCCGGCCGGCAAACCCTCATGGCAGGGGTCAGATCCCCACAGGGGCTCTGACCCCACTCCGGGCCCAGTGTCGGGGTCGGAGCCCCTGCGGGGATCCGACCCCTACCCCATTCACCCACCTGAGTGAAATCTGACCGGACCGGCCGATTTTGCTGCACTGCAAAATGCCATACGCTACCGTCTGGTCCTAGTATCAAACAATCGTTTGATTAAGGTCCGCCCGCCGATGGCCAAACCCGCCCACTTCTCGACCAAGGACCGCATTCTCGGCGCGGCCGAGGAGCTGTTCGCACAGCACGGCTTCGCCGGCACTTCGCTGCGCCAGGTGACCAGCCAGGCCGACGTCAACATCGCAGCGGTCAACTACCACTTCGGCTCCAAGGAGAACCTGGTCAACGAGGTGTTCCGCCGCCGCATGGACGAGATGACCGGCGCCCGCCTGTCGCAGCTCGAACGCGCCCGCAGCGAACACCCCGGGCAGCTGCGCCCGGTGCTGGCCGCCTTCGTCGAGCCGGCATTGGCGCTGGCCCAGGACCGCCAGAACGGCGGTGCCTTCGTGCGCGTGATCGCCCGCGCCTACGCCGAGAAGAACGACAACCTGCGCAAGTTCCTGTCCGACCACTACGGCCACGTGCTGCGTGCGTTCGGCAAGGCCATCGGCGAGTGCGTACCCGACCTGAGCAAGGAAGAGCTGTACTGGCGCCTGGATTTCCTGGCCGGCTCGCTCACCTATGCCATGGCCGACTTCGGGCTGATCAAGCGTCCCGCCGGTGTCACTGAAGCGGCGCATCGTGCCCATGCCGCCCACGAACTGATCCATTTCGCCGAAGCCGGGTTCCGCGCCGCCGCTCGCGCCAGCGCCCTGCCCGCTTCCCTTTGATTCCACCCAGTAACTGCTGACCAACAAAGGCCCTACACCATGTCCAATTCCCTGCTAGTCCGCCGCGCCGCCGTGCTGGGTGCCGGCGTCATGGGTGCCCAGATCGCTGCCCACCTCACCAACGCTGGCGTCGACACCGTGCTGTTCGACCTGCCCGCCAAGGAGGGTCCGGCCGACGGCATCGTGCTGAAGGCGATCGCCAACCTGGGCAAGCTGAGCCCGGCACCGCTGGCCAGCAAGTCGCTGGCCGAAGCCATCACTCCGGCCAACTACGAGTCCGGCCTGGAGCAGCTGAAGGACTGCGACCTGATCATCGAGGCCATCGCCGAGCGCATGGACTGGAAGCAGGACCTGTACAAGAAGATCGCGCCGTTCGTGGCCGACCACGCGGTGCTGGCCTCCAACACCTCGGGCCTGGGCATCAACAAGCTGGCCGACGTGCTGCCCGAGCAGCTGCGCCACCGCTTCTGCGGCGTGCACTTCTTCAACCCGCCGCGCTACATGCACCTGGCCGAGCTGATCCCGGCCACCACCACCGACGCCGCCGTGCTGGAAGGCCTGGAAGAGTTCCTGGTCACCACCCTGGGCAAGGGCGTGGTGTACGCCAAGGACACCCCGAACTTCATCGGCAACCGCATCGGCGTGTTCTCGATCCTGTCCACCATCCACCACACCCAGCAGTTCGGCCTGGGCTTCGATGAAGTGGACGGCCTGACCGGTCCGCTGGTCGGTCGCCCGAAGTCGGCCACCTACCGCACCTCCGACGTGGTCGGCCTGGACACCATGGCCCACGTCATCAAGACCATGGGCGACACCCTGCCGAATGACCCGTGGCATGAATTCTTCAAGTCGCCGAAGTGGCTGGACGCGCTGATCGCCAAGGGCGCGCTGGGCCAGAAGACCGGTGCCGGCATCTTCCGCAAGGTCGGCAAGGACATCGTGGTGCTGGACCTGGAGAAGCAGGACTACCGTCCGGCCGATCGCGCTGCCGCGCCGGAAGTGGTCGAGATCCTGAAGATCAGGAACCCGGCCGAGAAGTTCGCCAAGCTGCGCGAGAGCCAGCACCCGCAGGCGCAGTTCCTGTGGGCGACCTTCCGCGACCTGTTCCACTACAGCGCCTACCACCTGGCCGACATCGCCGAGACCGCGCGCGACGTCGACCTGGCCATCCGCTGGGGCTACGGCTGGTCGCTGGGCCCGTTCGAGACCTGGCAGGCCGCCGGCTGGAAGCAGGTGGCGCAGTGGATCGCCGATGACATCGTCGCCGGCAAGAGCATGAGCAACGCGCCGCTGCCGGACTGGGTGTTCGATGGCCGCGACGGCGTGCATGCCGCCGAAGGCAGCTACAGCCCGTCGCGCAACGCCAAGCTGCCGCGCTCGTCGCTGCCGGTGTACCAGCGCCAGCGCTTCCCCGATCCGCTGCTGGGCGAAACGTTCGCGCCGGGCGAGACCGTGTTCGAGAACGACGGCCTGCGCATGTGGCACGACGGTGATGGCATCGCCGTGGTCAGCTTCAAGACCAAGATGAACACCGTGTCCGACCAGGTGCTGGACGGCCTGCAGGAATGCGTGAGCCGCGCCGAGAAGGACTTCCAGGGCCTGGTGATCTGGCAGCAGAAGGAACCCTTCTCCGCCGGTGCCGACCTGGCCGGTGCCCTCGGCCTGCTGCAGGCCGGCAAGGTCGACCAGTTCGAAGAAATGGTTGCCAACTTCCAGCGCACCAGCCAGCGCATCAAGTACTCGCTGGTGCCAGTGGTGGCTGCCGTGCGCGGCCTGGCCCTGGGTGGCGGCTGCGAGTTCCAGATGCACAGCGCCAGGACCGTGGCCTTCCTGGAAAGCTACATCGGCCTGGTCGAGGCCGGCGTCGGCCTGCTGCCGGCCGGTGGTGGCCTGAAGGAACTGGCCGTGCGCGCCTCGCAGGCCGCGGGCCCGGGCGGCGACGTGTTCGCCGAACTGAAGAAGACCTTCGAGACCGTGGCGATGGCCAAGGTGTCCAACTCGGCGGTCAACGCCAAGGAACTGGGCCTGCTGCGCAGCACCGACAAGGTGGTGTTCAACAGCTACGAGGCCCTGCACATCGCCAAGGCCGAAGCACGCGCCCTGGCCGAAGCGGGTTACCGCCCGCCGCTGCCGGCACGCCGCATCCAGGTGGCCGGTGACGTGGGTATCGCCACCTTCAAGATGATGCTGGTCAACATGCTGGAAGGCCGCTTCATCAGCCCGTACGACTACGAGATCGCCGAGCGCATCGCTACCGTGCTGTGCGGTGGCAAGGTCGACCGCGGCACCCTGGTCGACGAAGAGTGGCTGCTGACCCTGGAGCGCAAGCACTTCGTCGAACTGGCCCAGCAGGAAAAGTCCCAGGCCCGCATCGCGCACATGCTGAAGACCGGCAAGCCGCTGCGTAACTGATCGCCCATCCCTGCTTCCGGTGGGTGCCGACCGTTGGTCGGCACTCCGGCTAAAAAATTCAAGAGATCACTGCAATGACCAAGCAAATCCAGGACGCCTACATCGTCGCCGCCACCCGTACCCCGGTTGGCAAGGCGCCCAAGGGCATGTTCCGCAACACCCGCCCCGACGACATGCTTGCGCACGTGCTGCGCAGCGTCGTCGCCCAGGCCCCGGGCGTGGACGTCAACCGCATCGATGACGCCATCATCGGTTGCGCCATGCCGGAAGCCGAGCAGGGCATGAACGTGGCCCGCATCGGCGTGCTGCTGGCCGGCCTGCCGAACACCATCGCCGCACAGACCGTGAACCGCTTCTGCTCCTCCGGCCTGCAGGCCGTGGCGCAGGCCGCCGACGCGATCCGCCTGGGCAACGCCGACCTGATGCTGGCCGGCGGCACCGAGTCGATGTCGATGGTGCCGATGATGGGCAACAAGATCGCCATGGCGCCGAGCGTGTTCGACAACGACCACGTTGCCATCGCCTACGGCATGGGCATCACCGCCGAGAAGGTCGCCGAAGAGTGGAAGGTCTCGCGCGAAGACCAGGACGCCTTTGCCCTGGCCTCGCACCAGAAGGCCATGGCCGCGATCCAGAACGGCGAGTTCAAGGACGAGATCAGCCCGTACGAGATCGTCTCGCACCTGCCGGACCTGGCCGACGGCCAGCGCATCATCACCCGCAACAAGATCGCCGACACCGACGAAGGCCCCCGCCCGGACTCCTCGGCCGAAGGCCTGGCCAAGCTGCGCCCGGTGTTCCGCAACGGCCAGTTCGGCGGCACTGTGACCGCTGGCAACTCGTCGCAGATGAGCGATGGCGCCGGCGCCGTGCTGCTGGCCTCCGAGCAGGCGATCAAGGATTACGGCCTGACCCCACTGGCGCGTTTCGTCAGCTTCTCGGTAGCCGGCGTGCGTCCGGAAGTGATGGGCATCGGCCCGATCGCCGCGATCCCGAAGGCACTGAAGCAGGCCGGCCTGACCCAGGACCAGCTGGACTGGATCGAGCTCAACGAAGCCTTCGCCGCGCAGTCGCTGGCGGTGATCCGCGACTGCGGCCTGGACCCGGCCAAGGTCAACCCGCTGGGCGGCGCGATTGCCCTGGGCCACCCGCTGGGTGCGACCGGCGCGATCCGTACCGCAACCCTGCTGCACGGCCTGCGTCGTCGCCAGCAGAAGTACGGCATGGTGACGATGTGCATCGGCACCGGCATGGGCGCAGCGGGTATTTTCGAGGCGCTGTAAGGTTCAAGGCGTTGCCTCGTTGGGCTTCATGGCGTGGGTCGGGTTGGCAGGGCTGCCCGGGACACGCCGTGAACCCTTCCATGGGGGCTCGATGGCGCCATCCATGGCGCCAACGGTCCCGGGCAGCCCTGCCAACCCGGCCCTTCCAGCCTCCCCGCGGCGGAGGGATGAGCAAAGGCAGGGTCAAAGGCCGGGGTCAGATCCCTTTGCTGCGCAAAGGGATCTGACCCCAACAAGCAGAAAAGGCAGCCTATGGCTGCCTTTTTTGCTTGTGCTTCTGCCTTTGATTCCGCCCTTCCCGTCCGCGCCGCACGGAAACTGTCGAGAGGGGGCGGATGGCCCTCTCCCCCACGTATCAATCAAGGCGCCGCACGGAGCGCTTGATAAAACCCTTATTCCGCCAGCATCGCCGCCAGCTTCTCCCGCGCCGGGCCAGCCAGCTTCGGGTTGTCCAGCGCGAAGCGGATCGTCGCCTCCACCAGACCCAGGTGCGTGCCGCAGTCGAAGCGGGTGCCCTCGAAACGATAGGCATCGACTTCTTCGGTCTTCAGCAGCTCGGCAATCGCATCGGTCAGCTGGATCTCGCCGCCGGCACCGGTCTGGGTCTGTTCCAGCAGCTCGAAGATCTTCGGGCTGAGCACGTAACGACCCACCACCGCCAGGTCGCTCGGCGCGTCCTCCGGCTTCGGCTTCTCGACGATCTGCGAAATACGGCCCTTGCGGCCATCGAACGCGTCGGTGGCGACGATGCCGTAACTGGCGGTCTTATCGTGCGGCACGTCTTCGACCGCGATCACGCTGGCGCCACTGGCTTCGTTGAGGTCGGCCATCTGCTTCAGCGCGCCCGCACCGCGGTTCCAGATCAGGTCGTCGGGCAGCAGTACGGCAAACGGCTCGTCACCGATCACCGACCTGGCACACAGCACCGCGTGCCCGAGGCCCAGCGCCTCGGCCTGGGTCACGAAGATCGCGCGCACACCATTGGGGAGCACGTGCCGGATCAGTTCCAGCTGCTCCTGCTTGCCAGCGCGCTCAAGCTTCTGCTCCAGCTCGTACGCCTTGTCGAAATAGTCGGCAACGGCGTGCTTGTAGCGGTTGGTGATGAACACCAGCGTGTCACAGCCGGCTTCGATCGCCTCATCCACCGCGTACTGGATCAGCGGCCGATCAATGATCGGCAGCATCTCCTTCGGCACAGTCTTGGTTGCTGGCAAAAAACGCGTCCCCAATCCTGCCACCGGGAAAACTGCTTTGCGAATTCGCTTGCTCATTGGTGCCTGTTGGCCTCACGTGCCGGAAAAGGCACGACTTTAGCGGATGAAATGTAAGCATCCTGTTCGATTGGCGAGAATTCCGGCATCGTCGCAAACAGGATTTCCTGGATGCGGGCGGTGTCGTAGCTGGCAATCGCCTCGCGCAGGCGCGGAACGTTGCCCAGCACCAGGTCGCGCGAGAACGTACGCACGCCGGCTTCAAGAATCTTCGGGTGCGCGGTGGAGCGGTAATCTTCGTCCGAATAGAACAGCGTCTCGTGCAGCTTCTCGCCCGGACGCAGGCCGGTATAGATGATCTGGATGTCCTTGTACGGCTGCTTGCCGGTCAGGCGGATCATCTGTTCGGCCAGCACGCGGATCGGCACCGGCTCGCCCATGTCGAGGGTATAGATCGCACCATGCGACGCCGATGCGGCCGCCTGCAGGATCAGCTGGCAGGCCTCGGGAATGGTCATGAAGTAGCGGCTGACTTCCGGGTCGGTGACCGTGACCGGGCCACCCCGCAGGATCTGCTCGCGGAACAGCGGCACCACGCTGCCGGCCGACGCCAGCACGTTGCCGAAGCGCACCGTGACAAAACGGGTATGCGTGGACTTCTGGTCCAGGCTCTGGCAGATCATCTCGGCGTAGCGCTTGCTCGCGCCCAGCGCATTGACCGGGTCGACCGCCTTGTCGGTGGAGATGAACACGAAATGCTCCACGCGGGCTTCCAGGCAGGCGCGCGCGACGTTCTCGGTCGCCAGGATGTTGTTGCGCACTGCTTCACGCAGCTGGCGTTCCAGCACCGGTACATGCTTGTAGGCGGCCGCATGGAAAGCAGTATCGACGGGGTGCAGCGACAGCGCGTGGCGGATCACCGCTGGGTCACCGCAGTCGCCCAGCACCGCCTCGATCTCGACATCGGGGAAGCTGCGACGCAGCTCGCCCTCGATGGTCAGCAGCAGCAGCTCGCTGATCTCCAGCAGGATGATGCGACCGGCACCATGCCGCGCGCACTGGCGGCACAGCTCCGAGCCGATCGAACCACCGGCGCCGGTAACCATCACGGTGCGCCCACCCAACCAGCCGCGGATCAGGTTCCAGTCCGGCATGATCGGCTTGCGCCCCAGCAGGTCCTCGATCGCCACTTCCTTCAGCTGGCCCGGCAGCGACTGGCCCTGCAGGATGTCACTGAGCTTGGGCACGGTACGGAACGGCACGCCGGTGCTTTCGCAGATCGCGACGACGCGCTGCATGCCTGCGGCGTCCAGCGACGGCATGGCAATGACCAGCAGCTTGGCAGCGGTCTCGCGGACCACCGTCGGCGCGTCATCCAGCGTGCCCAGGATCGGCAGGCCCTGCAGCTTGGCGCCACGCAGGTGCGGTGCATCGTCGAGCAGGCCGACCGGCTCGAAGTTGCCGGAGCGGCGCAGGTCGCGCACCAGGGTCTCGGCCGCCTGGCCGGCGCCGAGGATCAGCACGCGGCGGGCGCTGGAATCGGACTGCAGTGCCTGGTAGTCCTTCCAGGCGCGGTACAGCAGGCGCGGCGCGCCGAGCAGTGCCGACAGCGCGAACGGGTAGATCACCAGCACCGACATGGGTACGCCGTCGAAGCGCTTCCACATCAGCACCAGGATGATGGCCACCATGCCGATGAAGCTGGCCTTGAAGATGTTCAGCAGGTCGCTGACGCTGGCAAACCGCCACAGGCCGCGGTACAGGCCCACGCGCCAGAACACCAGGCCCTGCAGCAGCAGGACCAGGGTGGTATCGACGTTCCACAGGGGCAGCGCCGGGGCGTTGGGCAGGATCGAGTAACGCCCTGCATGGAGCAGCTGCCAGCATGCCCAGACCATGAAGAGGTCGTGGCAGACGATGGCCGAACGCGGCATCAGGCCGAGGATTCTGTCCCGCCAGGGTGAAGCCATAATTCAGGTAATTCCTTGTCGGTGGCGCATTCCATTGCGCAGGAGGAGCCAGAGGACGCTCAGCGCGATGAACCACGCGATCGCCACGACAGCCTCCCACCTCGGCTGCAAATTGGAGCAGACATTGAACACTGTAATACTGAACAGACCCAAAGCAAAGTACATCCCTGTCACCTGCGGGTGACTGGCTCCTGCCTGCACCGCGCGCTGGTAGACATGCTGGGTATGGGGTTCCATCCAGCGTTGTCCGGAAATGATGCGCGCCAGCAGTGTGAAGCCCGCGTCCACGAGGAACGGCGAAACCGGTACCAGCAGCAGGATCCAGTTGATATCGGTACGCACGCTGGCGATCGCCAGCACCACTGCGACCGCATACCCCAGCGCGCCGCTTCCAACATCGCCCATGAAGATCCGGGCGCGAGGGAAGTTGAACGGCAGGAATCCAAGGCAGGCCAGGCCCAGCGCGACGGCGGCCAGTGAATAGGGCCACGGCAGTACCGGCGCCAGCCCCAGCATCGCCACAACGGCCTGGCTGGCGGCGATGCCATTGATGCCGTCCATGAAGTTCCAGATGTTGATCAGCGACGCGGTGAACAGCAGCACCAGCACCGCCAACAGCCAGCTGCCACCATTCACCTTGACCAGGCCGGCCAACAGCGCTGCGGCGATGAAATGCACCAGCAGGCGACGCATCGCCGGCAGGGGCTTGTGGTCGTCCCACCAGCCGATACCGGCCACCAGCACCAGCCCAAGGCTGGCCACCAGCACCGTCGGCGTGCTTTCGGGCCAGGCCCAGATGGCCACGCCGGCGGTCACCAGCAGGCTGATGACGATGGCGATGCCGCCACCGCGCGGGGTGGCAACGCTATGGCTGCGACGCTCGCCCGGCTGGTCCATCAACTGCTGGCGCAGTGCATAGCCCCGCGCAGCCCAGGTCAGCAACGCACTGAGCAGGGCGAGCCCCAGCAGCGCGCCCATCACAAGCCAGGGCATGGATCAGAGCACCGCGTAGTTCAGCAGCGGCTTGACCGTCCCCCACTCCTTGCAGCTCGGGCACTGCCAGTGGTGGGTACGCGCACCGAAGCCGCAGCGCGTGCAGCGATAGGCCGGGTTGCGCACCAGCAGCTGGTCGGTGATGTGCTTGAGGTCATGCAGGGTGGCGGTGGAATCGGCTCCCTCGGCGAGGGTCAGATCGATCAGCGCGGATTCGCCACGTACCGACGGGCGATCCTTGAGCTGGCGACCGAGGTAGGCACGGGCCGGCGCCACGCCTTCCTGCTCTTCCATCAACCGGGTCAGCGCCAATACCGGGGCGATGCCGCGGTAGTGCTCGGTCATCTCCGAAAGGAACGCGCGTGCACCTGCCAGATCGCCGACCCTGCGATAGTTCTGCATCAGTGCCGGCAGCAGTTCCGGCAGGTATTCGGGGTCGTTGCGCGCGGCGCGCTCGAAGGCGCGCACGGCGGCCTCTGGATTGCCCGCGTCGGTTTCCAGCCGGCCCTCGATGATGCCGGCGCGCACCGACATCGCGTCGGCCTGGTAGGCGCGGGCGATCGCTGCCCTCGCCTCTTCCAGCTTGCCGGCGCCACGGAAACGTTCGGCCAGTTCGCATTCGAACTGTCCGATCAGCTTGCCCATCGGCTCGCCGGTGACGTCCTCGAAACGGGTCGCGTTGTCGATCGCCTTTTCCCAGTCGCGCTCGGCCTGGTAGATGCCGATCAGGTGCTTGAGCGCCTGCGGTGCGCGCTGATCCAGCTGCGCCAGCTCGGTGAACACGGTCTCGGCACGGTCCAGCAGGCCGGACTTCATGTAGTCCTCGCCCAGCGCCAGCAGGGCCTGCACGCGTTGCGCGTCACTGAGGTCGTGGCGGTTGACCAGGCCCTGGTGCAGGCGGATGGCGCGGTCGACTTCGCCGCGGCGGCGGAACAGGTGGCCCAGCGCGACCTGGGTCTCGAAGGTTTCCTTGTCCAGCTCGGCGATGTGCAGGAACAGCTCGATGGCCTTGTCCGGCTGCTCGTTGAGCAGGTAGTTCAGGCCACGGAAATAGGTGCTCGACAGGCGGCTGACCTGGCTGTCACCGTGGCGTTGACCACCGCGCCGCCCGATCACCCACCCAGCCAGGGCGGCCAGCGGAACGAACAGGAAGAACCAGAACCACTCGGTGACGAAATCCATCTTCGATCAGCGTCCATCAAAAGATTGAGGGGAAGCAACCGGTGCCGGCGTGGCGGCAGCGGACTTGTTGGCGCGGCGCAGCTGGCTGTAGAGCGGAATGACCACGCTCACCAGCACCAGGCCAGCGCCAACGATGACGCCGATCAGCAACGCGGCAATGATGGCCACGCCGACCGAGGTCTTAAGCTGGGTGAACAGCAGGTTGATGGTCATCTCGTCCATGTTCATGGCACCGATGATCAACCCAAGAATGAGTACCGCCAGCAGGACCAGCAGACGAAAAACCTTCATGCGACAGCTCCAGTGGCAGGAGTCCGTAGCTTATCCGACTCGCGGCTGGATTCGCACGCGGTGGCGCGACGGCAGGCTCAGGCCGGATCGGCGTCCAGCGGCAGCACGCTGCTGACCCGCTCGCGCAGTTCCTTGCCCGGCTTGAAATGGGGGACATGCTTGCCCGGCAGGGCAACCGATTCGCCGGTCTTCGGGTTGCGACCCAGGCGCGGCGGACGATAGTGCAGCGAGAAGCTGCCAAATCCACGGATTTCGATGCGATCCCCGGCGGACAGCGATCCGCCCATCATTTCCAGCAACGACTTCACCGCCAGATCGACATCATCGGCCTTCAGGTGCGCCTGGCGGCGCGCAAGGATTTCGATCAGTTCGGATTTGGTCATTACCGGCTCACATCAGGGGCATCTCAGCCTGAAACGGCCCGGGCAATGCCCGGGCCGTCCAGGAAACAACGAACAGCGTAAGGCCGATTACTCGGACTTGTTGCCGTTCAGCTGTGCACGCAGCAGCGCGCCCAGCTGGGTGGTGCCGCTGGAAGCCGAAGAGGACTGGTATTCCTCCAGCACTTCGCGCATTTCCGCGTCGTCCTTGGCCTTGATCGACAGCTGCAGGGTACGGCCCTTGCGGTCCATGCCCACGAACTTGGCTTCGACCTTGTCGCCGACCTTCAGGTGCTGGGTGGCGTCGTCAACGCGCTCGTTGGCGATGTCGCGGGCCGAGACGTAACCTTCGATGCCGTCAGCCAGCTCGATGATCGCGCCCTTGGCGTCGACTTCCTTCACCACGCCTTCGACCTTGGAGCCCTTCGGATTGGCAGCCATGTACTGGCCGAACGGATCCTGCTCCAGCTGCTTCACGCCCAGGGAGATGCGCTCGCGCTCCGGATCGACAGCCAGGACGACGGCGTCCAGGGTATCGCCCTTCTTGAAGTTGCGAACGACGTCTTCGCCGGTGGTGTTCCAGCTGATGTCGGACAGGTGGACCAGGCCGTCGATGCCGCCGTCCAGGCCGATGAAGATGCCGAAGTCGGTGATCGACTTGATCTGGCCCGACACCTTGTCACCCTTCTTGTGGGTGGCAGCGAAGGTTTCCCACGGATTGGCGGCAACCTGCTTCATGCCCAGCGAGATACGGCGACGCTCTTCATCGACGTCCAGCACCATCACTTCGACTTCATCACCAACCTGGACAACCTTGGACGGGTTGACGTTCTTGTTGGTCCAATCCATCTCCGAGACGTGCACCAGGCCTTCGACGCCCGGCTCGATCTCAACGAACGCACCGTAATCGGTGACGTTGGAGACCTTGCCGAAGACGCGGCTGTTGGCCGGGTAACGACGGCCGATGTTGTCCCACGGATCCTCGCCCAGCTGCTTCAGGCCCAGCGAAACGCGGTTGCGCTCGCGGTCGAACTTCAGCACGCGGACGTCCAGCTCGTCGCCGACGTTCACGACTTCCGACGGGTGACGCACGCGCTTCCACGCCATGTCGGTGATGTGCAGCAGGCCGTCGATACCGCCCAGGTCCACGAACGCGCCGTAATCGGTCAGGTTCTTGACGACACCCTTCAGGATCGCGCCTTCCTGCAGCTTGTCCATCAGCTGCTCGCGCTCTTCCGAGTGCTCGCTTTCGACGACAGCGCGGCGCGAGACCACGACGTTGTTACGCTTGCGGTCCAGCTTGATGAGCTTGAACTCGAGTTCCTTGCCTTCCAGGTAGGCCGGATCGCGCACCGGGCGCACATCGACCAGGGAACCCGGCAGGAAGGCGCGGACATCCTTGATGTCCACGGTGAAACCACCCTTGACCTTGCCGCTGATGCGGCCGGTGATGGTTTCGTTCTTTTCCAACGCTTCTTCCAGCTCGTCCCACACCATCGCGCGCTTGGCCTTCTCGCGCGACAGGACGGTTTCGCCGAAGCCGTTCTCGATCGAGTCGAGGGCGACCTTGACGATGTCGCCTTCGGCGACGTCGATTTCGCCAGCGTCGTTACGGAACTGTTCGATCGGCACGATGCCTTCGGACTTCAGGCCAGCGTTGATCACCACGACGTCGCCGCGGACTTCAACAACGGTACCGCTGACGATGGCGCCCGGCTTCAGCTTGGCCAGATTGGCCTGGCTGGCTTCAAACAGTTCGGCAAATGATTCGGTCATTAGATTTACTCTGTTGGACACATGGGTCGGTGGCGTCCCCTTCAGGGGAATGGCGACCGCCCGCCTGTTGGTCGACCCCGGAAACGCAGGTCGTGTGTAGTAGGAAAACCGCCACGCATCATTGCGCGGCGGAGCTGGTACAGCACTGCTATGCGCGACCACCGCCGATGCTGCTGGCAGCGCTCCCGCGCGAACGGATCAGGCAGCCGGAACCGGAAGCAGATCCATCACTCTGGCAACGACATCATCGATGCCGATGCCTGTGGTGTCGATGAGGACAGCATCGTCTGCCGGCTTCAGGGGCGCCACGGTACGCTGGGCATCACGGGCGTCGCGGGCCATGATCTCGCGCAGGAGGTCATCAAAGTTAACAGAAACCCCCTTGTCTTTCAACTGCTTATGCCGGCGCTCGGCGCGCTCCTCGGCGCTGGCGGTCAGGAAGACCTTGTAGGAGGCGTCCGGGAAGATCACCGTGCCCATGTCGCGGCCGTCGGCGACCAGGCCCGGCAGCTCCCTGAATGCGCGCTGGCGCTCCTTCAGGGCAGCGCGGACCTCGGGAATGGCGGCAATGGCCGAGGCCAGCGCACCGGTGGTCTCCAGGCGCAGCTCGTCGGTGGCATCGGTGCCGTTGACCATGACCCGCATGGCATCGCCCTGCTCGACAAACTGAACGTGGGTGTCGAAGGTGCAACGCACCAGCGCCGAGGCGTCGGAGGTATCGATGTCGGCCCAGCTTGCGGCCACGCCCACCGCCCGGTACAGCGCGCCCGAATCCAGGTAATGCCAGCCCATCCGGCGCGCGATGATGCGGCTGATGGTACCCTTGCCGGCCCCGGATGGGCCGTCGATGGTCAGGACGGGAGCGAGTGGATTCATGGGGGTCCCAGAGCGTGTGAAGAGGCCATTCTAGCCCCTGCCAGACGCCCCCAGCGGGATCTTTTGTGCAACCACTTGAAACCACGAGGAAAAGCCCGGTAGAATGGCGGGCTTGAACGAGCGTCAACTGCCGATTGTCTTTCGCATATCGCGGCCACGCTCCACCCGAACAACTACTGTTTACGCCGAGGTATGCCATGAAAGTCCTGTCCTCCCTGAAGTCGGCGAAGGCCCGTCACCGTGACTGCAAGGTCGTGCGTCGTCGTGGCAAGATCTTCGTCATCTGCAAGTCGAACCCGCGTTTCAAGGCGCGTCAGCGCTAAGCCTCACAGCCTTCCGGCTGCGGCTGGCCCTACGCGGGGCCGACCCGATGCAAGAAACCGCCTTCGGGCGGTTTTTTGTTTATGCGGCTTTTTCCTGCCGTTTTTGCTGTAATCGCCTTTCTTGACCACTGGGGAGTAGATCGAGATGAAGCGTTACCTGTCCGCCCTGGCCGTGATGGCCACCCTGGCCGCCGCCACACCGGCACTGGCCGATACCCTGCTTGTCGACCGCGCCCGTGAGAAGCCGGCCGGTGCCCTGCCCGTGCGCGGCCAGAGCATGCAGCAGGTGCAGGCGCAGTTCGGCGCGCCCAGCGAGCAGCTGCAGCCGCGTGGCGGGCAGAAACGGCAATGGCCGACCATCAACCGCTGGGTGTACCCGCAGTTCACCGTCTACTTCGAGAAGCAGAAGGTGATCGACGTGGTGGCCAACCAGGCGGACCCGAACGAAATCGGCCCGAAACCGCCGATCCGTTGATCCCATTACCCGCCGTGGGCGGGCCTGTGTAGCGAGACCATGAACCAGACCCTTCGTTTTCCTGCCGAGTGGGAAGCCCAGAGCGGCGTCCTGATTGCCTGGCCCACCGCCGATACCGACTGGGCTGACCGCCTGGGCCAGGTGGAAGAGACCTACATCGCCCTGGTCGCGGCCATCACCCGCTTCCAGCCGGTGCTGATCTGCGTGGCCGACGACGACGTGGAGACCTACGCCGAGATGCGACTGCGCTCCAACCGCATCGACATGGACAAGGTCCACTTCACCACGGCGGCCTACGACGATACCTGGCTGCGCGACTCCGGCCCGATCACCCTGCGCCGTGCCGACGGCGGCTTCCAGCTGCTGGATTTCCGCTTCACCGGCTGGGGCGGCAAGTTCGACGCCACCCTGGATGACCAGCTGGTGGGCGTGCTCGACCAGGCCGGCGTATTCAACGATGCGCCGGTCCGCAGCATTCCGTTCGCGCTGGAAGGCGGCGGCATCGAGACCGACGGTGAAGGCACCCTGCTGACCACCTGGAAGTGCCTGCACGAGCGCCACCCGGACCGCGACCGCGCCAGCCTGAGCGCCGACCTGGCCGACTGGCTGCAGCAGGACCGCGTGCTGTGGCTGGACCACGGCTACCTGGAAGGCGACGACACCGACGCGCACATCGATACCCTCGCCCGCTTCGCCTCGGCTGACAGCATCGTCTACCAGGCCTGCGACGACGAGAGCGACTCGCACTACGCCGAACTGCAGGCGATGGGCAATGAGCTGGCCGCACTACGCACCAAGGATGGCCAGCCGTACCGCCTGTTCCCGCTGCCGTGGGCCCGGCCGGTGATCGACGAAGGCCGTCGCCTGGCTGCGTCGTACGCGAACTACCTGATCGTCAATGGCGCGGTGCTGATGCCGGCCTATGGCGACCCGGCCGATGACCTGGCCCGCGACGTGCTGGCACAGGCGCACCCGGGCCGAGAGATCGTGCAGGTGCCCTGCCGCTCGCTGATCTGGCAGAACGGCAGCCTGCACTGCATCACCATGCAGCTGCCGGCCGGGCTGTTGAAGGCGTAACGGTCGTGGCGGGGGCGGGGCCGGCCCCCCCCCCAAACAGGAGGGTACACCGGCGGTACGGGCCCCCCCCCCGCCCCACCCCCCCCCCCCAAAAAGCCCGCCCCACCC
>NZ_JCACKF010000012.1:0-108390 GCF_059505245.1 Stenotrophomonas sp.
GTTGGCGCCATGGATGGCGCCATCGAGCCCCCAGGGATGGGTTTACGGCGTGTCCTGCCAGCCGCCCCCGTCCCGCCAAACCGTCAGCAACCCAGAGCCGCTTTGGCTTTGGCTTTGGCTTCTGCCCGCCGCAGGCGGACCACCGCGCGTCAGCGCGGCGCCTCCACATCCAACCCGATCGGGCAGCTCACGCCGGTGCCGCCGATGCCGCAGTAGCCGTTCGGATTCTTCGCCAGGTACTGCTGGTGATAGTCCTCGGCGTAGTAGTACGCCGGTGCCGGGTACACGATCTCGGTGGTGATCGGGCCGTAGCCGGCCGCATCCAGTTGGGCCTGGTAGGCCTCGCGGCTGGCCAGCGCGGCAGCGTACTGTGCCTCGTCGGTGGCGTGGATCGCCGAACGGTACTGGGTGCCGGTGTCGTTGCCCTGGCGCATGCCCTGGGTCGGGTCGTGGCTTTCCCAGAACAGCTGCAGCAGCCGTTCCAGGCTCACCACCGCCGGGTCGAACACCACCTGCACCACTTCGGTGTGCCCGGTCAGGCCCGAGCACACTTCTTCATAGGTCGGGTTCGGCGTGATGCCGCCGGCGTAGCCGACCGAGGTGCTGTACACGCCCGGCTCGGTCCAGAACTTGCGCTCGGCGCCCCAGAAACAGCCCAGCGCGAAGCGGATCTGCTGCAGGCCGGCGAAGCGGTCCTTCAGCGGATGGCTGTTCACGAAGTGCTGGTTGCTGTGCAGCGGCAATGGCTGCTCGCGCCCCGGCAATGCCTCTTCCGGGCGCGGCAGGCGCTGCTTGAAGGCCCCGATGCCGAGGATGCCCTGGCCAATTCCCAACATGATGCGCTCCTACGCCGGCAGTCCGGCCATATCGTCTGCATCGGAAATGGGGTCGGCGGCGGCCTGGCCCAAGTCCAGCGCCGCGATGATGTCCTCCGCCTGCGGCCGCGCCGCGTCGGGGATGCCGACCCGCAACACACCGAACAACGGCAGCTCGCCCATGCCCCCCAGCAGCTGCTCGCCGAACACGAAGGCGGGGATGCCGGCGTTTTCCAGCGCGTGCTTGACCAGATGGGCGTCGAACAGGTTGTCGGCCTTGTACAGGATGTGCATGCGGCGGCTCCTCGGGGCAGGGCTCCAGCATACGCCCGGGGGCTGAATGGTGCCGGGGGTGGGATCCGAGAGTTGCCGGCCAGCGGCCGGCACTACCAGAGGGCGGGGCCGGCATCCCCACACCCCACCGGGCAGCCCCGCCCCGTACGCGCTAGACTGTTGGTCTTTCTGCCTTTCTTTTCGCCGACTCATGTCCGAGCACACCCCCGCCAGCCCCGAGACCCCCGCCGACAGCCACGAAAAGCGCGATTTCATCCGCCAGATCGTGCGCGAGGACCTGGCCAGCGGAAAGCACCAGGCGATCAAGACCCGCTTCCCGCCGGAGCCGAACGGCTACCTGCACATTGGCCACGCCAAGTCGATCTGCCTGAACTTCGGCATCGCCGGCGAGTTCAGCGGCGTCTGCAACCTGCGCTTCGACGACACCAACCCGGCCAAGGAAGATCCGGAATACGTGGCCGCGATCCAGGACGACGTGCGCTGGCTGGGCTTCGAGTGGAACGAGCTGCGCCACGCCTCGGACTATTTCCAGGCCTATTACCTGGCCGCCGAGAAGCTGATCGAACAGGGCAAGGCCTACGTCTGCGACCTGTCGGCCGAGGAAGTGCGCGCCTACCGCGGCACCCTGACCGAGCCGGGCCGCCCGTCGCCGTGGCGCGACCGCAGCGTCGAGGAAAACCTCGACCTGTTCCGCCGCATGCGCGCCGGTGAATTCCCGGATGGTGCGCGCACCCTGCGCGCCAGGATCGACATGGCCAGCGGCAACATCAACCTGCGCGATCCGGCGCTGTACCGCATCAAGCACGTCGAGCACCAGAACACCGGCAATGCGTGGCCGATCTACCCGATGTACGACTTCGCCCACGCGCTGGGTGATTCGATCGAAGGCATCACCCACTCGCTGTGCACGCTGGAATTCGAAGACCACCGCCCGCTGTACGACTGGTGCGTGGACAACGTCGACTTCGCCCATGACGACGCGCTGACCCAGCCGCTGGTCGATGCCGGCCTGCCGCGCGAAGCGGCCAAGCCGCGCCAGATCGAGTTCTCGCGCCTGAACATCAACTACACGGTGATGAGCAAGCGCAAGCTGATGGCGCTGGTCACCGAACAGCTGGTCGACGGCTGGGAGGACCCGCGCATGCCGACCCTGCAGGGCCTGCGCCGCCGTGGCTACACCCCGGCCGCGATGCGCCTGTTCGCCGAACGCGTGGGCATCAGCAAGCAGAACTCGCTGATCGACTTCAGCGTGCTGGAAGGCGCGCTGCGCGAGGACCTGGACAGTGCCGCACCGCGCCGCATGGCAGTGGTCGATCCGGTCAAGCTGGTGCTGACCAACCTGCCGGAGGGCCACGAAGAGCAGCTGACCTTCAGCAACCACCCGAAGGACGAAAGCTTTGGCAGCCGCGAAGTACCGTTCGCACGCGAAGTGTGGATCGACCGCGAGGACTTCGCCGAAGTGCCGCCGAAGGGCTGGAAGCGCCTGGTCCCGGGTGGCGAAGTGCGCCTGCGTGGCGCCGGCATCATCCGCTGCGACGAAGTGATCAAGGATGCCGACGGCACCATCACCGAGCTGCGTGGTTGGCTGGATCCGGAATCGCGTCCGGGCATGGAAGGCGCCAACCGCAAGGTCAAGGGCACCATCCACTGGGTCAGCGCCGTGCATGGCGTGCCGGCCGAGATCCGCCTGTACGACCGCCTGTTCTCGGTGCCGAACCCGGACGACGAATCGGAAGGCAAGACCTACCGCGATTACCTCAACCCGGAATCGCGCCGCACTGTCACCGGCTATGTCGAGCCGGCCGCGGCCAGCGCCGCGCCGGAGCAGTCGTTCCAGTTCGAGCGTACCGGCTACTTCGTGGCCGACCGCCGCGACCATACCGCAGCCACGCCGGTATTCAACCGCAGCGTGACCCTGCGCGATACCTGGTCGGCCTGAGGACCTGCGCGGGCGCCTGGATGGCGCCCGCAGGACCGCGACGATGATCACCGCCCTTTCCGTCCTGCTCTGGTTCATTTCGCAGCATCCGCTGCTGACGTTCTTTGCAGCAATGGTGCTGGCCGGGCTGGTCTCGTGGTGGCGGCGCTTTCCGGGCTACGCCATCGTGGTGTTCCCGCTGGCGATGCTCAACATGTTCCTCGGCCACTTCCTCAACGCCGCCTTCCTCAACGTGGTGGGCGAGCGTGGTGAAGCGGTGATCGTCAAGGCCGAGCGAACCAGCTCCACGCTCAACGAACAGTACATCTGGCGCTACGAAGCGGTGCTGCGCACGGCCGAGGGCCGCGACGTGGACGTGGTGTTCCACACCAACACGGCTTCGCTGTGGCCGCTGGAAAACGCCATCCGCATCCCGGCGCGCGACCAGCCGTTCGTGGTGAAGTACACGCCGGGCTTCCCGCGCAACATCGTCATCCTCACCAACGAGTCACCGCACGGCATCGCCCAGGCCCGGGCCAGCGCGCGCGAGCGGGTGGAAGTGGCGGCGCGCAAGCTGCACTTCAGCCCGGGCAATGCCGAGTTCCGCGCCGACTATCGCCGCGAACTGGAAAGCTGGCTGCGCAACCACGGCAGCGACCCGCAGCAGCAATCCGACGCGCAGCGATATCGCGCCGAGCTCGACGCACTCGACCGCTAGCCCCAGGCCCTGCCTGGATGTTCCGCCCCATCCATCCACAGGCCTGACATGACCGCGAGCGCCACCGCCCTCCTCCCGCTGCTGCAGCAGGCCCTGCAGGACACCGGCACCGCCAGCCGCATCGACGGCAACGCGCTGCTGCTCGACAGCGGCCTGCGCCTGACCCCGCATGCGATGGCCGCGCAGCCGCGCGACAACGGCGGCTGGCAGACCTCCACCGTCATTGAAAGCCAGCATCCGCAGTTGTTCGCCGATGGCCTGTTCGAGTACCAGCACGCAAATGGTGCCGATGAGCAGGCATCGCTGTTGTCCGGCTTCCAGGCCTGGGCCCGGGTGGACCTGGTGACCCTGCAGACCGCGATCGGCGCCCAAGACGCACAGGGCCTGCCGATGATGGGCCTGACCTATCCGGTCGGCGACGAGGGTGAGGAACATCAGCGCACCGTGGTGCTGGGGCCGTTGGCGCACTACCGTGCACAGGACGTGGATGCCTCCACCTGCAGCGAAGACGATCATGGCTCCTGCCCCTGCTGCCTGTTCACCCGCAGCATGGAGGCCTTCGACGAGCTGCTGAAAGCCCGCCATTTCCTCGCCATCCGCCTGTTCGCCTCGCGCGATGCCGACGGCCTGTGCGAGGCCGATTGCCGGGTCAACGGCCACGACTTCGCCGCCGCCCTGCCCCTGCTGCGCGCCTATGCTGCCAGTTGGCCGCAGGCCGGGCTGGAATTCCGCAAGCAGTACGTGGTGATCCGCACCGGCTCGCCGGGCTGAGCCACGCCCACACCCGGTACAGGCCGGTGCGGCTACACTGCGCGCCGGTTTCCCCAAGCAACCGCACTTTTTCCCATCCCACACGAGGCACCCCCGCGATGCTGTACGCGCAAGTCCACCTGACCCTTCCCGCCTGGATCCACGACCAGATCGACCTGGATCGTCGATATCCGGGCGATGAGGCCAAGGTCGCGCTGGCGATCGAGCTGTCGCGGCTGAACGTCGAGCACGCCAGTGGCGGTCCGTTCGGTGCGGTGGTGTTCGGACCGGACGACAAGGTCATCGCCGCCGGCGTGAACCGGGTGATGCCGCACGCGACCTCGCTGGCGCACGCCGAGAACATGGCCTACATGCTGGCCCAGCAGCGCCTGCAGACCCCGCGCCTGAACGCGGTGCTGTCGCCGGTCACCCTGGCCACCAGCTCGCAGCCGTGCTGCCAGTGCTACGGCGCCACCGTGTGGGCCGGCATCGACCGCCTGCTGATCGGTGCCAACTCGGCCGACGTCGAGGAACTGACCCCGTTCGATGAAGGCCCGCTGCCGGCCGACTGGGTGGGTGAACTCAACAAGCGCGGCATCGAAGTGGTGCAAGGCCTGAACCGCGACGCCGCGCGCAGCGTGCTGCGTGCCTATGGGGAAAGCGATGGCGCCCGTTACTGAAACCGGCATCGGCCTGCTGTGCCTGTGCCGGCAGGGCTTCGAGCCCGAGCTGGCTGGCGAGCTGCAGTTCCGCGCCGGTGAAGCCGGTTTCGCCGGCTATGCGCGCACCCAGCGCAATGACGGCTACGTGCTTTTCATGTGCGACGAAGCCGCCGCGCTGGCGCCGCGCCTGCGCTGGCGCGAGCTGATCTTCGCGCGGCAGAAGCTGGTGGTGCTGGCCGAACTGCCGCAGCTGGACCCGGCGGACCGGATCACCCCGATGCTGGAAGTGCTGGCCGATGCGCCGCGCTTCGGCGACCTGTGGGTGGAACACCCCGATTCGGACGCCGGCAAGCCACTGTCCGGTCTGGCCCGTGCCTTCGGCAATGCACTGCGCCCGGCGCTGCGCAAGGCCGGCAAGCTCACTGATAAGCCGAACAACCGCCTGCCGCGCCTGCATGTGGTGTTCGTCGATGGCACCCATGCCTTCGTCTGCGTGGCCGACCCGGCCGACAGCGCACCGTGGGCGCTGGGCATCCCGCGCCTGAAGCTGCTGCCCGAGGCGCCTTCGCGTTCGGCGCTGAAGCTGGACGAGGCGCTGCTGACCCTGCTGACGCCGGAAGAACGCGAAGCATTGGCCAAGCCGGGCATGCGTGCGGCCGACCTGGGCGCCGCCCCCGGCGGCTGGACCTGGGTGCTGACCCGCCAGCACATGCACGTGCTGAGCATCGACAACGGCCCGCTGCGCCAGCACGTGCTGGACACCGGACTGGTCGAGCACCTGCGCGCCGATGGCTTCCACTGGCACCCGGAACAGCCGCTGGACTGGATGGTCTGCGACATGGTCGAGCAGCCGCGCCGCGTGGCCGAACGCATGGCCACCTGGTTCCGCGAGGGCTGGTGCCGGCATGCGATCTTCAATCTGAAACTGCCGATGAAGAAGCGCTGGGACGAAACCCGGCTGTGCCTGGACCTGTTCCAGGACCAGGCCGGCAAGCCGCTGGTGGTCCGCGCCAAGCAGCTCTATCACGATCGTGAAGAGATCACCGTGCTGGCTTCGCCGCTGCGCTGATCCGTCATCGGCGGCACAGGTTGCCGGGAGTACGCTCCCGGTACCCTCTGGCAAGGAGCCTGTCATGAACCTTCCGCGTGCTGCGCTGCTGTTGACCATCCTGATGGCCTCGGTACCGGCCATCGCCCAGCACGGCCCGTCCACGCCGGCGCAGAGCCAGCCGCTGGGCCCCACCGGCGGCGCGATCCGCCAGCAACCGCTGGATGCGGGCCGGGTCAGCGGCAGCGTCGAGATTCCGCAGCCGGCCGGCGAGGCGCAGGTGACCGTGCGTTCGCTGGAACCGAGCAGCGTGGTCGGCCAGTACCGCATCCATTTCGCCGCGCTAGATGTGAACGGCGACGGTTTCATCAGCCGCGAGGAAGCACAGGCCAATCCGGCGCTGGCCGACGAATTCAATTCGCTGGACCGCAGGCACCGCGGCAAGCTGGACCGCACCGACCTGGCCGGCTGGCTGGTGGATTGAAAAAGGGGACGGAGGGGATTAAGTCGTATGTGCACAAACGACTTAATCCCCTCCGTCCCCTTTTTGCTTCAGACGCCGGCGGCGCGCTTCCAGAACGCCTGTACCAGCGGCGGCCATTTGCCGACACAGCCCAGCGCGCGGCCACGGGCCAGGGTCAAGTGCATCTCGTCGTTGGAGAACAGGCGGTTGATCGCATCGAAGCTGTAGGCGGCGATCTGGTTGTCGCTGCGCCGTTCGCGTGCCCAGCGCTGCAGGCGCTGCGGCGACAGCCGCGGCTGGCCACGGCGCTCGGCCGACGGCGCCAGCCACTGCTGCAGGGCGGCGACATCGCGCAGGCCCAGGTTCACGCCCTGCCCGGCCAGCGGATGCACCACATGCGCGGCATCACCCAATGCCAGTACTCGGCCGGCCACGTAGTGACGGGCCAGTTGGCGACGCAGCGGGAAGGCCGCACGCGGTGACGCCAGCCGCAGCTCACCCAGCCGCGCCGCGAAGGCGCGGGTCAGTTCGCGGTTGAAGCTGTCTTCGTCAAGCGCCAGCACGCGCGCCGCCTCGTCCTCGGGCAGGGTCCAGACGATCGAGCTGCGGCGCTCGGCCACCGGCAGCAGCGCCAGCGGCCCGCTCGGCAGGAAACGCTGCCAGGCGGTGGCCTGGTTGGGAAGATCGCTGTCCACGTAGGCCACCACGCCACGCTGGTGGTAGTCATGCTTTTCAACCTCGATCCCGGCCAGTTGGCGCAGGGTCGATTCGGCGCCGTCGGCGGCCACGGCCAACGCCGCTTCCAGGCGACGCCCGTCATCCAGGCGCAGGCGCACGCCGTCGTCGTCCTGCTCCAGCGCGTCCACCCGCGCCGGGCAGTGCAGCTGCACGCCCGCCGCCGGCAACGCCGCCCACAGGCGATCCTGCAGCAGGCCGTTCTCGACGATGTAGCCCAGCTCGCGCCGACCGAAGCGATCGGCGTCGAACAGCAGATCCTCGCCACCGGCCGCGTCCCACACCTGCATGCGCCGGTAGGGCCAGGCACGGGCCTGAGCGATCGCCGGCCACACGCCCAGGCGGTTCAGCAGCTGAACGTTGTCGGCAGCGAAGGCGAACACGCGCAGGTCAGGCTGTGCGGCCTGCCACGGCGCGGGCTCACGACCTTCCACCAGCGCAACCGACAGGCCGGCATCGGCCAGCGCCAGCGCGCATGCGGCACCGACCACGCCACCTCCGACGATGGCCACGTCCAGGCGCACACGCCGGCTCATGCGGCTTCTCCGCGGCACAGGCGCGGCACTTCACCACGGAAGCCCATCGCGCCACCGACCAGCATCGACTGCACCGAGGCGCGTTGCGCGGCCACCAGGCCGAGGCTGCGCAGCGGCCGCATCAGCGGTGCCGGATTGCTGGTCAGCCGTGCCAGGCCACCCGAGAACGCCACCGTCTGCCGTCGGTCTTCCTGGCGGCGCGCAACATAGGCCTGCAGCAGCACATCGCTGCCGGCATCCTCGTGCGCATCCTCCAGCAGTTCGGCCAGGGTCAGCGCATCGCGCAGGCCCAGGTTGAAGCCCTGCGCACCCAGCGGATGGATGGTCTGCGCGGCATTGCCCAGCAGCACCGTGCGTTCACCGGCCAATGCGCGCGCCAGCACCTGGATGAGCGGGTAAGCGCTGCGCGGGCCGGATTCGAGCAGCCGACCGGCACGCCAGCCGATCGCATCCTGCAGGCGCTGCAGCCAGGCCGCATCGTCCAGCGCCATCACCGCATCGGCCTGGTCCCGCGCCACGCCGTGCACGGTGCCGAAGTGGCGGTCGCCGCGCGGCAGCAGGGCGGTCGGGCCGGTATCGGTGAAGCGCTCCCAGGCCGTGCCATCCGGCACGCGCTGGCTGCGCACGCGGGCCACGAACAGGGTCTGCTGGAAATCATGCCGGTCGACCTCGATGCCCAGCGCGCCACGCACACCGCTGGTCGTGCCATCGGCACCGACCACCAGCCGTGCCAGCAGTACGCGCTCGCCGGTCTCGTCGGCCACCCGCACCTGGCGGTAGCCGTCGACCACCTCGCCCAGGCCCAGGAACCGCATCGGCCGGTAGCGCCGCAGCTGCGGCAGCTCCTGCAGGCGCGCTTCCAGCGCCTGGCCGAAGTCACGCGCGACAACCACCTGGCCGAACCACGGCCGGTCGTAGCCGGAAGCCTCCAGCTGCACGCGGCCGAAATCGCCGGCGCGGCTGACATGGATGCGGCGGATCGGGCCCGGCGCCATCGCCAGCTTCTGCATGACCCCCAACGCGGTCAGCGCGTTGACGGTCGCCGCGGCGAAACTGAGGTTGCGCTGGTCGAACACCGCCGGCAGCTCGCCGGCCGGGCTGGCTTCGAGCAGGCCCACGTCGCGGCCCAACCGGTCCAGGGCAATGGCCAGGCTGGCACCGACCAGGCCGCCACCGACGATCAGCACGTCATGTCGTTCACTCATGGTGTTCATGATACGCGCTCGCCCCGCCCGAACACCCAACAGCCCCCGACCTGCGCCAACCGGCGCGGCGGGCTAGAATGAAACCTGAATCCGCTCCGGGCCCGCTGCCATGTCCGCCACCGCCAACCGTGCCTTCGTCCTGTCCGTACTCGTGCTGTTGCTGGCGGCGACCCGGGTCAACCACTTCGCGGCGATCCCGGATGCCTCCTGGGCGGTGTTCTTCATCGGCGGCTTCTACCTGGCTGGCTGGACCCGCTGGGCGTTCCCGCTGCTGATGGTGTTCGCGGTGCTGGTGGACTGGATCGTGATCCGCAGCAGCGGCCTGGATTTCTGGCAGCACTACTGCGTGTCGCCGGGCTACTGGCTGCTGCTGCCGGCGTATTTCTCGCTGTGGGCCGGCGGCATGCTGCTGGGCCGCAACTACCAGGGGGCACGCTGGCCGGTACTGGCCAAGGGCGCGCTGCTGCTGGTGGCCTCGGTGGCGGTCTGTCACCTGCTCGCGCAGGGCGGCTTCTACTGGACCAGCCGCAACGTGGCCGAGCCGACGCTGGCCGGCTGGGCACAGAACTACGCACAGTGGTTCGGGCCGTACCTGCGCACCACCGCCATCTACGTGGCGCTGGCCGCCGCCCTGCAGCTGGCCGTGGAGCAGGTGCTGAAGCTCCAGCAGGCCCGCCGCGACATCCGGCACTGAGCCGCGCCATGGGTCATCGCCTCTCGCGCATCTATACCCGCACCGGCGACGACGGCAGTACCGGCCTTGGCGACGGCCAGCGCGTGGCCAAGGATGACGCCCGCGTGGCGTCCTACGGCACTGTCGACGAAGCCAATGCCGCACTCGGCCTGCTGCTGGCCACGGCGCTGCCCGAAGACGTGCGCGCGCTGGTGGTGCATCTGCAGCACCAGCTGTTCGACCTGGGCGCCGAACTGTGCATCCCCGGCCACGCCGCGATCCACGCCGCCGATGTGTCGGCACTGGAACAGCAGTTGGATCACTACAACGCCAGCCTGCCGATGTTGAAGGAATTCATCCTGCCAGCCGGTGGCGAGGCCGCCGCACGCTGCCACCTGGCGCGCACCATCGTCCGCCGGGCCGAGCGCGAGACGGTCACCCTGGCCCGCCACGACGCCGTGCGCAGCGAGGCGCTGCAGTACCTCAACCGGCTGTCGGACCTGTTGTTCGTGCTGGCCCGGGTGCTGGCCCGTGCCGATGGCCATGGCGAAGCGCTGTGGCAGCCACAGCAGCGCCAGCGCTGAGTCGGCACGATGCTGGTCTTCACCCATCCGTCCTGCCTGCTGCATGACCCCGGCCCTGGCCATCCGGAGTGCCCGCAACGCCTGCAGCATGTGCTCGATGCCCTGCACGCCGCCTTCCCCGGCCAGCTGGACTGGCGCGAGGCGCCGCCGGCCAAGTTCGGCGAACTGACCCGGGTCCACGACAGCGCCCTGCTCGACTTCGTGCTGCAGCCGCAGACCGCGCCGCTGCGACAGCTGGACATGGACACCTGGACCTCGCCCGGCTCGGCCAGTGCCGCCGTGCATGCCGCCGGCGCCGGCGTGGCGGCGGTAGATGCGGTGATGCTGGGCGAGGACCCGCTGGCGTTCTGCGCGGTGCGGCCACCGGGCCACCACGCCACCAGCAGCACTGCGATGGGCTTCTGCCTGCTCAACAACATCGCCATCGCCGCCGCCTACGCCCGTGACCGTCATGGCCTGGAGCGCATCGCGGTGGTCGATTTCGATGTCCACCATGGCAACGGCACCCAGGACATCTTCCAGCACGACGCCCGGGTCTCGTACTACAGCACCCACCAGGCCGGGCTGTTCCCCAACTCCGGCCTGCGCCGCGACCGCGGTGCCGGCAACCTGATGAACATCCTGCTGCCCCCCGGCAGCGGCGGTTTCCGCTTCCGCAATGTGTGGGCCGACGAGATGCTGCCGGCCATCGACGACTTCCGGCCGCAGCTGCTGCTGATTTCGGCCGGCTTCGATGCCCACCTGCGCGATCCGCAGGCCGACCTGATGCTGGAAACCGACGATTTCGCCTGGATCACCCGCGAACTGCATGCGCTGGCGCGCCGCCATGCGGCCGGCCGGGTGGTCTCGATGCTGGAAGGCGGCTATGACCTGCAGGCCCTTGCCGAGTGCAGCGTGGCCCATGTCCGGGCCCTGCTGCCCCCCCCACCGGGCAGCGTCTCCGGATGAACCCGAACCGGCAGGATCCGACGCCCTTCATTGCCCCTATGCAAGGGATGGGGCAAGCTACCGTCCGTTTTCGCCCGAATCCGAACCGCGTGCGCCGAGCCCTCCGCCTGCTTCCCCTGCCTCTGAGCATCGCCATCTGCCTGCCGGCAATGGCCGATGAAAAGCCGCTCAACTGGGGCCTGTGCCCGGCTACCGACGTGATTCCCGCGTTCACCGATGCCCCTGTCCCGGTCCCGGTCCCGGGGCAGGACAAGGCCGCCGCCAGCGCCGCGCGCGAGCAGCAGCCGACCGACATCGAGGGTGACCAGCTGCTGGGCACCACCACCGTGCCGCAGTACGAAGGCAACGTGGCCCTGCGCCGTGGCGACCAGTTCGTCGGCACCGACAAGCTCAGCTTCGATACCGAGACCGGCAACTACATCGCCGACGGCAATGTCCGCTACCAGGACTCCTCGATCCGCATGGTCGCCAAGCGCGCCGAGGGCAACCAGGAAAGCGACACCCACAAGATCACCGACATCAAGTACCAGCTGGTGTCGCGCCGCGGCAACGGCGATGCCGAATCGGTCGACCTGCAGGGCGCGGTCGGCCAGATGCACCGCTCCACCTACACCACCTGCGACCCGTCGCAGCCGGTGTGGAAGCTGTCGGCGCCGCAGATCGAAGTGGACAACGACGAAGGCTTCGGTACCGCCCGCAACGCCGTGCTTCGCATCGGCAAGGTGCCGGTGCTGTGGGCGCCGTACTTCAAGTTCCCGATCGACGACCGCCGCAAGACCGGCCTGCTGTTCCCGCAGCTGGGCATGTCCGGCCGCAACGGTTTCGATTACGCACAGCCGATCTACTTCAACCTGGCGCCGAACTACGACGACACGTTGACCCCGCGCTACATGAGCCGGCGCGGCCTGATGCTCGACAACGAATTCCGCTACCTCTACAACGGCGGCCGCGGCGAACTGCTGACCGCGTTCATGCCCAACGACAAACTGCGCGACCGCGACCGCGGCCGGGTGATGTTCGGCGGCTACCACAACCTCGACGACCACTGGCAGGCCCGCGCCAACCTGGCCTGGGTCAGCGACGAACGCTATGTGGAAGACTTCGCCAACCGCCTGGTGGGGGTCACCGCGTCGAACCTGCAGAGCACCATCGGCCTGTACGGCACTGGCAGGAACTGGACGGCCGGCATCATGGCCGACCGCTGGCAGCTGACCGACTACACCCTCAACGAGGGTGCGCTGGCCTACAACCGCCAGCCGCGCCTGTATCTCAACTGGGACAAGCCGGTCCTGCCGTGGCTGGAAACCGGCATCTACGCCGAAGCCGTGCGTTTCACCCACGACGACATCAACTTCAAGTACGGCGCTGATGCGGGACCGGACCTGCAGTACACCCGCAACGGCAGCCGTCAGACCGACGGCATCGGTGTCAGCGGCGGCTCGCGGCTGGATGTCAAACCCTACGTGTCGTTCCCGATCAGCGGCGCGGCCTGGTATGTCACGCCGACCCTGGCCTACCGCTATACCGGTTACCAGCTGGACCGTGGCCTGGTTGATGGCGTGAACGGCATCCGCGGCCAGATCCTGCGTTCGCAGGGCATCGACCCGAACACCGCCACACCGGAACAGCTGCGCGGCAACACCTCGCCCAGCCGCAGCCTGCCGATCGGCAGCATCGACGCCGGCCTGTTCTTCGATCGCGAGACCCGCATCGGTGGCAAGTCCTTCCTGCAGACCCTGGAACCGCGCCTGTTCTACCTGCGCACGCCCTACCGCGATCAGGACGAGCTGCCGATCTTCGACACCCGCGACTTCACCTTCAGCTGGGGCCAGCTGTTCCGCGATTCTCGCTATACCGGCGCCGATCGCCAGAACGACGCCAACCAGCTGACCATGGCGCTGAGCACCCGCTTCATCGACCAGACCACCGGCAAGGAACGCTTCTCGGCCTCCATCGGCCAGATCCAGTACTTCGACGAATCGCGGGTGACCGTCACCCCGGGTGGCGCGCCGGTGGAGAAGGGCAAGTCGGCGTGGATCGCTGACGGCAACTACATGATCAACGACCGCTGGACCCTGGGTGCCACCTACCAGTGGGACCCCAAGTACAAGCGCGAGGATCTGGCCAGCGTCCGCGCCCGCTACCTGATGCCCAACGATGGCGTGATCAACCTCAGCTACCGTTACCGCATCAACTCCGGCGCCCCGGCCACCGCCAACAAGCATGACCGCACGCTGCTGGAACAGGCCGACCTGTCGTTCCTGTACCCGCTGAATGCGCGCTGGAGCCTGGTCGGCCGCTACTACTACTCGCTGCAGGACAAGGAACCGCTGGAGATCATCGCCGGCGTCCAGTGGGACAGCTGCTGCCTGGCCGTGCGTGCGGTCGCCCGCCGCTACGTCCGCAACCGCGAAGGCGAGATGAACAACGCCATCCAGCTGGAGTTCGTGCTCAAGGGCCTGAGCTCCCTGGGCCAGGACACGGACCGTACCCTGCGCCGTGCTATCCTCGGCTACAACCGCGACGACCTCTATCTCGTGCCGCCGAGCAACACCGGGGCGACCCGGGATGACTACGATCCGAACCTGATCCCATGACCAAGCGCTTCCCCGTTCTTCTCGCCTCGCTGCTGGCGGTGTCCAGCGTGTCCGCCCCCCTGCAGGTGCTTGCCCAGGAGGCGCAGCCGCTTGACCGCATCGCCGCCGTCGTCGATGAGGACGTGATCCTGCAGAGCGAGCTCCAGCGTGCGATCGCCAACATCAAGGCGCAGTACGCCGGCCGTGAAAACCAGCTGCCGCCGGAAGACGTGCTCAGCCGCCAGGTGCTCGAGCGCCTGGTGCTGGTCAAGCTGCAGGTGGCCCGCGCCCAGGGCAGCGGCATCCGGGTCAGCGACCAGGAGCTGAACCAGGCGATGAACTCCATCGCACAGCAGAATGGGTCGAACCTGGACGCCCTGCGCCAGCGCCTGGCCCATGACGGCATCGACTTCAACGATTTCCGCGCTTCGGTGCGTGATGAGATCACCGTGCAGCGCCTGCGCCAGAGCTTCGCGCAGAGCCGCATCAGCGTCAGCGAGGGTGAAGTCGACGCCGCGCTGAAGCAGCAGGCCACGGTGGGCAACCAGTACCACCTGGCGCACATCCTGATCGCCCTGCCCGACGGCGCCAACGCTGACCAGATTGCCACCGGCCAGAAGAAGGCCGATGGTGTGAAGACCCTGCTGGACAAGGGCGAGCTGGACTTCAACGCTGCAGCCGTGCGCTATTCGGACAGCCCGAATGCACTGGAAGGCGGTGACCTGGGCTGGCGCAGCCTGGATGAAATCCCGCAGGCCTTTGCCCAGATGATGGAAAAGATGAAGCCCGGCGAAGTGGTCGGCCCGATCCGTGGCCCGAGCGGCTTCCAGCTGCTGAAGCTGGTGGAAGTGCGTGACGCCAGCTCCGCCGCCGCCGGTGAGCATACGGTCACCGAATTCCACGGCCGCCACATCCTGGTGCGCGTGGACGACCACCAGACCGACGCCGCCGCCAAGGCCAAGATCGACACCCTGCGTGCCCGCATCGCCGGTGGTGCCGAGTTCCAGACCGTTGCCAAGGAGTCCTCCGAGGACAACAACAGCAAGGGCCAGGGCGGTGACCTGGGCTGGTTCCCGGCCGACGCGTTCGGTCCGGCCTTCGGCCAGCAGGTGGAAGGCCTCCAGGACGGTGGCGTCAGCCAGCCGTTCCGTACCGATGCCGGTTGGCACATCGTGCAGCGCGTGGCGACCCGCCAGACCGACGTGACCACCGACAACCAGCGTGCCCAGGTCCGCGAGACCATCGGCCGCCGCAAGCTGGAAGACGAGTACAACCGCTTCCTGCAGGAACTGCGTGGCGAAGCCTACGTCAGCTTCCGCAGCGGCGACCGCGCGGAAAACACCGCCACCCCGCCGCAGTCCTGACCGATGCGCCCCGAGCTCGCTCTGGTACCGGGCGAGCCCGCCGGGATCGGCCCGGAGCTATGTGTCCGCCTCGTCCAGCAGCCGCGTGAAGATTGCCGGCTGCTGGCCTTCGCCGACCCGGACACCCTGCACGCGGCTGCGGCCGCGCTGAACCTGCCCCTGCAGCTGCTGCCCGAGGACGCCGAAGCACGCGCCCCCGGCGATCTGCGCCTGCGCACTGTCCGCAACGCTGCGCCCAGCCGCTTCGGCCAGGCCGATCCGGCCAATGCCGGCGCGGTCATCGGCGCCCTGCTCGGCGCCGGCCAGGCCTGCCTGTCCGGCGAACTGCACGGTGTTGTCACCGGCCCGGTGCACAAGGCGGTCATCAATGAAGGCGGCATCGCCTACAGCGGCACCACTGAACTGCTGGCCGACCAGGCCGGGGTGAAGGTGGTGATGATGCTGGCCAACCACATCGTGCGCGTGGCCCTGGCCACCACCCACCTGCCGCTGCGCGAGGTGGCCGATGCGATCACCGCGCCCGGCCTGGAGCACGCGCTGCGCACGGTGCACGCCGCACTGCGCCGTGAGTTCGGCCTGCCTGCGCCGCGCATCGCCGTGCTCGGCCTGAACCCGCACGCCGGCGAAGATGGCCACCTGGGCCGCGAAGAACTGGATCTGGTCATCCCGCTGCTGCAGCGCCTGCGCGCGGAGGGCATGGACCTGGTCGGGCCGCTGCCGGCCGATACCGCCTTCCTGCCCGCCAAGCTGGCCGGCTTCGACACCGTGCTGGCGATGTACCACGACCAGGGCCTGCCGGTACTGAAATATTCCGGCTTCGAACAGGCGGTGAACCTGACCCTGGGCCTGCCCTATCCGCGCGTGGCGGTGGACCATGGCACCGCGCTGGAGCTGGCCGGCCGCGGCATCGCCGATCCCTCCAGCCTGCAGGCGGCAACGACGCTGTGTGCGCAGCTTGCGCGGCAACGTACACTGGGCGCATGAATTCCCCGCATTCCCCCTCCGGCCCGGTGTTCACCGCACCGGCCAAGAAGCAGCTTGGCCAGCATTTCCTGGCCGACCGCCACTACATCGACAAGATCGTGATGGCGGTCAACCCGAAAGACGGCGACCGCCTGGTCGAGATCGGCCCTGGCCAGGGCGCGATCACCCTGCCGCTGCTGCGCGTGCACCCCACGCTGACGGTGATCGAGTTCGACCGCGACCTGATCGCGCCGCTGACCGCCGCCGCCGAGCCGCTGGGCGAGCTGACCATCGTTCATCGCGACGTGCTGCGCGTGGACTTCACCGAACTGGCTGCCGGCCAGCCGATCCGCCTGGTCGGCAACCTGCCCTACAACATCTCCTCGCCGATCCTGTTCCATGCGCTGGAGCATGCCGCGGTCATCCGCGACATGCACTTCATGCTGCAGAAGGAAGTGGTCGACCGCATGGCGGCCGGCCCCGGCAGCAAGGTGTATGGCCGCCTCAGCGTGATGCTGCAGGCCTACTGCCAGGTGACCTCGCTGTTCGTGGTGCCGCCGGGCGCGTTCCGGCCGCCGCCGAAGGTCGATTCGGCCGTGGTGCGTCTGGTGCCGCGTGACCCGGCCGCGATCAACATCAACGACCACAAGCGCTTCGCCGACGTGGTCAAGGCCGCCTTCGGGCAGCGCCGCAAGACCCTGCGCAATGCCCTGAACAACGTGGTGTCCGCCGAGCAGTTCATCGCCGCCGGCGTGCGTCCCGATGCCCGCGCCGAACAGCTGGACGTGGCCGAATTCATCGCTTTGGCCAATGCCTCCTGATTACACTGCCGGTATGGAAGACGCTGACGTTTATGCCATCTCCGTCGAAGTCGCGCCGCGCTTCCTCGACGATCAATCCGCGCCGGAAGACGGTCGCTTTGCGTTCGCCTACACGATCCGCATCCACAACCAGGGGCGGGTCGCGGCACGCCTGGTCGCGCGCCACTGGCGCATCACCGATGCCAATGGTCGTGTCGAGCATGTCGATGGCGACGGGGTGATCGGCGAGCAGCCGCGGCTGCGCCCCGGTGAAGACTTCCGTTACACGTCCGGTGTCATGCTGGGGACCGATCACGGGACCATGCAGGGGCACTACGACATGGTCGCCGACGATGGCACCGAATTTGCCGCGCCGGTCGCACCCTTCGTGCTGGCCGTGCCGCGTACCCTGCACTGACACGGAGGCCGAACGATGAGTGTGTGGGCGATCGGCGACCTGCAGGGCTGCTATGACGTCACCCAGCGATTGCTGGAGAAGATCCGCTTCGACCCGGCGCAGGACACCCTGTGGTTCTGCGGCGACCTGGTCAACCGCGGCGGGCAGTCGCTGGAAACGCTGCGGCTGGTGCACTCGCTGCGCGAGCACAGCGTGGTGGTGCTGGGCAACCATGATCTTTCGCTGCTGGCCGTCGGTTCGCGTACCGAAGAGGAACAGCGCAAGGTCAACCCGGACCTGCTGCGCATCGTGCAGGCCGAGGACCGCGACGAACTGCTGGACTGGCTGCGCCTGCAGAAGCTGGTGCACGTGGACCGCGAGCTGGGCTGGATGATGGTGCACGCCGGCCTGGCGCCGAAGTGGACCACGCAGATGGCCGAGAAGCATGCCGCCGAGGTCGAGGTGCAACTGCATGGCGCCGGCTACCGCAAGCTGTTCCGCAACATGTACGGCGACAAGCCGAGCTGGGCCCCGAACCTGTCCGGTTACGACCGCTCGCGCGCGATCATCAACGTGCTCACCCGCATGCGCTACTGCACCCCGCGGGGGCGCATCGGCATCGAGGACAAGGGCACGCCGGGCACGCAGGAACAGGGGCTTTATCCCTGGTTCGAAGTGCCCGGCCGGGTCGAGCGCGACCTCAAGGTCGTCTGCGGCCACTGGTCGGCGCTGGGCCTGACCATCACCCAGGGCGTGCACGCCATCGACACCGGTGCGGTCTGGGGCGGCAAGCTGACCGCGCTCCAGCTTGATACCGACGAGCTGCGCGTGGTGCAGGTCCCGGGCCGCGACGTACCGGCACCCGTGCCCAACGCCCGCCCGCCGGCGCGACCGGCGCACGAGCGCCCCGGCGCTGCGACGCAGGGCAAGGAACAGGGCGGCAACGCCGCTGCCAGCCCGGGCAACCGTGGCCCACGCCGCCGTCGCCGTCGTGGTGGCGGAGGGGGCGGAGGGGGCGGCGCGGGTGGCGCGGGTGGCGCGGGTGGCGCGGGTGGCGGCACCCACAACAGTCCCCCGCCGCAGGCGTGACGCGGCGCGGCTGGGCACCAGGGACGGTGCTGCTGACGCTGGCCCTGGCCAGCGGCTGCCAGCCCGGCTCGCCGCCTGCTCCCACGGCTGCGGATGGTGCTGCACATGCGCCGACGCAGCCGCAGGCCCCTTCGCCGCCACTGGTGGCCGCAGCCCGCGCGCAGGTCGGCGTCACCACCCGTTACGATCCTGCTTACCAGGTACTGGCCTATCCTGGCGGCGACGTGCCACTGGATCGCGGCGTGTGCACGGACGTGGTGGTGCGCGCCCTGCGCGATCTGGGCCTGGACCTGCAGGCACGCGTGCATGAGGACATGCGCGGCAGTTTCAGTGCCTATCCGGCGATCTGGGGCCTGTCACGGCCGGACCGCAACATCGATCATCGTCGTGTACCGAACCTGATGCGCTGGTTCGAGCGCCAGGGCTGGCAGCAACCGGTCACGGCCCTCGCCGCCGACTACGCGGCCGGCGACATCGTTGCCTGGAAGCTCAATGGCAACGGCCTGCTGCACGTGGGCATCGTTTCTGACCGGCGCCTGGCCAACGGCACACCGCTGGTGCTGCACAACATCGCGCGCGGCACGCGCGAAGAGAACCTGCTGTTCCAGCACGCGATCATCGGGCATTACCGGATGCCGTTGCGACAGTCCCGGTAGAGTCGACTGTTAGTCGACTATCGCGCGCAGCGCGGGTTTTTCGGGTGACCGCCGAGAGCAGTCGACTAACAGTCGACTCTACCCCGTCGGTGTTCCCGTCGGTGTTTTCGTCGGTGTTTTCGTTCGTATTTTCCGCGATCTGCGGCGCACGTAGTGCACGAAGCGGAACGCGTAGGCGTGCCGTTCGTCGGCCGGGTGCGGCTCGCTGCTCACTTCCTGCCAGTCCTGCACGTCCACTTCGGGGAAATGGGTATCGGCGGGGACTTCGGCATCGACCCAGGTCAGGTACAGGTCACTGGCCTGGTCCAGCAACTGGTGGAAGATCTCGCCGCCGCCGATGATGCACAGCTCGCTGGCGCCCTCGCCTTCGGCAATCGCCTTCGCCTCGTCCAGCGACGCCACCGCACGCATGCCCTCGAACGGCACTTGGCCGCTGCGGGTCAGCACCAGGTTGGTCCGCCCCGGCAGCACGCGGCCGATCGACTCGGCCGTCTTGCGCCCCATCAGGATCGGCTTGCCCAGGGTGAGCGCCTTGAAGTGCTTGAAGTCATCCGGCAGGTGCCAGGGCATGGCATTGCCCTGGCCGATGCCACGGTTGCGGTCCAGCGCCACGATCATCGACAGCTTCAGGGCCCTCATACCGCTACCGGCGCCTTGATCGCCGGATGCGGGTCGTAGCCGTCGATGCGGATGTCGTCGAACTGGAAGCCGAACAGGTCGGTCACCTCCGGGTTCAACCACAGCTTCGGCAGCGCGCGCGGCGCGCGCGACAGCTGCTCGCGGGCCTGCTCGAAGTGGTTCGAGTACAGGTGCGCATCGCCCAGCGTGTGCACGAAGTCGCCCACGCCCAGGCCGGTGGCCTGCGCCACCATGTGGGTCAGCAGCGCGTAGCTGGCGATGTTGAACGGCACGCCAAGGAAGATGTCACCGCTGCGCTGGTACAGCTGGCAGCTGAGCTTGCCGTCCACCACGTAGAACTGGAACAGGTTATGGCATGGCATCAACGCCATCTGCGAAAGCTCGCCCACGTTCCAGGCACTGACCACCAGCCGGCGCGAATCGGGGTTGCGCTTGATCTCGTCCACAAGCCACTGCATCTGGTCGATCTGGCGGCCGTCGGCGGTGGCCCAGCTGCGCCACTGCTTGCCGTAGACCGGGCCGAGGTCCCCGTTCTCGTCGGCCCACTCGTCCCAGATGCGTACCTGGTTGTCCTTCAGGTAGCCGATGTTGGTGTCGCCCTTCAGGAACCACAGCAGCTCGTGGATGATCGAGCGCAGGTGCAGTTTCTTGGTGGTGACCAGCGGAAAGCCTTCGGTGAGGTCGAAGCGCATCTGCCAGCCGAACACGCTGCGGGTGCCGGTACCGGTGCGATCACTCTTGTCGGCGCCGTGTTCGAGCACGTGCGCCAGCAGGTCCAGGTAGGGCTTCATGCCTTGCCCTCGGCAGCCACCGGCAACTGCGGCTGCAGCACCGGCGCGCGGCGCGACATCACCAGCAGCACCAGGCCGAAGGCGATCAGCGGCAGGCTGAGGATCTGGCCACGGGTCAGCCAGTCGAAGGCCACGTAGACGCCGTTGTCCGGCATGCGCACGAACTCCACCGCGAAGCGGAACAGGCCGTACATCAACGCGAACAGGCCACCCACCAGGTAGCGGTGGCGCGGCTTGGCCGACACCGCCCACAGCACCACGAACATCACCAGGCCTTCCAGGAACGCTTCATACAGCTGCGACGGATGGCGGGCGTACGGGTTCAATGCGCCGGTGGCGAACTGCGCCTGCAGCGTCGCGTGGTCGAGCTGGTTCAGCGGGGCCGGCAGGCCGGACGGGAACACCACGCCCCAGGTCCCGTCGGTGTACTTGCCCCACAGCTCGGCGCCGATGAAGTTGCCGATGCGGCCGAAGCCCAGGCCCAGTGGCACCAGCGGCGCCATGAAATCCATGGTGTCGAAGAAATGCAGCTTGTGCTTGCGCGACCACCACCAGCAGGCGCCCAGCACGCCGAGCAGGCCACCGTGGAAGCTCATGCCGCCGTCCCACACCTTGAACAGCAGCAGCGGGTTGTGCAGGAAATCGCCCAGCGCGTAGAACAGCATGTAGCCGATGCGCCCGCCCAGCACCACGCCGAGCATGGCGTAGAACAGCAGGTCGGAGAAGCCGTTGGCATCGACGCCCGGCAGGCGCCCCGCGGCAATGCGCGTGCGGCCCAGCAGCCACGCTGCGGTGAAGCCGAGCAGGTACATGATGCCGTACCAGTGCACTTTGATCGGCCCCAGCGAAAGGGCGATGGGGTCGATGTCGTGGAAATAGATCATGGAAAACGCCTGGCGGGAGTACGGGTATTTTAGCGTCCCTGCCCCGCCCGGGGCCGGAGCCGGCACGGGCGGAGGACCACGCCGCAGATCAGGGTTCAGTCCAGGATCTGCGGCGCGTCAGGCAACGCGTCATGCTCGGACCGCATCGAGGCCGGAAAGTGCCCTTCGATCAGGCTGGAGACCTCGTCGATGGCATCCTGCAGTGCCTCGACCGGATGGGCGCCGCGCAGGCCCTCGCGCAGGTGGGTGCAGACCCGCTGCCACTGCGCCGGGCTGACCCGGCCGTGCAGGCCACGGTCGGCAACGATCTCGATCGCGTGATCGGCCAGCAGCAGGTAGATCAGTACGCCGTTGTTGTGGGCGGTATCCCAGGTTCGCAGGCGCGCAAAGGCATGCTCGGCGGCCTGGCGCGGGGTCACCCTGTGCCACAGCGCACCCAGCGGCAGGTCCGCTTCCACCGCGAACATCACCTGCCCGCCGTGGCGCTGCTCACCGGCCGCGATGGCCCCGGTGATCGCCTGCAATGTGGCAGGTGGGAACGCACGCCGCACCGAGGGCGAGAATACATGGCGGAACAGACGTTGGATCATCACCAGCCTCCCGAAGCGCCACCGCCACCGGAACGGCCGCCGCCACCGCCCCAGCCACCACCACCACCAAATCCACCGCCCCCGCCGAAACCGCCTCCGCCACCCCAGCTGCCACCGCCCCAACCGCCACCGCCGGCAAAGCGACCCGGGTGGCCGGACAGCATCGCCACGATCAGGCCGACCACGCCGGCCAGGCCACTGGCCAGCAGCGTGGAGGTGAACAGGAATGCTGCCAGCGCCGCACCCGCGCCGCCGAGCAGGCCGCGCAGCGGACGCGGCACGCGCGAGAAGACCCCGCGCAGGATGCTGCCGGCGAACACGCCGATGAACAGCGCCAGGAACCAGGTATCGCCACCACCACCGGGCTCGCGCCCGCGATGGCCGCTGACCGGTGCCGGCAGCGGTTCGCCGTCGATCAGCTTGACCAGCACCGCCGTGGCATCGGTGATGCCGCCGGCATAGTCGCCGCTGCGGAAGCGCGGGACCAGGTATTCCTGGATCACCCGGTTGGCGATGGCATCGGGAATGGCGCCTTCAAGGCCGTAGCCCGGCTCGATGCGCACGCGCCGGTCATCCTTGGCCACCACCAGCAGCACGCCGTCATCCACGCCCTTGCGGCCGATCTGCCATTGGTCGAAGACCCGCGTGGTGTACTGCGCGATGTCTTCCGGCTGGGTGGTGGGCACCACCAGCACCTGCAGCTGGCTGCCCTTGCGCTGCTGCAGCTCGATCGCCTGCTGCACCAGCGCCTGCTTCTGCGTGGCGTCCAGCGTGCCGGTGGTATCGACCACCGGCGAGTCCAGCGCAGGAATCGGCGCCAGCGGCTGTGCCTGCGCTGCCAACGGCAGCCACAGCAGCAGGGCCAGCAGCGCAGTGGCCAGGCGCATCGGTCAGTGGCCCGGCTGCGGTGCCGGCTGCTGCTGCGGCGCGTTGCCGAAATCGACCGCTGGCGCGTTGGAAATCTGCGCTTCGTTGTCCACCGTGAAGTTCGGCTTGGTCTTGTAGCCGAAGATCTTGGCGGTGACCACCTGCGGGAACGAACGGATGTAGGTGTTGTAGTCCTGCACCTGCTGGATGTAGCGGCCGCGCGCAACCGTGATGCGGTTTTCGGTGCCTTCCAGCTGGGCCTGCAGGTCGCGGAAGTTCTGGTCGGACTTCAGCACCGGGTAGTTCTCGGTGACCACCAGCAGCCGCGACAGTGCGCTGCCGAGTTCACCCTGGGCCTGCTGGAACTGCTTGAGCGAGGCTTCGTCGTCGGCGTTGACGTTGATCTGGCCGACGCGCGAACGGGCGTTGGTGACTTCGGTCAGCACGCGCTCTTCCTGGCTGGCAAAGCCCTTCACCGTCTGCACCAGGTTGGGCACCAGATCGGCGCGGCGCTTGTACTGGTTGAGCACCTCAGACCAGCTGGCCTTGACCGCCTCATCCTTCTGCTGGATGGCGTTGTAGCCGCAGCCGGACAGCAGGGAGGCCAGCAGCATCAGGGGCAGGACACGGGTGAACAGGCGCATGGCGGAGGTTCCGGGTGGACTGGGCACCGAGCATGCCACGGTCCGGGTGAAAGACCGGCCATCGGGCACCGCCCCCTCCGCGGTGCTGTGTTTGCTGGATATCGGGGTTGGCCGGGAGGGTGGGTTGGCTGGGGGACGCCGTGAATACGTCCATGTAGGCTCGGTCGCGCCATCCATGGCGCTCACGCCCCCAGCCAACCCACCCTCCCGGCCACGGACAATTTCCTGCACACCGCGGGAAGATCAAAAGAAAAATCAAAAGCAAAAGCCGGTTCTTCAGGCATTCGTGTCGACCAAGGTCGACAGCTACCAGAGCGGGGCGCCGTTGCGACAGATCGCGGGAATCTGTCGAAGGCGGGGTGGGTCGGGTTGAGGGGGCGTGAGCCGCATGGATGCGGCGACCGAGCTTACATGGACGTACTCGCAGCGTCCCCCTCAACCGGATCCACCCCGCCAACCCACGGAATGCAGGCTTTTGCCGTTGACGTTGACGTTGATTCGGCGGGTGCAGGGCTGCAAGCCCTGCCGGAATCCAACACCCCTCAGCAGGCCTCAGCCACCGCAGTGCGGGGACGCCCCAGCCACGCCAGCAGCAGGCCCGATGCCGCCAGCAGGCCACCGGCCACCGGAATCGCGGCATAGCCCAGGCCCGAGCTGATCACCGCACCGCCCAGCGCCGCACCCACCGCATTGCCCAGGTTGAACGCACCGACGTTGATCGACGACGCCAGGCCCGGCGCCTCGCTGGCCGCCTGCATCACCCGGATCTGCAGCGGCGGTACGAGGGCGAAGGTCGCCGCGCCGAACAGCAGCACACCGAGGGCGGCGGTGGCGTGGCTCATGAAGGCCAGCGGCAGCACGAACATCAGCACCGCCAGGACGGCCAGCAGGATCCGTGTGGCGCCATCCAGCGACCAGTCGGCCATGCGCCCACCGATGCCGTTGCCGAGGGTGAAGCCGATGCCGATCAGCGCCAGCGAGATCGCGATGAAGGTATTGGAGGCGCCGGTCAATTCGGTCAGCACCGGTGCGACGTAGGTATAGAGGGTGAACATGGCACCGGCGCCGAGCACGGTGGTGGCCATCGCCAGCAGCACCGGCGGCTGCAGGATCGCCTTCAGTTCGCGGCGCACGTCCGGGCGCGGCCCCGGTGCAGATGCCGGCAGCGCGAAGCCCAGCGCGGCGATTGCGATCAGGCCCAGCGCCGCAGTACCGGCAAAGGACAGGCGCCAGCCCAGCTGCTGGCCGACCCAGGTCGCCAGCGGCACGCCGCCGATGTTGGCGATGGTCAGGCCCATGAACATGGTGGCCACGGCGGCAGCCTGCTTTTCCTTCGGCACCAGGCTGGCGGCGACCACCGCACCGATGCCGAAGAAGGCGCCGTGGTTGAGGCTGGTGACCAGGCGCGACAGCAGCAGCAGCCCGTAGTTCGGCGCCAGCGCGGACAGCAGGTTGCCGACCACGAAGATGGACATCAGCAGCATCAGCGCGGTGCGCTTGCCGAAACGGCCCATCAGCAGGGTCATCACCGGCGCGCCCAGCATCACGCCCACGGCGTAGGCGGTGATCAGCATGCCGGCGGTGGGGATCCCAACGCCCACGCCGTCGGCGATGACCGGCAACAGGCCCATCGGGGCAAATTCGGTGGTTCCAATGGCGAAGGCGCCAACGGCAAGCGCCAGCAAGGCGGCTCTGGAATTCATGGGGGGTTTCCTGGGGGGCGGGAATCGGGAGTGCGTAGCCTGCGCGCTTTGCTGCGCCGGATTAAGCCTCGGCCCGGGAAAACACTGTTGATCCTGATTCACAAGTGGAGGCCGGAACGCCGCCGCAAGTGCAAAAACCGCAGCGCCGTTCGTTGTAGAGCCGCGCCCCACAACGCAGAACCCCCGGCCAGGCCGGGGGTTCTGGGTGACACACGTGCCAATGGCGCGCTTACCAGTTGCCGGCGCCCGGCACGTTGTGTTCGCGGGCGCGGCGGCGCATCAGCAGGTTCAGCCACTCCACCAGCACCGAGAAGCCCATCGCGGCGTAGATGTAGGGCTTGGGCACGTGAACGTCCAGGCCGTCCAGGATCAGCACCGCACCGATCATCAGGATGAAGGCCAGGGCCAGCATCTTCACGGTCGGGTTGGCGTCGATGAAGCGGCCCAGCGGGTTGGCGGCCAGCAGCATCACCAGCACCGACAGCAGGATGGCCGCCACCATCACCGGGATGTGGTCGGCGATGCCCACGGCGGTGATCACCGAGTCGAGCGAGAACACGATGTCGATCACCGCGATCTGGGCGATCACGTAGCCGAACACGGCCGAGGCCTTGGTGGTGCTGGGGTCTTCGTCCTCGCCACCGCTGATCAGTTCCTTGATCTCCATGCAGCCCTTGATGATCAGGAACAGGCCACCAACGATCAGTACCAGGTCGCGGATGGAAATGCCCATGCCGGCCACGGTGAACAGGTTGGCCGCCATGTGCGCCAGGTAGGCCAGCGAGACCAGCAGGCCGATGCGGGTGATGCAGGCCACCGCGATGCCCAGCTTGCGTGCGAACGGACGACGCTCTTCCGGCAGCTTGCTGACCGCGATGGAAATGAACACCAGGTTGTCGATGCCGAGCACGATTTCCAGCGCGCTGAGCGTGAACAGGGTCACCCAGGCATTGGGGTCGGCGAGGAACTCAAAGGACATGGAAACTCTTCAAGGCAGTGGGGGAATGGGGTTTCAGCCGTAGCTGCCGGCCAGCGCGTGCGGAACCACGACCAGCGCCCAGCACAGCAGCACGTTCATCATCAGCACGAACACCGCTGCCGAGCCCATGTCCTTGGCGCGGCCAGCCAGCTCATGGATCTCGCTGCCGTAGCGTTCGATCACCGCTTCGATGGCCGAGTTGGCAAGCTCCATCGCCAGCACCAGCAGCATCGAGCCGATCAGCAGCGCGCGTTCGACCGGGGTCTGGCCCAGCCAGATCGCGACCGGAGTCAGCATCACCAGCAGGTATACCTCCAGCCGGAACGAGGACTCGTGCAGCCAGGCGGCGCGCAGCCCCTGCCAGGACCAGCGGGCGGCCTGGAAGATGCGGCGCGGGCCGCGGGGCATGTGGCCGAACTGATCAGCCACGGGTGGAACATCCAGCAACAGGGGCGCGGCGCAGCGACCGCTCAGACGCACGGCAGGAAATCATGGGTGCACAGGAATAGGCAGATGGCCGCCATTTTGCCACAAGGCCGCCAACCGCACCCCGCACCGGCCCGCTGAACGGCCTGCCAGGGGCAAGCACCGGGCTGGGCCGTGCTTCTATGATGGAGGTCCCCTTGCCTGCTGGAGCGCCTGATGTCCCGTCGCCGTACCTGCCTGCTGATGCTGGGCCTGCTGACTGCCGCACCGCTTGCCCAGGCCCTGAGCCCGGCCAGGCCGCCGCAGGTGCCCGAACAGGTCTCCAATGTGGCCTGGGCCGGCGACATGGCCCGCTTCGCCAGCGCCGACCAGGCCAACCCGCCGCCGCGTGGTGGCATCGAGTTCATCGGCAGCTCCTCGATCCGCTTCTGGGAGAGCCTGGCCACCGACTTCCCCGGCCAGCCGGTGTTCAACCGCGGCTTCGGCGGTTCGGAAGTGCGCGACAGCACCTGGTATGCCGGCCAGATCGTGGTGCCGTATGCGCCGTGCAAGGTGTTCTTCTACGCCGGTGACAACGACCTCAACAGCGGCCGCAGCGCCGTGCAGGTGCGCGACGATGTGGTCGCCTTCGTGCAGCGCGTGCACCGCGACCTGCCAAAGACCAGGGTCGAGTACCTGTCCATCAAGCCGAGCCCGTCGCGCGCGCACCTGCTGCCGGCAATCAAGGAAGCCAACGCGCTGATCAAGGCCGCGCTGGCCAGGCTGCCCAACACCGGCTTCACCGACATCTACACGCCGATGCTCGGCGCCGACGGCCAGCCGGATGCGACGCTGTTCCGCGAGGACATGCTGCACATGACCCCGGCCGGCTATGCGATCTGGACCAGGGCGCTGGCGCCGAAGGTCAACTGCAACTGAGGCACTGTGGACGTCGGGCATGGCCCGGCGCTACCGCACCCCATCCACGCATGGCCTGGATCTACCGACATTTCAGCGGGATGGGGTCAGAGCCGGTTGCGCCGCAACGGGATCCGACCCCGGCAGGTCGCCGCGTTACCGGAAGACCACCGTGGCTTCGGTGCCCTTGCCCGGCTGGCTGGCCAGGCTGACCTTCCAGCCGAAGCGGTCGCACAGCCGGCGCACGATCGACAGGCCCAGGCCGGTGCCCTGCGGGCGGCTCGGCTCGGCGCGGTAGAAGGGTTCAAACGCGCGCGACAGCGCCTCGGCGGACATGCCGATGCCGGTGTCGCGCACCACCACCCGGTCATTGAGCACGTGCACGTCGATACGCCCTTCGTCGGTGTAGCTGCAGGCGTTGCGCACCAGGTTGCTGACCACCACCTGCAGCACCCGCGGCGGCGCGTGCAGCTGCACCGGGCCTTCGCTGTGCAGGTGCACTGACACCAGACGCGTACCCAGCAGTTCGTTGGCGTTGTCCACCTCGTAGCGGACGATGTCGTTGACGTCGAACAGCTCGATCTGGGGTTCGACGTCGGCCTCGCGGGCCAGGATCAGGAACGCGTCGATCACCGCTTCCATGTCACGGCCGGCGCGCTGGATGCGCTGCAGGCTGCGGCGCAGGCGCGGCTGCAGGGTTTCATCGCCCAGGGCCATGTCGCTGGCCACACGGATGACGGTCAACGGCGTGCGCAGCTCGTGGCTCGCATCGCGGGTGAAATTGCGCTCGCGCGCCACATGCGCGCTGACCCGGTTGGCCAGCGAATGCAGCGCGGCCGCCAGCTGCCGGGTCTCGCCCTGCATGTCCGCGGGCAGCTTGTTCGGTTCCAGGTCGGCCGCCTCCGGGTGGCCCGGATCCCAGCGCGAGACGCGCCGTGCCAGCCAGTTCACCGGCGACACCAGGCGCTTGGAAGCCCGGTAGGTGACCCAGCTGGCGCCATACACCGCCAACAGGGTCAGCAGCACCGGCACGATGCCGAACCAGAACGCCAGCATCTCCGCACGCGAACGCAGGAACACCAGGTACAGGCGGCCGGCCGGACGCACATCGACCAGTACCAGCTGGTCATCCTTGGGCAGCTCGTGGAAACCGGGTTCCAGGTTGCGCAGGTTGGCCGGCAACGACAGCGCCGATTGCCCGCTTTCCAGCAGGTAGCCGCGGATGTTCTGGGTGTTGGGCGGTGGCTGCACCGGCGAGGCCTCGTGCAGCGTCCAGTAATAGGCCGCTTCCTCGCGCAGGGCGGCGCCGACCAGGCTGTGCTTGATCACCAGCGAAACCAGCCAGGCACCGAGCAGGATGCCCAGGCTGGCCAGGACTGCCTGCAGGATGAAGGCGATACGGATCTTGCGCGGCAGGCCGTGCGGCATTGCGGGGTCCCGGTCAGAGCGCTGCGATTATAGGCAGCGCGCTGCGCCGTAGTCGTGCACGGAGGATGACCGGCGGCAGTGCCGGCCGGTCATCCGTGCCCGGTGCGGGGTCGTTGCCCGGCCGGGCCTGATGCTGCACCGGCCTGGCCCCGATCAGGCCATCGGCTGGGCGATATCGGCAATGCGGTAACCGGCGCTCTGCACGGTGTGCAGCAGCGGACGGTCGAACGGCTTGTCGATGATCTTGCGCAGGTTGTACAGATGGCTGCGCAGGATGTCCGAATCCGGCAGGCCATTGCCCCAGATCTCGCGTTCGATCTCCTGGCGGGTGACCACGCGCGGCGATTCGCGCATCAGGATGGTCAGCAGGCGCAGGCCGATCGGCGACAGCTGCAGTTCGGTACCGGCACGGGTGGCCCGCATGCTGACCGGATCGAGCACCAGGTCGGCGACCTTCAGCACTTCCGAACCCACCTGGCGGCGTTCACGGCGGATCAGCGCGCGCAGGCGGGCTTCCAGCTCCTGGATCGCGAACGGCTTGGTCAGGTAGTCATCGGCGCCGAAACCGAGGCCGGTGAGCTTGTCGTCCAGCGTGTCGCGTGCCGTGAGCATCAGCACCGGGGTGGACTTGCGCGCATCGTTGCGCAGGCGACGGCATACTTCGATGCCATCCAGGCGCGGCAACATGAGGTCGAGCACCACGACGTCATAGCTGTTCTCCGCCGCAAGGCGGTAGCCATCCAGGCCGTCCTGTGCATAGTCGACTTCGAAGCCGCGACCTTCCAGGTATTCCCCGATCATCTCGGAGATGTTGCGGTTGTCTTCGACCACCAGCACCAAGCCGGAGGTCTCCTTCGTCTGACGCATGTGATTCCCTCTAACTTCAGCTTTGTGAAACATGCCGGATCGACGGTGGACGCGATGTGAAGTTCCGTCAAGAGGGTTGTAAATCGTTCAGAGCAGGGGCCGCAGCAGTGGCCAGACGTTGTCCAGCACCCTCGATTGCGCCTGCGCCGTGGGGTGCAGTCCATCGGGCTGCATCATGCCCGGCTGCAGGGCCACGCCCTCCAGCAGGAACGGCAGCAGCGGCACCTTGTACTGCGTGGCCAGCGCCTTGTAGGCCGCCGCCAGGCGCTGGCGGTAAGCGGGCCCATAGTTGGGCGGCACGTCGATGCCCAGCAGCAGCACCCTGGCGCCGGCCTTCTGGCTGGCCTGTACCATCTTTTCCAGGTTGCCCTGCACCTGTGCCGGGGTCAGCCCGCGCAGCGCGTCGTTGCCGCCCAGCGCGATCACCACCACCGTCGGCTTTTCCTTCGCCAACAGGCCCGGCAGGCGGGTCAGCGCGCCGGCCGTGGTTTCCCCGCTCATGCTGGCATTGACGATGCGCGCCGGTGTTTTCGACTGTTGCCTGACCCGCTGCTGCAACAGGCTGACCCAGCCGGCGTCGGCAGGGATATTGTGGGCAGCACTGAGGCTGTCGCCGAGCACCAGCACCGTGCCTGCCGGGTCTTTGGCTCCGGCCAGCCCGGGCAGCAGCAATCCCAGCAGCAGCACCATCATCGCGCCGGCTCGCCGGCTCCATCCCGTCTTGCGCATTGGAGTCTCCTCATCGACAGCCTGTCCCCCCGCAGCACGCCCGTCGCCATCGCCGTCGACCAGGTCGGCAAGTCCGTGCAGGGCCCGGAGGGTGAAGTCCACATACTGGACAACATCACCCTGACCGTCCATGAAGGCACCAGTGTGGCCATCGTCGGCGCTTCGGGGTCCGGCAAGACCACCCTGCTCGGCCTGCTGGCCGGACTGGACCTGCCCAGCCGCGGCCACGTCGCGCTGGCGGGCCAGAACCTGGGCGACCTGGATGAAGAAGCACGGGCCCAGCTGCGCGCGCGTGCGGTCGGCTTCGTGTTCCAGAGCTTCCACCTGCTGCCGGCGCTGACTGCCGCCGAGAATGTCGCGCTGCCGTTGGAACTGGCCGGACGCGAGGACCGCGCGCGGGTGGACGAGGTGCTGGCGCAGGTCGGCCTGGCCCATCGCGCCCGCCACTACCCGCGCCAGCTGTCCGGCGGCGAGCAGCAGCGCGTGGCGCTGGCACGTGCCTTCGTCACCCGTCCGCGCATCCTGTTCGCCGACGAACCGACCGGCTCGCTGGACCACGCCACCGGCCAGCACATCAGCGACCTGCTGTTCGAACTCAACGCCGGCAGCGGCACCACCCTGGTCCTGGTCACCCACGACCTGCGCCTGGCCCAGCGTTGCCAGTACATCCACCGCATCGATGACGGCCGCCTGCTGCCGGTCGAGCGTGGGGCACAGGCATGAACGTGCTGCGCCACGCGTGGCGCGCGCTGCGCCGCGAGGCGCTGGCCGGCGACCTGCTGACCGTGTTCGCCGCGCTGGTGCTGGGCGTGGCGGTGATGACTGCGGTGGGCACGCTGGTGAACCGGGTCAACCTGGCGCTGACCGGCAGCGCGGCGGAAATGCTCGGCGGCGACCTCGGCATCGCCGGGCGCGATGATCCGCCGCAGGCATTCGCCGACGAGGCGCAACAGCGCGGCCTGGCGCATACCCGCATCGCCAGTTTCGGCAGCGTGCTGTTCAACGGCGATGCCAGCCAGATGGCCAGCATCAAGGCGGTACAGGCAGGTTATCCACTGCGCGGCACGCTGCGGGTCCGGGCCACGCCCGGCGGTGCGTTGATCGCCGATGCCGGCATGCCGCCCAAGGGCCAGGCCTATGCCGACCCACGCCTGCTGCAGGGGTTGGGGCTGAAGGCCGGCGATGACCTCGAGTTCGGCGCCGGCACGCTGCGCATCGCCGGCATCATCGAGGCCGAGCCGGACAGCGGTGGCGACCTGCTGACACTCTCGCCCACCCTGCTGGTCAACCGCGCTGATGTGGAGGGCACCGGCCTGCTCGGCCCGGGCAGCCGTATCAACTACCGGCTGATGTTCGCCGGCGCAGCGGAGCCGATCGCGGCGCTGCGCCAGTGGCTGCTGCCGCAGGCGAAAGGCCTGCGCCTGCTGAGCGTGGACGACACCCAGCGTGGCGTGCGCCAGGCATTCGATCTGGCCGGGCGCTTCCTCGGCCTGAGCGCGCTGCTGGCGGTACTGCTGGCCGGTGTGGCCACCGCGCTGGCGGCCAACCGCTTCGCCCTGCGTCGCATCGACCAGGTGGCGATCCTGCGCTGCCTGGGCGCACGCCAGCGCGACATCCTGCTGGGCCTGGCGCTGCAGCTGCTGATGCTGGCGGTGCCAGCCTGTGCGCTCGGCATCGGCCTGGGCATGGCCGCGCAGGAAGGCCTGGTGCAGGTGCTGGGCAGCCTGGTGCCGCAGCGCCTGCCGCTGCCGGAAGCGATGCCGGCGCTGACCGGTGCCGGCATCGGCCTGCTGCTGCTGTTCGGCTTCGGCCTGCCACCGCTGCTGCGCCTGCGCGGGGTGCCGCCGATGCGGGTGCTCAACCGTTCCTTCGCCGCCCTGCCGCCGGCGTCGCTGCTGGCCTATGTGGCGGCGCTGGCGGTCAGCCTGCTGCTGGCGGTGCAGGTCACCGGCGATCTGAAACTGGCGCTGTGGGTGCTGGGCGGCCTGGCCGCGCTGGCGCTGGCGGCCGGTGCGGTCGGCTTCGTGCTGCTGCAGCTGCTGCGCGGCCTGCAGCACCGCCTGCATGGCAACTGGCGGTTGGGCCTGGCCGCGCTGACCCGGCGCCGGCTGCTGGCGGTGATGCAGCTGGTGGGGCTGTCGCTGTCGCTGTGCGCGTTGTTGCTGCTGGCGGTGACCGGACCCGGCCTGCTGCAGCAGTGGCGCGAGCGCCTGCCTGCGGATACGCCGAACTACTTCCTGATCAACATCCAGCCCGAACAACGCGACGGTGTGCTGGCCGCATTGCGTGGACTGGGCGCCGGCGACGCCAGTATCGAGCCGATGGCGACCGGCCGCCTGATCGCGATCAACGGCAAGCCGCCGCTGCGCGTGGACCAGGCCGCCGCCGAGGGGAACGGCGCGAACAACGGCCCGCGCGAGGACGACGACGAGAACCGGCCGCTGAACTTCAGCTGGCGCAGCAGCTTCCCACCCGCCAATGCGCTGCTGGAGGGCCGCTTCTGGCAGGCCGGCAGCACCGCGGCGGAAGCCTCGGTGGAAACCGGCTGGGCGCGGCGCTACGGCGCGCACCTGGGTGATCGCATTACGATTTCCGTAGGGGAGCAGCAGCGCGAGTTCACCGTCACCAGCATCCGCAAGGCGGACTGGAACACATTCCGCCCGAATTTCTTCGTGCTGTTGAACCCCAACGCGGTGGGCGATACCCCGCACAACCTGCTGTCGGCCTTCCATCTGCCGTCCGGCAACGCGGCCGGGCTGGGCGAGCTGGTGCGCGCGCAGCCGAACCTGTCGCTGCTGGACGTGGACGCGGTGATCTCGCAGGTGCGCGATGTGATGGAGCGCGTGGCGCAGGCAGTGCAGCTGGTGATGGTGTTCAGCCTGCTGGCCGGCGTGCTGGTGCTGCTGGCGGCGCTGCAGGCCACCGCCGGCGAGCGCCGCTACGACAGCGCGGTGCTGCGCACGCTGGGCGCGACCCGGCGCCAGCTGCGCGGCGCGGTGCTGGTGGAGTTCGGCGCGCTGGGCACGCTGGCGGCGTTGCTGGCGGTGGGCGCGGCCGCAGCGATCGGCGTGGCGGTGTCGCAGAAGGTGTTCGAGCTGCCCTTGCTGCCACCGTGGCCGGGCCTGCTGATCGGCGGCGTGGTCGGCATCGGCTTGAGCCTGCTGGCGGGCTGGTGGGGTACGCGGGCGATCCTGCATACGCCGCCGGCATTGGCACTGCGCGAGGCCTGAGGAGACCGTGACACGCTACGGGTGGGGCCGGCTGTACGCTGCGCGCCCCACCTGAGCGCATCCACACAAGGCGTGGGTCTACTGACGAATGGCCGGGATGATGGACGCCTGTTGCTGCGCCCAGGCCACGGTCGTGCTCATCGCGCGCTGCACGCCCAGAAGCGTTATGAACAGGCAGAGCTCGTCCTTCTCCTCGTTATCCCCTACCCGCTTGCGGACTTCGCTGTATTCAGGCGGGCTGTCAAAAATGACGATACGAACGATGTTGCCGCTGGGCAGGTGCTTGGCGGAGAAGATCGGATTGGCATCGCGATCCTTAGTGCCATCGACGAAGAACGTGTTGTAGTGCGGGCTGCGGAAGTCTTCAATGCGCAGGCTTGCCGCGTTGATTGCCTTCATGAAGTGGTCGTGGATATGCCGTTCAAGACGATCATAGACCTGCGGATCGGACAGATAGGCATCGAACATCCGGCGTTCTGGCACGACCATCAGCAAGCCTCGTTTCCATGCATTGGAATCGCAAAGACACGAACAACTTCGTAACCGGGAGGGCCATTGGTGCGGCTTTCGCAGAAGCGAAAACCCGCGAGCAGGCCAGCATCCTCGACAACGGAGCGCACGGCGTCGATTTCCGTCGAGGTGTTGCTGCCGCTTTCGTGCCAGCGCCGGGCTCCAAATGCGACCCCCTCGGAACCTGGATAGTAGAAAACGTTGGGGAGCAGCACGCCCTCTTCCGCATACAGCTCGAAATCGGTGAAGCTCAATGCGATAAACATCTTCGCTCCGGCTGGATCGCGCGCGCAGCCGGCAATACGAACGGTCGCCAGAACATGCATGCAGAGACTGAACAGATAAGCCGATGTCCATCGAGGCCCAATACGCGCGAGCAGCCCGTCTATCCGCTGGGTTCGCGAAACAAGTGCGGCTTCCTCGAAGTCATCGATTTCGAGAAAGAAGCTGTCGATATCATCGCAGGCTTCGCCGGACAACATTTGACTGCACAAGGCGGAAAGCTTCATCTGCGGCGACGTTCAATGACTGCGTGGGCGGCTACCCTACCCCATGCGCAGAAGCCGGAAAGCGGACTCGGACAAAATCCAGCGAAATGCGTCATGTTTATGCGCACAAGGCACCAATCCGTCCGGCGACGCGCGCAGACACCGCATCGCGTCACCATCGAAAGCGTGCCGAGCAAGCTCGGCACCTACCAAGAGCACATGAACGGACCGCCAAAGCCACGCCATGAGTGGATGCGGTTGTGGAGTCGAGCACAGCTCGACTCCACACGCGGCCTCAGTTCGGCGCCTTTTCCACGTACTTGGCGAACACCTCGTCGATCTGCTTGTCCTTCACCTTTTTGCCGGACTGGATCGCTTCGGCCTGGGTGAACAGCGGAATGATCATCGCCATGCCATCGATCTTGGTCTTCAGGTGCACGCCCGGGGCCTGGCCGAGGAAGCCGTCCCAACGCTGGCGCACCTTGGCCCAGTAGCCGGCAGTGGCCTTCCAGTAGTCACGCGCCGGGGTGAAGTCGACCTCGGTGGTCTTCACGTAGTCGTTGAAGCCGAACTCGCGTGCGATCTCCACCTGGCTGCCGTCGGCGTTGCGCTGCACCTTGGTGTTGAACTGCTCGTGGGTCCAGCCATTGGGCGTGAGCGTGTGGCGGTTGACGACGGCCAGCGCGTTGTAGTCGCTGCGCTTGGTGTACTCACGGCGCGGCAACGGGCGCCAGCTGAGGTCGCTGGTCCAGCTCGGCACGTTGTTGGTGTAGGTCCATTTGCCGGTGCCGCAGTAGCGCGGTGCGTCGCTCACTTCGTACACGCACTGGGTCCAGGCGCCCTGGTTCACCGCTGCGGGAATGCGGCGTACCTGCCAGGTCTGGTCGGCGCTGAACTCGAATCGGTTCGGTGCTTCGTAGACCCAGTCCTGGCGCCAGTGCTTGGTGATGTGGCCGCTCTTCTCGTCCAGCAGCAGGTGCTGCAGCACGATGCGCTTCGGCGTGTCCTCGACCACGATCACCAGTTCGTTGCCGCCGCTGCGCATCGCCGGGGCGCGCTCGTAGCCGGGCTTCAGCAGCACGGTCTCGTCGAATGCGAAATCGACGGTGTACTCGCCCTGCATGGCAAGGATGCTGTCGTGGTCGCGGGCGATGCCGGAGGGCTGCGCGCTGGCCACGCCGTTGGTGGCGAGCAGCAGCAGGACGCTGGCTGTCTGGAGCTTCATCGGGGTCTTCCTTCGGGGTTGCAGATGCAGTGAGAGGCCGTCCGTGGCCGACAGGCGTTCCATCGGGAAAGGGTTACAGCCGGATCAGCGGCAGGTCGCCGGGAACCCGCGGCGCCGAGCGACGTGTAGCTTCGGCGCAGCAGCAATCGTCGATCGCCAGCTCGCCTTCGGCACCTTCCAGCCGCGCGATGCGACGCGCGGTGGCTGCGCCCAGCGAGGACAACGTCGACAGGCTTGCAGCCAGGGTGCGGCCGTCGTCGGCGGCATGCAGGCGCAGCGCACACAGTCGCCAGCGCTGGCCACCGAGATGGCCGGCCAGGCGCCGCCACAGGCGTTCGCCGACACTGCCCTCGCTGTCATGCTCCGGGCCCGGCGGCAGCGCCGCGACCAGCCGGTCCCAGGCCAGGAAATCGCTGTCGGGCAGCAGGTACAGCCGCCACACGCAGCGGCCGCGGGCATCGAGGAAACACAGGCTTTCGCGCACGCCCTCGCTGTCCACGCCCTGGCAGGCATGCACGCGTACTGCCTGGCGCCAGCCACCGAGCTCGTTGCCGTCGGCGCGGTACAGGCACAACACGGTGCCGAGCGTGGCCAGCTGTGCCGGCGTCGGCCAGGCCGCGCTGCCCTGCGCGGCGATGGCGTCGTTCCTGCGTGCGGACAAGGCTCGGCTCATGAGGTCACCAGGAAACGGCAAGGCTGGCGGAGAGGGTGCGGCCCGGGCTGGTATAGCGGTCCAGCACGCGGCTGCCCGGCGACAGCGTCGAACCCACGTTGGACCAGTCGATGTAACGCTTGTCGCCCAGGTTGAACACGCCGACGTTGAAGGTGGCGCCCGGGGCGAAGTTCCAGTGCGCCATCAGGTCGGCCACGCCGTAGCCGGCCGGGCGGTACACCGTGGCGGCGGTGACGCGGTCCTTGCGCTTGACGAAGGTACCGGCCAGTTCGACGCCCCAGGTGTCGGTGTCGTACATCAGGCCGACGGTGCCACGCAGCGGGTCGACCGAATCCAGCGGGGTGTCTTCGGTCCTGTTGTCGCCGCGCGACCAGGCCACCGAGCTGCGCAGCGCCCAGCCCTGCAGCGCCGGGCTGATCTGGCCGAAGTCGACGCCGGCCTTCATCTCGGCACCGTAGATGCGCGCATCCGCGATGTTGCGCGACTGGAACACCATCAGGCCCTGGGCGTTGGTGCCGACCAGCGACTGCGACTCGATGAAGTCCTTGTACTCGTTGTAGTAGCCGCTGAGGCTGACGTAGGCCGCTGGCGACAGGAAGCGCAGTCCCAGCTCCATGCCGTCACTGGTTTCCGGCTTCAGGTCCGGATTGGGAATGGCGGTGTAGCCGAAGGCGAAGTTGGTGAAGCCCAGGTTGACGTCGTTGTACGGCGGCGAGCGGAAGCCATGCGAATAGCCGGCAAACAGCGACCATTCGTCGGTGAAGCGATAGACCATGCCCAGCTTCGGCGAGACGCTGGTCTTGGTCAGCCTGGCCACCGCAACGCCGGGATTGTCGTCGGCGAAGATGCTGTCCACCTCCGGCTTCAGCTCGTAGCGGTCCACGCGCACGCCCGGCACCAGCGACAGCTTGCCGTTGGCCATGCGCATTTCGTCCTGTGCGTACAGGCCCAGCTCGGTGGTCTTGCTGATCGGGAAATCGCGCACCGGGAAGGCGTCGGGCAGGATGGTGGTGCTGGTCTGGCCATTGGCCAGCACCTGGTAGCCGTCGCGCTTCTGGCGGATCTCGGTATGCGCGCCCTCGAAACCGTAGGTCAGCGCGTGTTCGACGCTGCCGGTGCTGAACGCCTTGTTGAACTGCGCCTGCAGGCCGTAGACGCGCTGGTCGAAGTTGAACGCGCGGTGCCGGCGGCTGCGGTTGGCGCGGTCCTCATCCGTGATCTGGGTGGTTTCGCTGTGCTGGGTATACAGCTGCCAATGCAGGCTGTCGGCGAAGCCCTTGTCCAGCGCATCCATTTCATGGGCGAACGACACGCGGGTGCGGTTCTGCGTATCGCGCGCCTTCATGCCGGTGGTGGTGGTGCGGTCGATCGAGGACAGCACGTTGGTATCGGTGTTGTCTTCGTTGCCTTCCACGGTCAGCCGGAAGCGCTGGTCCTCGCTCGGCGCATAGACCAGCTTGGCCAGGCCACTGCGACCATCGCGGTCCTGCGGGTTGGGCGCGGTGCGGGTATTGTCGAGGCTGCGTACATCACCCTTGTTGCCGGTTTCCTGGCCCTGGCGATGGTTGATGTTGACCATGCCGCTCCAGTGTTCGCCGCCGAACGCGCTGGTCACGCCGCCGAGCAGGCCCTTCCACTCACCGTCGTAGCCGAACTTCAGGCCGACGTAGCTGTCCTTGCCATCCTTCAGATAATCGGCCGGATCCTTGGTGACGAAGGCCACCACACCCCCGAGCGCGTCGGACCCATACAGCGAGCTGGCCGGGCCGCGCACGATCTCCACGCGCTTGAGCGTATCCAGATCGGTGAAGTTGCGGTTGGCGTTGGAGAACGAGCCGATGTTGAAGCTGGTGGGCATGGCGATGCCGTCGGTCTGCACGCGCACGCGGTTGCCGTCCAGGCCACGGATGCGGATGCTGCCAAGGCCGAAGCGCGCGGCGCTGCGGCTGACCGACAGGCCCGGCTCGTAGCGCAGCAGATCCTTGATGTTCTGCACCAGGTGCCGGTCCATCTGCTCGCGGTCGATGACGTCCACGGTGGCCGCCACATCGCTCACCGCCCGCTCGGTGCGGGTGGCGGTGACCTGCACACGGTCGAATTCGCGCGCATCGGGCGCGGCGGTGGCCGCGGCAGCAGCATGGGCGGACAGCGGCAGGGCCATCCAGACGGCAAGGCAAAGGGCGGTAGGGCGGGTCATCGGGTTCGTTCGTCAGGCAGGGGAACCCCCGGTTACCGGCACACCCGGAGGGTGCACGCGGTAGACCGAGGGGGAGAGAGCGGGAGCGGACGGGTCGCCCACCCTGCCGGCGCGGCCGGCAGGAGGGAGGGGGGCGGGCGACCAGGCCGCGATTACTTGGTCAGGATCAGCTTGTCGTTGCTGGTGTGCCGCAGGCGATAGAAGCGGTCGCCGTGCTGGATCAGGATTTCACGACGGCCCTTGAGCAGGGCTTCGCTGTCGATGACCTCTTCCGGCGGAACGACACGGACCGGACGATCGCGGAGGGTCAGCGTTTCGGGGCGCAGCAGTACAGGTTGAGCATTCATGAGCATCTGGACTCGTGCGAGGGACGAGTCAAATGATAATGATTCTCAGTTGACAATCAACAACCATTCTCAATTTGATTGATGAGATTAATGATCGAATTCTGAAATTCGATAGATCATGTCAATCAAATGGCGACGCAGCCGTGTAGAGTCGACTCTACCGAGGCCCCCGAGGCCCGGTCGGCCCCCGGGTTCAGGCGAAGGCGGCTTCGACGTCGGCCCAGCCGGCGGCGTCGACCTGCTCCAACACCTCCAGCGCCTGCAGGTTCTGCAGCAGCTGGCTGACCCGGCTGGCACCGAGGATCACGCTGGAGACGTTCGGGTTGCGCAGGCACCAGGCGATGGCCAGCGTGGCCGGCGTCTGCCCCAGCGCACGCGCCACCTCGCTGAAGCGGCGCACCTGGGCCAGGCGGGCCCCGGCGTCGTCACCCAGCACCAGCGCCTGCAGCCATTCCATGCCCTCGCGGCCCAGCCGCGCATCGGCCGGAATGCCCTGGTCGTACTTGCCACTCAGCAGGCCCGAGGCCAGCGGCGAGAAGATGGTGGTGCCCAGGCCGGCACCGGCATACAGCGGCGCGTACTCGACCTCGACCCGTTCGCGGTGCAGCAGGTTGTACTGCGGCTGCTCCATCGACGGGCCCTGCAGGTTGCGCGCCTCGGCGATGTCCAGCGCCTGCTGGATCTGCACTGCCGACCACTCCGAGGTCCCCCAGTAGAGGATCTTGCCTTGCCGCACCAGGGTATCCATGGCATGCACGGTCTCGGCGACCGGCGCGTCCGGATCCGGGCGATGGCAGTAGTAAAGGTCCAGGTAGTCCACCCGCAGGCGCTTGAGCGCCGCATGGCAGGCGTCGGTCACATGCTTGCGCGACAGGCCGCGCTGGGTCGGCCGTGGGTCCTTGGCGCTGCCGAAGAACACCTTGCTGGAGACGCAGATGCCGTCGCGCGGCAGCCGCAGGTCGGCGATCACATCGCCCATCACCTGTTCGGCGCGGCCGTTGGCATAGCCCTCGGCGTTGTCGAAGAAGTTGACGCCGTGGTCCCAGGCGGCGGCCACCAGGTTGCGGGCCTCGTCGCGCGGGATCTGGTCACCGAAGGTCACCCAGGCGCCGAAGGACAGGGCGGAAATCGGCAGGCCGGTGGAGCCCAGGCGACGGTATTGCATGCGAATCTCCTGCTGCGGGCCCGCATCCGGGCCGGGATCGAGCCCCATTCTACCTGCCGCCGCCGGCCGCAAGCCCTTGCCGTTGCTGGCCTGATCGGTACCGATAGATGCGCGCACGCTGCTTTTTCTTGCCCCGGCCCCTGCCCTGCACTAGGCTTCCCGTTTTTCGCGACGCCCCAGGGGAGTCACTCACATGGTCGAAGGTTTGGGCAGGATCGGCTTCGGCCTGTTCGGGTTGGCGGTGCTGATCGGCATCACCTGGTTGTTTTCCAACAACAAGCGTGCGGTTGACTGGAAGCTGGTTGCCACCGGTATCACCCTGCAGATCGCGTTCGCGGCGCTGGTGATCCTGGTGCCGGGCGGCCGCGACGTGTTCGATGCGCTGGGCAAGGGCTTCGTCAAGGTTCTCAGCTTCGTCAACGAAGGCTCGGGCTTCATCTTCGGCTCGTTGATGGACACCAAGAACTACGGCTTCATCTTCGCCTTCCAGGTGCTGCCGACCATCATCTTCTTCTCGGCGCTGATGGGGGTGATGTACCACCTCAACGTCATGCAGGCGATCGTGCGCGTGATGGCGTGGTCGATCACCAAGGTGATGCGCGTGTCCGGCGCGGAAACCACCAGCGTCTGCGCCAGCGTCTTCATCGGCCAGACCGAGGCGCCGCTGACCGTGCGCCCGTACATCGCCAGGATGACCCAGTCCGAGCTGCTGACCATGATGATCGGCGGCATGGCCCACATCGCCGGCGGCGTGCTGGCGGCCTATGTGGGCATGCTCGGCGGTGGCGACCCGGCGCAGCAGGCCTTCTACGCCAAGCACCTGCTGGCAGCGAGCATCATGGCCGCACCGGCCACCCTGGTCGTGGCCAAGCTGCTGATTCCGGAAACCGGCACCCCGCTGACCCGCGGCACGGTGAAGATGGAAGTCGAAAAGACCTCCAGCAACATCATCGACGCGGCCGCTGCCGGTGCCGGTGACGGCCTGAAGCTGGCGCTGAACATCGGCGCGATGCTGCTGGCCTTCATCGCCCTGATCGCGCTGCTGAACGCCCCGTTGACCTGGATCGGCGAGGTGACCGGCCTGGCCGCTGCCATCGGCAAGCCGACCAACCTGTCGACCATCTTCGGTTACGTGCTGGCCCCGATCGCCTGGGTGATCGGTACCCCGTGGGCTGATGCCACCACCGTCGGTTCGCTGATCGGCCAGAAGGTCGTGATCAACGAATTCGTCGCCTACACCGAACTGTCGCAGATCGTGAACGGCCAGGTGGCCGGCGTGAGCCTGTCCGAGGAAGGTCGCCTGATCGCCACCTACGCGCTGTGCGGCTTTGCCAACTTCAGCTCGATCGCGATCCAGATCGGCGGCATCGGCGGCCTGGCCCCGGAACGTCGCCACGACCTGGCCAAGTTCGGCCTGCGCGCGGTGTTGGGCGGTACCATTGCCACCTTCATGACGGCGACCATCGCCGGCGTGCTGACGCACTTCAGTTGAACCCTTGGTTGAGAAAAGATTCCCTATGAGCAGCAGTGTCGTTGTCGTCGGTTCCTTCAATGTCGATCACGTGTGGCGGTGTGAGTCGCTGCCGGCACCGGGTGCGACCATTGCCGGCCGCTACAGCACCGGCCCCGGGGGCAAGGGCTTCAACCAGGCGGTGGCGGCCTGCCGCGCCGGTGCCGACACGCACTTCGTGTGCGCGTTGGGCGATGACGCCGGTGGCGCCACCGCGCGTGAACTGGCTGCGCAGGATGGCTTCGCGCTGATCGCCGAGGCCAGCAGCGAACCGACCGGCACCGCGGGCATCTACGTGGACGCGCGTGGCCGCAACACCATCGTGATCGGCCCGGGTGCCAACGCCGCGCTGGGCACCGATTTCCTGCAACAGCAGCAGGCCCTGCTGACCCGCGCCAAGGTGGTGCTGGTGCAGCTGGAATCGCCGGTGCAGACCATCGAAGCGGCGCTGGCCACGGCCCGCGAGGCCGGTGTCACCACCGTGCTCAATACCGCACCGGCCGACGCGCCCTCGACCATCGGCCTGCTCAAGCTGGCCGATGTGATCACCCCGAACGAAACCGAGTTCGCTGCCCTGCTCGGCCGCCATGTCGGTGAGCGCGTGGATGCCAACGACGTCGCCGCGCTGGATGGCGCCAGCCTGCACGCGCTGTGCCGCAAGCTGGTCGGCAACGGCACCGTGGTGGTGACCCTGGGTTCGGTGGGCGTGTTCGTGTCGCATGCCGACGAGAACCTGCGCGGCGATACCCAGCCGTACTACCGCGTGGGTGCCGAACAGGTGCAGGCGATCGACACCACCGGTGCCGGTGACGCCTTCAACGGTGCGCTGGCCGCGTCGCTGGCGCAGGTGGCCGACGCCCCGTTCGCCCGCCACGTGCGCTTCGCCAACCAGTTCGCCGGCCGTTCGACCGAGAAGGAAGGCGCCGCTGCGGCGATGCCGCGCTTCACCCCGGCCGACGCTGAAACCAAGTAATTCCACGCCACGCGTGGATGACGAGGCCCGGGTGTGCAGACACCCGGGCCTTTCTTTTGCCCATTGCCCAGCCCCTGCGACCGCCTGTCGCATTGCCCACATCCTGCCCCTCGCCCACCATCCGCGCAGCTTCCTCGCACGGGCAGGACATGGACGGATTCCCCTGGCTGCTGGTCGCGGCCGCCGGCAGCGCCGTGGCGGCGCTGCTGCATATCGGCTGCATCGCCTTCGGCGCCGCGTGGTACAGGTACTTCGGTGCCGGCCAGCGCGTGGTCCGGCTGGCGCATGCGGGGCACTGGTGGCCACCGCTGATGACCGCGGTCATCACTGCCGTGCTGGTGGCCTGGACCCTGTACGCACTGGCCGCCGCGGGCTGGCATTCGCCGCTGCCGGCCAGCCGCCTGGTCCTGCCCGGCATCGCCGCGCTGCTGTTGCTGCGTGCCGCGATGGGCTTCGGCCTGGCGCTGTTCCGGCCGGGGTACAACGGCACGCGCTTCTGGGCGGTCAGCTCGCTGGTCTGCCTGGGCCTGGGGCTGGCCTTCGCGCTGGGTACCCGCCAGGCCTGGCAGAGCCTGGGGTAGCCGCCCACCATCGCCCGCCCGTGGGGGCGGCGGAAGCAACCGTCAAGCATCTGCTGATGCCGGTACGGCATGAGGTCGGTGCCGATCGGCCTGAACCGGACCGCGCCCGGCACGGCCGTACCGCCGCCCGCGCCCTACAATGGGCGCATGCAGATCGGCCCGTACACCATTGCCCCCAACGTCGTGCTGGCACCCATGGCCGGCGTCACCGACAAGCCCTTCCGCCTGCTGTGCAAACGGCTGGGTGCGGGACTGGCCGCCTCGGAAATGACCATCAGCGACCCGCGCTTCTGGAACACGCGAAAGTCGATCCACCGCATGGACCATGACGGCGAGCCAGCCCCGATCAGCGTGCAGATCGCCGGCACCGAGCCGCAGCAGCTGGCCGAGGCCGCGCGCTACAACGTCGACCACGGCGCGCAGATCATCGACATCAACATGGGCTGCCCGGCCAAGAAGGTGTGCAACGCCTGGGCGGGCTCGGCGCTGATGCGCGACGAGCAGCTGGTGGCGCGCATCCTCGAAGCCGTGGTCAACGCAGTGGACGTGCCGGTCACGCTGAAGATCCGCACCGGTTGGGACTGCGACCATCGCAATGGCCCGGTGATCGCCCGCATCGCCGAGGCCAGCGGCATCGCCGCGCTGGCCGTGCATGGCCGCACCCGCGACCAGCATTACACCGGCCAGGCCGAGTACGCCACCATCGGCGAGATCAAGGCTGCGCTGCGCATCCCGGTGATCGCCAACGGTGACATCGATTCACCGCAGAAGGCCGCCCACGTGCTGCAGCAGACCGGGGTGGATGCAGTGATGATCGGCCGCTCCGCGCAGGGCCGGCCGTGGATCTTCCGCGAAGTGGCGCACTACCTGGCCACCGGCGAGGAACTGCCACCGCCGTCGCTGGCGGAAGTGCGCGACATCCTGCTCGGCCACCTGCATGCGCTGCATGCCTTCTATGGCGAGCCGCAGGGCGTGCGCATCGCGCGCAAGCACCTGGGCTGGTACGCCAAGGATCGTCCGGAGAACGCCGCGTTCCGCGCGGTGGTCAACCGTGCCGAGGACCCGCAGGGCCAGATCGCGCTGACCACCGAATACTTCGACCGCCTGATCGCCGGGGAACCCGCGTTGTCATCTGCTGCCTGAGCGTACTGCCATGCCGTCGAGTCGAGCTTGCTCGACTGAATTTCCAGAGCCGTCGAGCACGCTCGACGCTACAAGAGCCCGCCCCATGACCCCGCCGATTTCCTCCCCGACCTATCTGCACGGATTTTCCGGCACCGAACAGCAGCGCCTGATGACCCAGGCCCGGCTGCTGGAATCGAGCATCTTCGGCCAGATCGACTACAGCGGCGCGCGGCGCCTGCTGGAAGTCGGCAGTGGCGTCGGTGCGCAGACCGAGATCCTGCTACGCCGCTTCCCCGAGCTGCACGTGACCGGCGTGGACCTGAGCGAAACGCAGCTGGCCACCGCGCGCGAGAACCTGGCGCGCACGCCGTGGTGCAGCGACCGATACACCCTGCAGCAGGCCGACGCCGGCGAGCTGCCGTTCGAGGCACGCAGCTTCGACTCGGCGTTCCTGTGCTGGGTGCTGGAACACGTGCCTTCACCGGCGCGGGTGCTGAGCGAAGTGCGCCGCGTGCTGGCTCCGGGTTCGCCGGTCTACATCACCGAAGTGATGAATGCCTCGTTCCTGCTCGACCCGTACTCGCCGCACATCTGGCGCTACTGGATGGCCTTCAACGACTTCCAGTACGACCATGGCGGTGACCCGTTCGTCGGTGCAAAGCTGGGCAACCTGCTGCTGGCCGGCGGCTTCCGCGACGTGCACACCGAGATCAAGACCATCCACCTGGACAACCGCGAACCGGCGCGTCGCAAGACGATGATCGCGTTCTGGGAACAGCTCCTGCTGTCGGCCGCCGACCAGCTGCTGCAGGCCGGCTCGGTGGACGAGGAAACCGTGGAAGGCATGCGCCGCGAGTTCCGCCTGGTGCAGAACGACCCGAACGCCGTGTTCTTCTACTCGTTCGTCCAGGGCCGCGCCACGGTGTATTGATCCGGTGTTCTGCTGTCGATCGGGGCCGTAGAGCCACGCCATGCGTGGATCCACTGATCAATGCACGGCGGTGTGGTCGGCCGCGCCCCGCGCCGCCGCCGGCTCCTGCCAGATCCGCTGCCACATCGCCGCCAGGCGGCGACCGGCGTCGGCACGCGCGGCGGGACTGCTGTAGTCCACCCGCACCTGCTCGGGAACGATCGCCCGCCACTGCCCGTCGGCCTGCCCGGCCACAACGAAGTTGAAGGTGTAGTCCGGCTCCAGCCCCATGCGCAGGTCACTCAGCACCAACCGGCCGTCAACCACCTGCGCACGCATGAAACCGCGGTTGAACCACGTCAGCTGCTGCACCGCCGGGATGGCCTGCGCTTCGCGCAAGGCCTGTACGTTGGACGCATGGCCTTCGAACCGCATCGGCCCGTGGTCGGCCACCAGCGAGCGGTCACCCACCACGTAGCCATTGGGCGTCATCGCCACCACCCGCCACAGCAGGGTGTTGAACGGCATCGGTACCGAGAAGCGCGGCGCATCGCCCAGGCCCATCGCGGCCAGGCTCTGCTGTGCGGCACGGTCGACCTGTGACTTGGCGATCAGGCCCCAGCCCAGGTAGCCACTGCTGAGCAGCAGGGCCACGCCCAGCACCTTGCCCGCCCAGGGCCGGGCGCGGCCGAACCAGGCCAGCACGCAGCCCAGCAGAAGCCACACCGTATACCCCGGGTCGATGATGAAGACACTGGATCCCATGGTCGGATGCGGGCGCAGCGGCCACCACAACTGGGTGCCATACACGGTGAACGCATCCAGCACCGGATGGGTGACCAGCGCCAGCTGGATCGCCCAGAACCAGCGCAGCGGTGACTGCGCGACGCGGCCATTGCCGAAGCGCTTGAACAGCCACCAGATCAATGCCGCCACCCATGGCAGTACCAGCAGCGAATGACTGAAACTGCGGTGCTCGATCATGTTCGCCACCGGATCGGCTGCGGTGAAACCGAGCCACAGCGCGTCGAGGTCCGGCAGGGTGCCAAGCGCGGCACCAGCGAGCAGGGCCGCGCGGCGATGTCCGGGCGGGGCGATGGCAGCGGCGACGGCGCCACCGAGCACGATCTGGGTCAGGGAGTCCATGGGCCGATGCTAGCGGCTTGCGGGCGGTGCATGTAGAGCCGAGCCCATGCTCGGCTGCGCTTCGTTCGGCGCCACGTCAGCCGAGCATGGGCTCGGCTCTACAGTAGGACAGACGCGCGTTATGCCGCCTGCGACAACCGCGCGCCTGGCAGTTCCACCAGGGTCTGGCCGTTGTGGTCGAGCAGGCGCAGCGCACCATCATGGTCCTCGGCCAGTGCGGTCAGGCTCTCCACCCAGTCGCCGTCGTTGGCGTAGACCAGGCCATCGCGTTCGTCCAGCGCCGCGCGGTGGATGTGGCCGCAGACGATGCCATCCAGGCCGCGCCGGCGCACGTCGTCCAGCCCGGCCTGCACGAAGCGCTCGATGTAGCGTTCGGCGGCCCCGCTGCGCTTCTTCAGGAACTCCGACAGCGACCAGTAGCGCATGCCAAGCCGGCGCCGCACCGCGTTCAGCGCCTGGTTGCCGGTCAGGATGCGGTAGTACAGCCAGTCGCCGAACTTTTCCTGCAGGCCACCGAAATGGGTCACGCCGTCGTAGTCGTCGCCATGCGCGACCAGCAGCCGGCGGCCATCGGCGGTCACGTGGATGGCACGGCGGCGCACCTGCATGGCCGGCAACATCAGCCCGCACACCTGGCGCAGCGAGGCATCGTGGTTGCCGGGAATGTAGATGATCTCGGTCCCTGCACGGCGCAGCGCGTGCAGGGCCTGGATGACTTCGCTGTGCGACTGCCGCCAGTTGGCGCGGCGATGCGCCATCCACCACAGGTCGATGATGTCGCCGACCAGGTACAACCGCTCGCAGCGCAGCTGCGAGAGGAACCGCGCCAGTTCGGTGGCGTGGCAATGACGTGAGCCCAGGTGCACGTCGGAGACGAACACTGCGCGCCGGTGCGGCGACAGGTTCGCCAGCGTGCTCATGCCGGCGCACCCGCGTCGCGCAGATAGCGTTTGCGCTTGTTCGGCCGGATCGCGCACAGGTCCACTTCGATCAGGCCGTCGATCGAATCGCTGAAGTCCGGGTCCACGCCGAAGGCGAGGAAGCGCGCGCCGCCGGGTTCGCACAGATCGGTGTACTGGCGGTACAGCGTCGGCACGCCGGTACCCAGTGCGGCCAGGTTGGCCTTGAGCACATCGAACGCGGCACCCGCATCCAGCTCGCCGAAACTTGGCGGTGCGGCGAAGTACTGGAAGGGGCGGTTCGATTCGGCCAGCCCGGCGGTTCCGCCGTAGTAGCGCTGGTAGTAGGCCACCAGCTGCTCGCGCGCATCGCGCGGCAGCGCTGCGCTGATCGAGACCGCGCCGAACAGGTAGCGGATGCCCGGCCGGCACTGCAGGTAGGCGCCGATGCCCTGCCACAGGTAGTCCAGGCTGCGGCTGCCCCAGTAATCGGGCACCACGAAGCTGCGGCCCAGCTCCAGGCCCTCGGCAATGTGGGTGATGGCATCGTCGGAATAGCGGAACAGCGACGCGCTGTAGAGCCCGGACAGGCCGTGCCGGGCCAGGGCCTGGGCGCCGCGCATGATGCGGTAGGCACCGGCAATGCGCTGCGCCGCCGCGTCCCAGATCACGATGTGCTCGTACTGCGGATCGTAGGCGTCCAGGTCGCGGCTGCGCCCGGTGCCCTCGCCCACCTGGCGGAAGGTCAGCTCGCGCAGGCGGCCCAGTTCCAGCAGCAGCGGTGAATCGGCGGTACAGATCGCCAACAGGATCTGCTTGCCATCGGCGGTCTGGCCCAGCTGGGTGGCCGCGGCAATGCCGGCGGCGACCTGCGAAGGCGGCACCGGAGACGCCAATGGCTCGGGGCCTGCGCACGCAGCGGTATTGCAGGCCGCGCCGTTGCGGCCCAGCGCGTACAGCGCGCGGCGCACCGCCAGCAGCTGTGCGCCCGGGTCACCGCCCTTGCCCAGCTGCATCGGCTCGCCGATGCTCAGCCGCAGCGGTCGGCCACGACGGGCGAACATTTCGCGCGCCAGCAGCGCGGTGCCGGCCGGCTTGAACAGGGTCGAGGCGCCGTAGAACAGCGCCGAGTTGCGCGCTTCCACCCGCACCGGCAGCACCGGCGCGCCGGCTGCGCGGGCAAAGCGGACGAACCCGCGCTGCCAGCGGCCATCACGGATGCCGCGCAGCGACAGCCGCGAGACCTCGCCGGCCGGGAACACGATCACGCACTGCTCGGCGGCCAATGCTTCCTCCACCGCATGCAGGCTGCCGCGCTGCGCCTTGCCGCCGAGGATGCGCACCGGCAGCAGCAGGTCCTGCAGCGGCGCGATCGCCCCCAGCAGATCGTTGGCCACGATCCGCACGTCGCGGCGGATACGGCCAACCGCATCCAGCAGTGCGAGGGCATCCAGTGCCCCGGAGGGGTGGTTGGCGACGATCAGCAGGCGGCCGGTGGCCGGGATCCTGGCCAGCGCGGCCGGATCCACCTGGTACTGGCCGCCGATGAATTCCAGGCCGGCGGCGACGAAACCGAAGCCGCGCAGTCCTGAGCTGCGCTGCAGGAAGGCTTCAATCTGGTCCAGGCGCGACCAGCGCCCGACGCTGCGCAGCAGCGGCCGCGCCAGTTGGCCGCGACGGCCATGGAACCAATCGGGGAAACGTTGCTGGAGACGCTGTTCGAGTTCCTGCATGGCGGATCCACTGATGCCCGGCGGCCGGATTGGCCGACAGCCTGCGCCCGGCAGGCGGCAGCCAGATGGCGGTTTCGGGGCAGAACGATGACGGCCGGCCCGCCTTCGCGGCGAGGTCGCTGCCTGCGCGGTCGGGGCCGGCAGCCGTCCCGTCTGTTGTCACGCTGGTGGAACACTGGGCCTCGGGGCTGGGCCCCAATCACGGCCGGGCGGCCCCTGTCGGGCCTACGCGGGCTTAACCACCGGCAACCGGTACAGGTTCACAATGCACAGGCGGCGCACCCCGTGTATCATGCGCGCCCATCTTTCCATCCGAATCAAGGGATATTACGCCTGATGTCCAGCTATCTCTTCACCTCCGAGTCGGTCTCCGAAGGCCATCCGGACAAGGTTGCCGACCAGATCTCCGATGCGGTGCTGGACGCGATCCTGACCCAGGACCAGCGCGCCCGCGTGGCCTGCGAGACCATGGTCAAGACCGGCGTTGCCATCGTGGCCGGTGAAATCACCACCAGCGCCTGGATCGACCTGGAAGCGCTGACCCGCAAGGTCATCACGGACATCGGCTACGACAGCTCCGACGTCGGTTTCGACGGCGCCACCTGCGGCGTGCTGAACCTGATCGGCAAGCAGTCGCCGCACATCGCCCAGGGCGTGGATCGCAAGAAGCCGGAAGAAATGGGCGCTGGCGACCAGGGCCTGATGTTCGGCTATGCCACCAACGAGACCGACAGCTACATGCCGGCCGCGATCCACCTGTCGCACCGCCTGGTCGAGCAGCAGGCCAAGATCCGCAAGAAGAAGAACTCGCCGCTGTCGTGGCTGCGTCCGGACGCCAAGAGCCAGGTCACCCTGCGCTATGAAAACGGCGTGGTCTCGGCCATCGACGCCGTGGTCCTGTCGACCCAGCACGCCCCCGGCATCAAGCAGAAGGACCTCATCGAGGCCGTCCGCGAAGAGATCATCAAGCCGGTGCTGCCGGCCAAGTGGCTGCACAAGGGCACCAAGTTCCACATCAACCCGACCGGCAAGTTCGAGATCGGTGGCCCGGTGGGCGACTGCGGCCTGACCGGCCGCAAGATCATCGTCGACACCTACGGCGGCTGGGCCCGTCACGGTGGTGGTGCCTTCTCCGGCAAGGACCCGTCCAAGGTCGACCGTTCGGCAGCCTACGCGGCCCGCTACGTCGCCAAGAACGTGGTGGCCGCCGGCCTGGCCGACCGTTGCGAAGTGCAGGTTTCCTACGCCATCGGCGTGGCTGAGCCGACCTCGATCTCGGTCACCACCTTCGGCACCGGCAAGATCAGCGACGACAAGATCGAGAAGCTGATCCGCAAGCACTTCGACCTGCGCCCGTACGGCATCATCAAGATGCTGGACCTGGTGCACCCGATGTACCAGCAGACCGCGGCCTACGGCCACTTCGGCCGCAAGCCGAAGGAGTTCAGCTACCTCAACGGCGAAGGCGAGACCGTCAACGCCACGGCCTTCTCCTGGGAGAAGACCGACCGCGCCGCCGCCCTGCGCGCCGATGCGAAGCTGAAGTAAGAAACACGAAGGGCCGCTCACGCGGCCCTTCTGCTTTCTGGTAGAGCCGGCCGCTGGCCGGCTTTTTCATGGCCTTCGGGAAACAATCGCGTGATTGCCGGCCAGCGGCCGGCACTACCCGGTTGCCGATACAATCGCCGCATGTCGACCGAACTGAAAACCCACCAGCTGTCCATGACCGTGCTGATGTCGCCGGAGATGGCCAATTTCTCCGGCAAGGTCCACGGCGGCGCCATCCTGCGCCTGCTCGACCAGGTTGCCTACGCCTGCGCCAGCCGTTACGCCGGCAGCTACGTGGTCACCCTGTCGGTGGACCAGGTGATGTTCCGCCAGCCGATCGCAGTGGGCGAGCTGGTCACCTTCCTGGCCTCGGTGAACCATACCGGCACCTCGTCGATGGAGATCGGCATCAAGGTGGTGGCCGAGGACATCCTCAAGCGCAGCGTGCGCCACGCCAACAGCTGCTTCTTCACCATGGTGGCCGTGGATGAGGAAGGCCGGCCGACGCCCGTCCCGCCCCTGCAGCCGGCGACGTCCGACGAGAAGCGCCGCCAGGCCGCCGCGCAGATCCGCCGCCAGCTGCGCCAGGAAATGGAACAGCGCCATCTGGAACTGCTGGCATCGAATCCGCCGTCACCGGAGGAATGAGGGCGTGCGGGGCAAGCCCCGCACCCACCCAGGCCGCAGTTGCCGGCCAGCGGCCGGCACTACCATTGCGAATTCGCCGGGCCATGCCCGGCAGATGCGGATCAACCGGTGTTCTGCACGCCCTGCGCAACACCGTTCACGCAGGCCACCAGCGCGCGCAGCAACCCGTCATCCTCGCGCCCGCTGGCCCGCCAGCGCTGCAACAGGTCCACCTGCAGCACGCTGATCGGATCGACGTAGGGATTGCGCAGGCGGATCGACAGCGCCAGCCGCGCATCGTGGTCGAGCAGCGTCCGCTGGTCCATCAGCGCCAGCAGCCAGTGCCGGGTGAGTTCCAGTTCGCGCTGCACCTGCGGGAAGAAGTGCCCGTGCAGTTCACCCGACAACAGCGAAAACTGCTCGGCGATGGTGATATCGCCCTTGGACAGCACCATCGCGATGTCGTCCAGGAAGGTGCGGAAGAACGGCCAGTCCCGCGCCATCTCGCGCAGGGTCCGTTCGTGGCCGGCATCAACCGCCGCCTGCAGGCCACTGCCCACGCCATACCAACCGGGAATCACCGCGCGCGCCTGGCTCCAGGCGAACACCCAGGGAATCGCACGCAGGTTGCCCAGCGCGGCGTCCTGGCCGAGCCGGCGCGATGGCCGCGAGCCCAGCGTCATGCGTTCGATCACGTCGATCGGCGTGGCGGTGCGGAAGTAGTCCATGAAACCGGCCTGGCCAACGAACGCGCGATACACCTCGCTGCTGGCCGATGCCACCGCGTCCATCACCGGTCGCCACTCATCCTCGCGCGGCTCGGCGGCACGCGGGCGCAGGCTGGCACGCAGCACCGCACCGGTGGCCTGCTCCAGCGAGCGCAGGGCCAGCGCACGGATGCCGTACTTGCGATGGATCACCTCGCCCTGCTCGGTCACCCGCAGGCGGCCATCGATGCTGCCGCGCGGCGATGCGTCCACCGCGTGCGTGGTCTTGCCGCCACCGCGGCTGATCGAGCCGCCACGGCCATGGAAGAAGGTCAGGCGGATGCCGGCCTCGGCCGCCACCTCCAGCAGCTCCACCTGTGCACGCTGCAGGCCCCAGCGCGATGCGGCGATGCCACCGTCCTTGCTGCTGTCCGAATAGCCCAGCATCACCATCTGCACGTCATCGCGCGCTTGCAGGTGCGCGCGATAGATCGGGTCGGCCAGCAGATCACGCAGGGTCGCGGTGCCGCGCTTGAGGTCCTCCACCGTCTCGAACAGCGGCGCGATATCCAGCGGTACTGATCCGTTCTCTTCCACCAGGCCGCCACGGCGCGCCAGCGCCAGCACCGCCAGCACGTCGCTGCGGTCATGTGCCATCGAGATGATGTAGCTGCCCAGTGCATCGCCACCATGCCGCGCACGGGCATCGGCCAGCGCGGCGAACACGGCGTCCAGTCGCCGGTTGCCTTCGTCGTCGCCCTTCGGCAACGGCGCGTCACCACTGGCATGCGGCGCCAGCAGGCGTGCGCGGCCCAAGGCATCCAGACCGTCCCACGCTGCGTCGCCGCCCAGCACCGTGGCCAGCGCGCGCGCGTGCACGCTCGATTCCTGGCGCACGTCCAACCGCGCCAGGTGGAAGCCGAAGGTCTTCACCCGCCACAGCAGGCGCTGCACGGCGAAGCCACCGGCATGTTCGCCGCGGTTGGCGCGCAGGCTGTCGAGGATCAGCTGCAGGTCGTCGATCAGTTCGTCCGGACCGGCGTAGGCGCCTTCGCCGTCATCCAACGTGGCCTGCAGGCGTGCACGCATGCGGTCGTTGAGCAGGCGGTACGGCATGTCGGCATGGCGCGGGCGCGACTGCACCTGCGGCAGCAGCTGCTGGTAGTGCGCCACGCGCGCCTGCAGCGCCTCGCTCACGCCCACCCGCTCGGTGGACTGGCTGAGCAGGCTGGCCAGCTGCAGCAGTTCCTTCTGGTAGCGACCCAGCACGGCCTGCCGCTGCGCGTCCAGCGTAGTGCGGATGGTGTGGGCATCCACGTTCGGGTTGCCGTCCATGTCGCCGCCCACCCACGTACCGAAGCGCAGCAGGCGCGGCAGCGGCAGTTCTTCGCCGTAGGTATCGCGCAGCGCCTGCTGCAGCGATTCGTACAGCACCGGGATCACCCGGTACAGCACCTGCACCAGATAGAAGCCGACGTGCTCGCGCTCGTCATCGACGGTAGGCCGCACCGGCGAGGAATCGGTGGTTTGCCACGAAGCGGTCAGCGCCATGCGGAAGCGCGCAGCATCGGCGGCCGCTTCCCCCGGCGTGCGCTGGCCGTCGAGGTTGTCGACCAGGCTGGCCACCATCAGCTGCTCTTTCTCCAGCAGCGCGCGGCGCACCGCTTCGGTCGGGTGCGCGGTGAACACCGGTTCGATGTCGATGCGCGGCAGCCACTGCGCCAGCTCATCCAGGCCCACGCCCTGCGCCTTCAGGTGCTGCAGCGCATCCTGCAGGCCGTCGGGCTGCGCCCCGGCGGTACCGGCACGCTGGTAATCACGGCGGCGGCGGATGCGATGCACGCGCTCGGCGATGTTGACCACCTGGAAGTAGGTGCTGAAGGCCCGCACCATGGTCTCGGCCTGCTGCGGCGTGCGCCCGGCCAGCCCTTCGGCCAGCTCCGACAGCGGCGCCTGGTTCTCGCGGCGGGCAATGGCGCGGGTGCGCACGTCCTCGACATCGTCGAGAAACGCGGCCGAAACCTGTTCGACCAGCAGGTCACCCACCAGTGCGCCGAGCCGGCGCACGTCATCGCGAAGCGGAAGATCGGGGGAAGCAAACTCGATGCTGCTGCGGTACTCGTTCATCGGCGACGCACAGGCCTCGGTCAACGGATCCAGACCCCAAGCCTATCCCAGATCGGGCGTCGTGCTGCGATGCAAGAATGGTTTCATCTGCACGTATCCATGGCGGACGCAGCCGAGCATGGGCTCGGCTCTACAAGCGTCATGGCGCGTGACACCGTGTAGCGCCCGAGCCCATGCTCGGGCGGCGGCGCAGCCGCACAGGCGGCCGCTGTTGCAGCGGCCACCCTCATGCACGTATCAGCGCTTCTTCTTCGCCGTGCCCTGCTCGGCCGGGCCGATGGTCTGCTCCAGCCAGCGCTCGCTCTCGGCCAGCATGGTCATGATCGATTCGCGTGCGCGGTAGGCATGCGATTCGTTGGGCAGCATCACCAGCCGCGCGGTGCCACCCAGGCCCTTCACCGCCGCGAACATGCGCTCGCTCTGGATCGGGAACGTGCCGGAGTTGTTGTCGTCCACGCCGTGGATGAACAGGATCGGATCCTTGATCCTGTCGGCGTAGTTGAACGGCGCCATCTTCTGGTAGACGTCCTGCGCCTGCCAGTAGTTGCGCTCCTCCGCCTGGAAGCCGAACGGCGTGAGCGTGCGGTTGTAGGCGCCGCTGCGCGCGATGCCGGCCTTGAACAGGCGGGTGTGTGCCAGCAGGTTGGCCGTCATGAACGCACCGTAGGAGTGGCCACCGATGGCGATGTGATCGCGGTCGGTCACGCCACGCCGCACCACTTCATCCACGGCCGCCTGCGCATTGGCCACCAGCTGTTCGATGTAGGTGTCGTTCGGCTCCTTGTCGCCCTCGCCGATGATCGGCATCGACGGGCTGGCCAGCACCACGTAACCCTTGGCCAGGAACGCCTGCGGGCCCCAGTAGCTGACCGCATTGAAGCGATACGGCGAATCGGTCACCTGGCTGGCCGCGGCCGCGCTCTTGAACTCGCCCGGGTAGGCCCACATCAGCAGCGGGCGCGGGCCGTCGCGCTTCGGGTCGTACCCCGGCGGCAGCAGCAGGGTCGCGGTCAGGTCGACGCCGTCCTTGCGCTTGTAGCGGATCTGCTCCTTCTGCACACCCTTCAGCTGCGGCAGCGGATGCGCGAAGTGGGTCAGCGCACGCGGCGCAGCACCGGCATCGGCCAGCGACTGCACGTAGAAGTTGGCCGGCTCGTCCGGGCTCTCGCGGCTCAGCAGCAGCGAGCTGCCCTGCTTGTCCAGCAATGCCACCGGCAGCGCATAGCTCGGCGCCTGCGAGTGGAACAGGCGCGTTGCCTTGCCCGTGGCGATGTCGAAGCGGTCCACGAACGGACGGTCGCCTTCCGGCGAAGCACCGGCGCCGGCCAGGTACAGGCTGCCGCCATCGGCGCTGGTCTGCAGCAGCGAACGGCCGCGCTCGTTGCTGGCCCGCAGCGGCCGGCCCGGATCGGCGTAGCGGTCCTGCGCATCGCGATCCCACAGCAGGCGCGGTTCGGCGCTGGCATTGTCCGGGGCGATCAGCCAGGTCTTGGTCCTGCGGGTCTTCCACCACGATTCGGTCAGCAGGGCCAGGTCGCCACGGCCCCAGCTGATACCGGCCAGGCGGCTGCCCAGCTGGGCCAGCGTCACCGGCGGCGTGTCGAACGGCGCGGCCTGCATCAGCACCGCATCGCGCACCTTGGCATCCCTGTTCGGGTCGCCACCATCCTGCGCTTCGGCCCAGACCAGGGTCGCGTCGGCATCACCACGCCAGCCGATGTCACGCACGCCGGTCACTTCGGCGTCGTTGCCGGTCGGCAGGCCTTCCACCAGCGGACGCACGGCCACGGTATGCACCAGCTTGCCGCTGGCACGGTCGATCACTTCAATGCGGCGCGGGAAACTGCTCACCGGCACCACGTAGGAATACGGGCGCTGCACCGGCTGGCGCAGCACGAAGCGGCCATCCGGCGACACGGAGAAGCCCATGAAGATGCCGGCCGCGCCGATCGGGCGGGTGCTGCCATCCAGGCTGACTTCCACCGGCTGTGTGGTGGCGTAGTAGTCGAACTGGCGCGCGTCAGCCTCGTTCTTCAGCAGGTCCTGGTAGGTACGGATCGACACCACGCCATCGCCCCGGCGGGTCTGCTGCACGGCCGGGCCGGTCGGGATGCCGTCGGTGGCCGGGGCCGCACCGAGGTTGGCCGGGCGGGTGAACACCACCAACCCGCGGCTGTCCGGCAGCCACTGGTAACCGCTGCCGATCACCGTGTTCAAGCCGGCAACCAGGCGGCGGGCGCTGCCGGCGGCCACGTCCACCAGCCACAGTTCGTTGGCGCCGCTGGTGGCGTCGACCTGGTTGAAAGCGAGCCACTTCTGATCCGGAGACCACATCAGGCTGGCGATCGACAGCGTGGCCGGCAGGCCGCTGATCTGCCGTTCCTTGCCATCGGCCACGTTCATCAGCCACAGCTTCTCGCCGAAGCTGAAACGGCTGTCGGAGAACGTGCGCGGGTTGATGCGCAGGCCGGCCAGCTTCAGTTCCGGCTGCGCCACCACCCGGATCGACGGCAGCGACGGCATCTGCATCAACGCGGCCATGTCGCGGCGAGGCGACAGGTGCAGCGACGGCGCGCGCGGTGCGTCGACCACCGCCTGCAGCGCCGCCGAGGGCAGTTCGTAGCCATTGGCACCCTGGGCCTGTGCTGCAGCGGGCTGTGGGGCCAGCGCCCAGGCTAGCGGGGCCACGGCCAGCAGTCCCATCGACAGGACCAGGCCGGTCCAGCGCCGCGTACGGCGCGCGTGCATGCTCATCGTTCTACCTGCGTGATGCGTGAAAGCATCGACCTTAACAGGCCGTGCACGCGCCCCCATCTGCCGATGGTTGGGTCATCCGGATGTCATGCCGGGGCCGCGATATAATGGGGGTTCTCCCCTGCCGAGGGGCGCTGCGACCGGATCCGATGAGGCCCGGCCAGGCTCGGTAAGGTGGCTTTGTAACAACGGCGCCCGGCTAGATGCGAGCACCCGCTCGCCCACAACCGGAGCACACGAATGAACGCTGTTGCCAAGACCTTCTCCACCGAAGGTGATTACAAGATCCGCGACATCACGCTGGCCGACTGGGGCCGCAAGGAACTGGACATCGCCGAGCACGAAATGCCGGGCCTGATGTCGATCCGCCGCAAGTACCAGGCCGAGCTGCCGCTGAAGGGCGTGCGCGTGACCGGCTCGCTGCACATGACCATCCAGACCGCGGTGCTGATCGAGACCCTGAAGGACATCGGCGCCGACGTGCGCTGGGCCTCGTGCAACATCTTCTCGACCCAGGACCACGCGGCTGCCGCCATCGCCGCCACCGGCACCCCGGTGTTCGCCTGGAAGGGCGAGACCCTGGAAGAGTACTGGGACTGCACCTTGGACGCGCTGACCTTCACCCTGGCCGACGGCACCCTGACCGGCCCGGAACTGGTGGTGGACGACGGCGGTGACGTGACCCTGCTGATCCACAAGGGCTACGAACTGGAAAACGGCAGCGACTGGGTCAACACCGCGTCCGCCTCGCACGAAGAACAGGTCATCAAGAACCTGCTCAAGCGCGTCGCCAAGGAGCGCCCGGGTTACTGGGGCCGCGTGGTCAAGGACTGGAAGGGCGTCTCCGAAGAGACCACCACCGGCGTGCATCGCCTGTACCAGCTGGCCCAGGCCGGCACCCTGCTGATCCCGGCGATCAACGTCAACGACTCGGTCACCAAGAGCAAGTTCGACAATCTGTATGGCTGCCGCGAGTCGCTGGCCGACGGCCTGAAGCGCGCGATGGACGTGATGCTGGCCGGCAAGGTAGCCGTGGTCTGTGGCTACGGCGATGTCGGCAAGGGCTGCGCCGCGTCGCTGCGTGCCTACGGCGCGCGCGTGATCGTCACCGAGATCGACCCGATCTGCGCCCTGCAGGCGGCGATGGAAGGCTATGAAGTCAACACCATCGAATCGACCCTGGGCCGTGCCGACCTGTACGTCACCACCACCGGCAACAGGGACATCATCCGCATCGAGCACCTGAGCGCGATGAAGGACCAGGCCATTGTCTGCAACATCGGCCACTTCGACAACGAGATCCAGGTCGACGCACTGGTGTCCTTCGCCGGCATCAAGCACGTCAACATCAAGCCGCAGGTCGACAAGTACATCTTCCCGAACGGCAATGCGATCTTCCTGCTGGCCGAAGGCCGCCTGGTGAACCTGGGCTGCGCCACCGGCCACCCGAGCTTCGTGATGTCCAACAGCTTCGCCAACCAGACCCTGGCACAGATCGACCTGTGGGCGAACAAGGACAGCTACGAGAAGAAGGTGTACCTGCTGCCGAAGAAGCTGGACGAAGAAGTGGCTCGCCTGCACCTGGAAAAGATCGGCGTGAAGCTGACCACCCTGAGCCAGGAACAGGCCGACTACATCGGCGTGCCGGTGGAAGGCCCGTTCAAGCCGGACCACTACCGCTACTGATCGTGCGCGGTGCCGGCCAGCGGCCGGCACTACCGGCGCAGGCGGGGTCGGATCCCTTTCCGCAGGAAAGGGCGCTGACCCCGGCAACAGATGCAGACAGAACGGGCGCCTTCGGGCGCCCGTTCTGCGTTGCGTCGCCCCGCAGCAGATCCGCGCGCCCTGTCACAGTGCCCTAAGAAGCCGCTTGCTAGTCTCTATGCCCCCATGGACTGCCAACTGCAGGCCATGCGCCGGGACGCAGACAGCAAAGGACAGGACATGCCGCGCAACAATGACCGAGTGACCCGGGCGATGAAGCCCCTGATGATCCTGTGCTGGGTGGCCCTGCTGGCCGCCTGCAGCCCGCCTGGCAGCGATGCCGGTGCCAGCGCGCCGGCAGCGAACACCGGCCAGGCAAGCACCGACGGCAAGGCAACCAGCCCCCCGGCAGCGGCCACGGGCAGCAGCGCTGCCTGCGCCGAGGGGGCATCACAGGTGCAGACCCTGATCTGCAACGACCCCGCCCTGTTGCAGCAGGAAGGCGAGCTGGCCAAGGCTGAAGCCTCCGCACGCGACACCCTCGATGCCGCCGGCAAGGACAAGCTGCAGGCCGAGCAGCAGCGCTGGATCCAGCATACGCGCGACCTGTGCGGTGACGCGCACTGCCTGCAACAGGTATTTGCCGATCGCCTCAAGGTGCTCTCGGCCACGCGCGACGGCCTGGTCGACCAGGACGCCTGCGAAGTGCCCGACGGCCAGCAGCAGTGCGTGGACCTGCTGGTGCTGCGCGACCCCAACAGCCAGTTGGCGAACTTCAACACGCTGCTGGGAGAAAACGGCCAGGAAGGCCGCCTGCTGGGCTGTACGGCCGCCACCAACGTGGGCGGTGGCCCCAACGCCGTGCTGGCGGCCAACTGCATCCAGGAAACCACCGCCGGCAAGCGCAACGTGCAGTTGTGCAGCAACCAGATGGTCGGCCAGTTCGCCCTCGAACCGGCATCGGCCGCCTACGGCACCCAGGCCGTCCGCCAGCTGCTCGGCTTCACGCAGCAGCACTGCGCCGGCTGACATCCGCTGGGTGCGCCCGGCGCTTTTTCCCACATTGAAGGACGATGACCATGGCAAAGGATTCCACCCTTACCCGCGAACAACTGTCCACGCTGTTCCTCAACACGGAGCTGGGCGGCAACACCCGCCACCTGGACCACTTCTCATACGCGCAGAAAGGCGCAAGCACCTACTCGTTCGGACTGGTGCAGTTCGATGTCGGCGGCAATCCACAGGCCAGGCGTTTCCTGCGCGACAACGGCTTCACCGCCGCTGACATCGAACTGCTGTCCCAGCAGGGCGGATTGAGCACCCGGCAGCTGGCGGCGCTTGACGCCAAGTTGCAGGCCATTCCGCAGGCGAAGATGGACCAGCTCACCAACGACAAGCTGGACAGCGCCATCGAGCGCGTCGATGAAGCCATCGCCAAGGTGCGTGCCACCAACCCGGCCGCCGCCGATGCCATCGCGGCCAACCCCGAACTGCAGCTGGCCATGGCCGACTATGACAACCAGTTCGGCGGCATGGGCCCGCAGTTCATCAGCTATCTGGCCGGCAACGCGGAAAAGCTGCAGGGCGGTACGGTCCAGGCCGGCAATCCGCCGACCCGCGGCGACGTACAGAACTTCGTCGATGCCACCAAGTACGGCATCCAGTCGCCGGCCGCGGTGACCAGTCGCGATGAGCGCTTCGACCGGGCCATGACCCAGCTGGGCATCACCCCCACCCATGCCCCCTCGCACGGGTCGCTCGGCGCGCCCGGCGGCAACGGCGTACTGGTCAGCGGCGCCAGGGGCGATGAGGTAAAGGCGATGCAGCAGAAGCTGGCCGACCTGGGCTACCTGGGCAAGGACGGCAAGCCACTGGTAGCCGATGGCGATTTCGGGCCCGGCACCCTGGAAGCGGTCAAGCAGTTCCAGCGTGAGCACCAGCTCACCGTCGATGGCAAGGTCGGTGCCACCACCCTGGGTGCGCTCGACAAGGCCATCGCGCAACAGCAACAGCAGGCCGCCGAACCGACCATGGCCACCCCCGGCCATGCCGACAACCCACGTTACCAGCAGGTCGTGGAAAAGCTGGAAACGCTGGAAGAACAACGCCGCCAGGGTGGCCTGGCGCCACTGTTCAATGACCGCAGCCAGCTCGAGAACGCCGCGGGCCTGGTGGCTTACGAGTCCAAGCTGGCTGGCATGAGCCAGGTCGATACCGTGCTGGCGCGGCCGGACAACCAGGGCGTGTTCGCCGTGCAGGGCCAGCTTGGCGATCCCGCCATGCACCGCACTTACGTCGACCTGTCGCAGGCGGCGAACCACACGCTGCAGGACAGCACGCGGCATAGCCAGGCGCTGGACAACGAACTGTCGCAGCGACAGACCCAGGAACAGATTCAGACGCAGCAGTCGATGTCGCGCTGACGCGGGATGCCGACGATCACAGCCGGGACGGGCCCTTCGGGGGCCCGTCCTGCGTTGATGCGCGAGTTTCGGTCAAGGCAATATCCCTACCTCGCGCTAGGATGCGCCCATGACCCCGGCCATCAACCTGCTCAAGCGCGAGAAGATCGCCCACACCGTGCGCAGCTACGTGCACGACGCCCACGCCGAATCGTATGGCGGCGAAGCCGTCGACAAGCTCGGCCTCGACCCGGCCCAGGTGTTCAAGACCCTGCTGGCCAGCACGGAAGCACACGAACTGCTGGTGGCGATCGTGCCGGTCGCCGGCCAGCTCGACCTGAAGGCGCTGGCCGAAGCCGCCGGCTGCAAGAAGTGCGAGATGGCCGCCGCCGATGCCGCACAGCGCGCGACCGGCTACCTGGTCGGTGGCATCAGCCCGCTGGGGCAGAAGAAACGCCTGCGCACGTTCCTGGACGCCAGTGCCGAAGCGCTGCCCGCGCTGCATGTCAGCGCCGGGCGCCGCGGCCTCGAGGTAGAACTGGCACCGGCCGACCTTCTGCGCCTCACCGCCGGCCACTACGCTGCCATCGGCAAGTCACGCTGATGCGCTGGCCGTGGTCTGCAGCGCCGGTACCCCGGCTCGACGATGCACAGGCCGACGTGCTGCTGCAGGACCTGCTGTCGCGCGATGCCACGCGCATCACCGATGCCGCACGCACGGTGGCACGGCTGTTCAGCACCGCGTCGTTGGACGCGTTGGTCGCACATGCGGATACGATCGAACGCAGCTGCGAGGGCATCGCCCTTGGCGGCATGCTGATCAGCAACCAGGCGCACCTGAAGGCGGCCCTGCAACGGCTGCGCTACTGGCGGGCGCGTGAGGGGTGCCTGTGCGCACTCTACCCTTCTTATGTGTTCTTCAACCCTGCACCGCTGCTGGAACAGGGCCACGCGCTGCTGCTCGGACGAGGCGAGGCCGAGGATGGCTGGGGTGAGTGCTACCGGGTGACGTGCACGTCCTGCACGCAGCCGTGGAGCGCCACCGAGCGTGAATACCACTACCCGTGGTGGGAGTGGAAGCGCCTCTGACAGTGATGCAGCCACGCACGGCGTGGCTCCGCTGCGGTACGTCCAGATCCATGCCATGCGTGGATGACGCTCACTCCACGAATTCATACCGCATCGGCATGCGCACGAGGGTCAACGCCGGCACCGTACCCTTCGCATCGGCGCGGCTGAAACGCCAGCCCTGCAGCTCCTCCGCTGCAGCGTCATCCAGCAACGCATGACCGCTGGAGGTCTCCACGATCACGGCCGCAACGCGCCCCCGCGCATCGACCAACGCCTTCAGCATGCTGCGGCCGGACAGCCCCTGCCGCATGGCCTCCACCGGATAGCGCGGCGACACGCCGTGTGGAGGCAGCCAGGGAATACCTTCACCCGCGAACAGATCCCATTTGCTGCGTGCCGCGCAGGACGTCGGCAGGCGCAGCTGCAGGGATACCTGCACCTCATTCACGGTCACGTGCGCCGGCGCGGCACAGGCATGCTGCACCAGCGCCTCCAGCATTCGTTGCTGCCGACGCAGCGCGTTGCCATTGGCCGCCGCCACTTCAATCACGCAGCGGCCGTCCTGCGGCTGCATCGACAGCGCGGTCACGCCTGCATCGCGCAGCCCGGGAAGGCGTGCCATGGGTTCGCAGGCCATCCCGGCAGAGGGCTTCGCGGCCAGTACCGGGGGGGCGGGCAGCGTGCCCGCCAGCAACATCAGGATCATCCTTGCCCAGACCGCCATGCCCTGCCCTCCTTGGGTTTGCCTGGCCCGATCATAGCGCGCGCCTGGGGTCGGATCCCCTCCTCAGGAAAAGGCTTCGACCGGGGGCTCGAATGATCGGGTCAGAGCCCTGCGATGCGGGGATCCGACCCCGGCCGCCAGTTGGCGTTGTTCTCCCAGAACTCCACCGAGCGCCGGTAGGCCTCCTTGTCCAATGGCACGCCGGAACCGCCCTCCTCCACGCCCAGCGCATTGCGCATCATGGTGATCGGCGCCATCGGCACTTCTTCCGGTTCGGCGGTGTAGATGCAGCCGACGATGCCCCAGTCGGCTTCGATCGGTGAGCCTTCCCTGGCCAGCTGCTCGGCGTTGTACAGGATCACCACCAGGTAGTTCGCGCGCGGCGACTCCACGCCCTCGAACCAGCGCACCAGTACCGGCAGTTCCTCGCGGTTGCGCGCTTCGTAGCCGCTGCGCAGCTGGTGGCGGTTGGCCTCGGTGACCGGCACCGTCAGGCAGCGCGTGCTGGTCCAGTTCTCGTAGACGAACAACTTGCAGAACGGGGCGTAGCCGTCGAGCACCTTCAGCGGCGCGTGCGCATTGAGGTGTGCCTCGAACTGCTCGGCAGTGCAGTCCTGGATGGTATTGCCGCGTGGCACGCGCGGGAACAGGCGGGGACGGGCGAAATCGGTGAGGACGATGGACATGGCGCGGCGTGATCTGGGAATCCGCTGCACAGGGTAACCGCTGGCAGCACCTACAACGCCATCCGCTCGCGCAGCTCGCGTGCCTGCCGCCGCGATACCTCCACCTCGCTGCCATCATCCAGCGTCAGGTCATAGCCGTCGCCGATGCTGGGCGACACCCCACGGATACGGCGCAGGTTGACCAGTGTGTTGCGGTTGGCGCGGAAGAAAAGATCCGGCGGCAGACGTGCTTCCAGCGCGCTCAGGCTGCGGGTCAGCAGTGCGTTCTGGTCGCGGAACCACAGCCGCGTGTAGTTGCCATCCACCACCAGCCGACGGATCTCGGAGACTGCCACGAACCAGCAGCGTTCACCCTCGCGCACGAACACCTGGTCGTGCGCGCCCAGCGTGCTGCGCGGCTCCGGCGTTTCGCCCGCCACCACCTCGCGCTGGCGCGCCCGCTGCAACGCTTCCAGCAAGCGCGGCGCCTCGACCGGCTTCACCAGATAATCCAGCGCATTGGCCTGGAACGCGCGCACCGCGTAGGTGTCGTAGGCAGTAACGAAGACCACCGCCGGAACCGTCTCCAGCCCATCCAGCACATCGAAGCCGCTGCCGGAGGGCATCTGCACATCCAGCAGCACCAGGTCTGGCGCCAGTGTGGCGATCGCCTCGCGTGCAGCGGGCACATCGTCGGCCTCGCCCACGCACTGCACCCATGGCAGCGCCGACAACAGCGTGCGCAGCTCCTGCCGCGCCAGCCGTGCATCATCAACGATCAACACACGCAGCACGCCACTCATTGCGGAATCTCCAGCAGGGCCTGCATGCGGTCGCCGACCGGTTGCAGCACGAATCGGCCACGCATGCCCAGCTGCGCACGCAGGTAGGCCAGGCCGACGCCATGGCCATGGGTGGGTTCGCTGCCGGTTGGAAGTGGATTGTCCACCTGCAACCGCAGCACGTCATTGTCCAGCGTGGCGCGGATCTGCACCTCGCCGCCGCCGGGTCGGCTGGCGATACCGTGCTTGATCGCGTTCTCCACCAGCAACTGCAACGCCATCGCCGGCAGCTGCGCCTGCGTGGCATCGGCATCGATCTGCTGCCGCACCTGCAGGCGCTGTTCGAAATGGACCGCCTCGATGGCCAGGTAATCATCGACCACCGCCAGTTCCTCGGCCAGGGTGACCTGCTCGCTGCGGCTGTGTGCCAGCGCCTGGCGCAGCGTGCGCGACAGGCGGGTGACCATGTCACGGGCCCGTTCCGGGTCTTCCAGGATCAGCGCACGCAGGTTGTTCAGCGCATTGAACATGAAGTGCGGATTGAGCCGCGCACGCAGTGCGTCACGTTCCAGCGCACTGCGTTCGGCTTCGGCGCGCAGGCGTGCCAGCTCGCTGTGGCGTGCCCGCCGCAGGCCGTGCAGGCCCGCCCACAAACCGGTCCACACCAGCAGGAACAACGCGGTGTTCATCCAATACAGCAGCACCGAAGACCACTGGTAATCCGCATGGCCGCCAGGCAGCTGCACCCAACCCAGCGCCAGCGCCGGCAGCAGCAGCGCCGCCGTTACCGCCTGTGCGACGCTGGCCCCGAGCACCACGCCGGCAGCCAGTTTCAGCACCAGGCTGCCCAGGCTGCCCTCCCACCAGCGCTGGCGCAGTGCAACCGAACGCAATGCGCCGCTGCACAGCCAGAGTGAGACCGCGACGCTGACGGTGATCAGCACGATGCCACTGAACACGATGCCGCCACCGATCCGCATGCCGACCCACAGCCCGTACAGCGCATAGCCGGCCCATGCCAGTGCATTGAGCGTCCAGAAACGGCGGGAAGGCGTGGTGGCGTCCATGCGGGCTCTCGGCGGTGGCAGGAGGGCGGACAAGGGTCAGGGATGCGCGGCGAGGAAACGCTGCACCTGTTCCTGCAACCAGCGCGGATCATCCCACATCAGGAAGTGGAAACCCTGCGCGCTCATCGCGATCTGCACGCCCTGCAGTTTCGCGTACTGGGCCTGGAACACCGCACGCGTGCCGTCCTCGGTGCCGCCCAACGGCTGGTAGCCGGCCCAGCTGCCGAGCACCAGCGTCGGCGCGGTGATCGAAGCGATGCTGTCGCGCAGGTCGGTGGTCATCACCGCATGCATCGCATCGGCCGTGGTCCGGCGGTCGCTGGCTTCGCCCCAGCGGCCCAGCTCGGCCTGGCGCTGCGGATCGCGGGTCATGCCCGGCAGGCCCGCCTTCAACTGCGCCTGCCATTGCACGGCATCGGCGGCCAGCATGCCGCTGCGCAGACGGTCGGCCATCGGCCGCACGCTGTCAGCGGTGGCACTCGGGTCGCGCGCCGCCGGCAGGAACGGCAGGGCATCGACCACCACCAGTGCGCTGATCGCCTTCGGCTCGGCCTGCGCCATCTGCAGGCCCAGCACGCCACCGAGGCTGTGGCCGACCACCACCACCGGCCCCAGGTGCTGGTCATGCAGGTAGGCCAGCAGCTGCCCGCGCATCGCCGGCAGGAAGCCGGCCGGGCGCGGGTCGGCCGCTGCCGCGCCAGCAAAGCCCGGCAACTGCACCAGGTGGCACTGCACGTCCTTCAGGGCCAGGCAGGTCTCGCGCCAGGCCTCGGCGCTGCTGTTGAGGCCGGGGATCATCAGCAGCGGTCGCCCCATGCCGACCACCTCGACCTGTACCTTGCCAGCGGTCGAGCCGGTGGCGGCATGCGCGGAACCGGAGCCGAGCACGGCCATCGCCATGCCGATCATCGCCAGCCGGGCCAGGGCCTTCATCGCGTACCAGAGTGCCAGGAAGATCTTCATCGTGTGCTCCTTCATCAGGTGGGGGGTGCCGGGATGGGAGCAGCGTGCGCCCGGCTACGGCAGCCAGGTTGCGATTCCGGAGCAACGGCCGCAGACCCGGGCAAACGGTCGCCGGCGGCGGACGGTGCCAGTCCATGCAGCCAACTAACATCCATCTTGATGAAGCGATATACTGACCCGCACCCGCCGCTGCCGCCCGTGCCATGACCGCCATCAGCTTCGAGTTCTATCCGCCCAAGACCGACGAACAGCGCAGCCAGCTGGACCGCGCCGCGGCCAGGCTGAAGGACTACGGCCCCGAGTACGTGTCCTGTACCTTCGGCGCCGGTGGCTCGACCCTGAGCTATACCTCCGAGACCGTGCGCCACCTCAACCAGCACCACGGCTTCGAGGCTGCACCGCACCTGTCCTGTGTCGGCGGCACCCGCCAGGAAATCCGCGAACTGCTCAAGCTGTACCGCGCCATCGGCTGCCATCGTCTGGTCGCGCTGCGTGGCGACCTGCCCTCCGGCATGGGCTTCCCCGGTGACATGCGCTACGCCGCCGAGCTGATCGACTTCATCCGCGCCGAACACGGCACCGCCTTCCGCATCGAAGTCGGTGCCTATCCGGAGACCCATCCACAGGCCTCCGATGCACTGGCCGACCTGAAGCACTTCAAGGCCAAGATCGATGCCGGCGCCGACGCGGCGATCACCCAGTATTTCTACAACCCGGATGCGTACTTCCACTTCGTCGATGCCGTGCGCCGGCTCGGCGTGCAGGTGCCGATCACGCCCGGCATCATGCCGATCGCCAACTTCAGCCAGCTGCGCCGCTTCTCCGAGCAATGCGGTGCGGAGATCCCGCGCTGGATCAGCCGCAAGATGCAGGCCTATGGCGATGACGCCGAATCGGTGCGGGCGTTCGGTACCGAAGTGGTGGCCAAACTGTGCCAGCGCCTGATCGAGGGCGGCGCGCCGGGCCTGCACTTCTACACCTTGAACCTGGCCAAGCCGACCACGTCGGTGTTGAAGCTGCTGCACGGCTGAAAGCACGCCATGCCACCGCGATCGGCGCTACCCTGCGCCGATGAACCGGTTTTCCTTCCTGCTGTTGCTGCTGTCGTTGTGTTCGGTATCGAGCATTGTCCATGCGCAGTCCCCGCGCTTGAACCGCTGCACCGATGCGCAGGGGCAGAGCGTGTATACCGACCGCCCCTGCGACAGCGTTGGCGCCCGGTCGCGATTGCCACCGCCCGCGCCCACCGGCAGCACCCTGCCACGCGACACCCTGGGTGCGCGCTGCCCACGACGCCTGAGCGAGCTGGTGGACGCACTGCGCACCGGCATCGTCAGCAACGATGTGAACCGGCTGTCCTCGCTGTACCTGTGGGGTGCGGTCTCCGATGCCGGCGCGCAGCGCATCCTCGGCCAGTTGGAATCCTTGGCACGGCGGCCACTGGTGGACGTGGTGCCGGTGTATCCGCCACAGGGGCTGGCGTCCTCGCAGGAAGAGGGTCAGAGCCCTGCGGCGCAGGAATCCGACCCTGAGCCGCCAGCGCCACGGCATCCGGTCGGCCTGCGCCTGGAGCAGACGCTGCCCGGCAGCGCGTCGCGAGCGTCCACGGTGCTGGGATTGCGGCGGCAATACGGATGCTTCTGGATCACGTTGTGATCGGGAGGGGTCGGATCCCTTCCCAGCGAAAAGGGCTCCGACCCCGGATTGCCGCGATGGGGTCAGAGCCCTGCTGCGCAGGGATCTGACCCTGCATGCCGGCTCACGCCGGCCACAGCCCACGAATCGCAGCGATGCCCTGCCCGCCATGCCGACGCGCTTCGGCGATATGGCCGGCGGCCATGCCGCCCAACGCGTAGATCGGCAGCGATACCTGCGCGCGCAGCGCAGCGAAGGCCTCCCAGCCCAGCGGCACTGCCCCGGGATGGCTGGCCGTGGCCTGCACCGGGCCGAGCACCGCGAAGTCGCAGCCCAACTGCTGCGCCGCCTGCAGCTGCTCCAGGTCGTGGCAGGACGCGGCGACCAGCTGTCCTTCCGGCAAGGGCCGCTCCTGCAGGGCCAGCAACTGCTCGCTGCCCAGGTGCACGCCCACGCCCAGTGTGCGGGCCAACGCGACATCGCGGTTGAGCAGCCACTGCACGCCGCGACGATGCGCGCGCACGGCCTGTTCGATCATCGCCTGCCGTTGCGGATGCTCCGGCGGCAGGCGCAGCTGGATGCGCTGCTGGCCCGCCGCCACTGCCTGCTGCAGCCGTTCATGCCAGTGCTGCACGCCGCCGGCATCTTCGGCCGGCGCCGGCGTGATGAGGTAGCGATCCGGTTGGCGCAGTGCGGCCACCACCGGCAGGTCGGCCGGCGGCATGGAATAGCGGCCCAGCTTGTCCTGCGCCACCCAGGTGATCGCCTGGCCCTCGCGCCCGCGCGGTGTGCCCTTCCAGCTGCGCACGTGGCGCACTTCCAGGGTCAGGTGCTTGTCCGGATAGCGCTGCGGCACATCCATCAGCCAGGGCCCGACATCGGCCTCGATGCCCAGCTCTTCGCGCAGTTCACGCACCAGCGCCTGTTCGGAGGTCTCGCCGGATTCGCGCTTGCCGCCGGGGAACTCCCACAGGCCAGCCATGTCGCGGTTCTCGGTACGGCGGTTGAGCAGCACGCGGCCACGGGCGTCGGTGATGACGGCGGCCACGACATGGATCGATCGGGTGGGAGAAACCATGGGGCCAGCATGCCCAGAACAGGGCGGCCAGCGCAATCACGAATCCGCGCCGGATCGCCCGCGCCAAAGCAGAAGGCCCCGCTTGCGCGGGGCCTTCCGGGGTCAGCTCAGCTGGCCGTGGCAGTGCTTGTACTTCTTGCCACTGCCGCACGGGCACGGATCATTGCGGCCGATCTTCGGCTCGTCGCGCTGCAGCGTGGCCACGCCCTGCTGGGCGGCTTCGACCTGCGCGGCTTCCTCGTCGGCGCTGTAACCGCCGGCATCCTGGTGCTGGAACTGCGACTGGCTCAGGCGCGCCTGCGCCTGCTGGCGCTCGGCCGCTTCCAGCGCCTGCACTTCCTCGTCGCTGCGGATGCGCACGCGGGCCAGCAGGGTCACCACTTCGCGCTTGACGTTCTCCAGCATGTCCGAGAACAGCTCGAAGGCTTCCTTCTTGTATTCCTGCTTCGGCTGCTTCTGCGCGTAACCACGCAGGTAGATGCCCTGGCGCAGGTAATCCATGCGCGCCAGGTGCTCCTTCCAGCTCTGGTCCAGCACGGTCAGCATCACGTGCTTCTCCAGCGCGCGCATGGTTTCTTCGCCCAGGCCGGCTTCCTTCTCGGCGAAGTGCTGGTTGACGCGCTCCTGGACCTTGGTGGCGATGGCCTCAGCGTCCAGCTCTTCGTGTTCCTTGACCAGGTCGGTCAGCGACATCTGCAGGCCGAAGTCCGACTCCAGGGTCGCTTCCAGGCCGCGCAGGTCCCACTGCTCGTCGATCGAGTTCGGCGGCACGAAGCGCGCCACGATGTCGAAGATCACGTCGTCGCGGATGCCATCGACATTCGCCTTCACCGACTCGGCATCCAGCAGCTCGTCGCGCTGGGCGTAGATCACCTTGCGCTGGTCGTTGTTGACGTCGTCGAAGTCCAGCAGGTTCTTGCGGATGTCGAAGTTGTGGGCCTCGACCTTGCGCTGCGCCTTTTCGATCTGCCGGCTGACCAGGCGGTCCTCGATGACGTCGTCTTCCTTCATGCCCATCATGCGCATGGCCTTCTGCACCCAGTCGGAGGCGAAGATGCGCATCAGGTTGTCTTCCAGCGACAGGTAGAAGCGGGACGAACCCGGGTCACCCTGGCGGCCCGAACGGCCGCGCAGCTGGTTGTCGATACGACGCGATTCGTGGCGCTCGGTGCCGACGATGTGCAGGCCGCCCGCCGCCTTCACTGCCTCGTGGCGCTTCTGCCATTCGGCCTTGACCGCTGCCTTCTGCTCGTCGGTCGCGTCCTCGCCCAGGGCGTGGATCTCGGCTTCCAGCGAACCGCCCAGCACGATGTCGGTACCGCGGCCGGCCATGTTGGTGGCGATGGTCACTGCGCCCGGGCGGCCAGCGTTGGCGACGATGGTCGCTTCGCGGTCATGCTGCTTGGCGTTGAGCACTTCGTGCTTCACGCCGGCCTTGCTCAGGTGCTCGGACAGCATTTCCGAGGTTTCGATCGAGGTGGTACCCACCAGCACCGGCTGGCCGCGCTTGGCGCACTCTTCGATGTCGGCCAGCACCGCATTGAACTTGCCCTTGCGGTTGAGGAACACCTGGTCCGGGCTGTCCTTGCGGATGGTCGGGCGGTTGGTCGGGATCACCACCACTTCCAGGCCGTAGATGCTCTGGAACTCGAATGCTTCAGTGTCGGCCGTACCGGTCATGCCGGACAGCTTCTTGTACATGCGGAACAGGTTCTGGAAGGTGATGCTGGCCAGCGTCTGGTTTTCGCGCTGGACCGGCACGCCTTCCTTCGCTTCCACCGCCTGGTGCAGGCCGTCGGACCAGCGGCGGCCGGCCAGGGTACGGCCGGTGAACTCATCGACGATGACCACTTCGCCGTCGCGCACGATGTAGTCCACGTCACGCTGGTAGATCGCGTGCGCGCGCAGGGCGGCGTTGAGGTGGTGGACCACGGTCAGGTTCTGCGCCGCGTACAGGCCTTCGGTCTCGCCGTCGAGGATGCCGGCTTCAACCAGCAGCTGCTCGGCGTGCTCCATGCCCGCTTCGGACAGGTGCACCTGCTTGCCCTTCTCGTCGACCCAGAAATCGCCTTCGCCGTCTTCCGCTTCCTGCTTGACCAGGTGCGGCACGACGCGGTTGACGCGGATGTACAGCTCCGGGGAATCATCGGCCGGACCGGAGATGATCAGCGGGGTACGCGCTTCGTCGATCAGGATGGAGTCGACTTCGTCGACGATGGCGTAGTGCAGGCCGCGCTGGTAACGGTCGGCCTTGGACAGCGCCATGTTGTCGCGCAGGTAGTCGAAGCCGAATTCGTTGTTGGTGCCGTAGGTGATGTCGGCCGCGTAGGCTTCGCGCTTGTCGCTGTGCGGCATGCCCGGGTACACCACGCCCACGCTCAGGCCCAGCCAGTTGTACAGCTTGCCCATCTGCGCGGCGTCGCGGCGAGCCAGGTAGTCGTTCACGGTGACCACGTGCACGCCCTTGCCTTCCAGCGCGTTGAGGTACACCGGCAGGGTCGCCACCAGGGTCTTGCCTTCACCGGTGCGCATTTCTGCGATCTTGCCCAGGTGAAGCACCATGCCGCCGATCAGCTGCACGTCGTAGTGGCGCATGCCCAGCACGCGGCGGCCGGCTTCGCGGCAGACCGCGAACGCTTCCGGCAGCACCTTGTCCAGGGCTTCACCGCCGGCGATGCGCTGCTTGAACTCCGGCGTCTTGGCCTGAAGCTGCTCGTCGGAAAGCTTCTCGATCTCCGGCTCCAGCGCATTGATCTTGGCGACGATGCGGTTGAGCTGGCGCAGCTGTCGTTCGTTACGACTGCCAAATACGCGGGTAAGCAGGCTGTTGATCATTGAAGGAACCGGGTTGGATGGACACGACGCCCGGCCTCCCCCTTGGGATCCGTCCGCCGCAAACGAAACAGGGCGCCTGGCGCCCTGTCGATGGCAACACCCATTGTAGCTTGGGACGGGCGGCTGAGGTTTCAAGCGCCAATCCGGTCGCAATCGCCCCGGATTCGGCAAAGAAACACGGATGCGGGGTCGGACCCCTTTCGCCATGGCGAAAGGGCTCTGACCCCAGCCCTCAACCGAATCGGGTCAGAGCCCTTCCGCGGCGCGGAAGGAATCCGACCCGGGCATCAGCCGCGGCTGACGCGGCCGACCGGCGTGTTGCCGCCGTCGCCGAGGAACTTGCGCGGGTTGACCACGTTGCCGTTCTCCCACACCTCGAAGTGCACGTGGGCACCGGTCGAACGGCCGGTGGAACCGGCCTTGGCCACTTCCTGGCCGGCGCGGACCAGGTCACCGGCCTTCACCACCAGGCGCGAATTGTGCGCGTAGCGGGTGACATAGCCGTTACCGTGGTCGACATCGACGACGTTGCCATAGCCGCCCTTCACACCGGCGAAGCTGACCACGCCTTCGGCCACGGCCATCACCGGGTCACCGACCTTGGCGTGGAAGTCCATGCCCTTGTGGGTGGCGGCGCCGCGGCCGAACGGGTCGGCACGGGTGCCGAAGCCGGAGGTCACGTAGCTGTTGCGGATCGGCATGCGCGACGGCACGGCGTTCTGCTGCAGCTGGTGGTCGAACATCAGCGATTCCATCACCGACAACTGGCGGCCTGAAGCAGCAAAGCGCTGCTCCAGCACCTGTAAGTCGGCGTTGACGTCCTTGACCGGGATGTCGCTGGTCGGGCCGCCGGCGTCGCCATCACCGAGGCCGGGGGTCTCGTTGAAGTCGAATTCGCCATCTTCCAGCTTGCCCATCTGGGTCAGCCGTTCGCCGAGGGCGTTCAGGCGGGTGGCCTGCGCCTGCAGCTCGCCGAGGCGGGCAGCCAGCGCGTTGACCTGGGTCTGCGCATCGCGCTTGACCTTGGCCAGCTCCGCATCCTGGCGCTCGACCTTGGCCTGCAGGCGCGAATCATTCAGCGCACTGGCGCCAATGCCGCCGGCAAGGCCGATAATGCAGCCTACCCCGAGCACGCTGCCCAGCAGGGCGCGGGGGCGGTCCTCGAAATAGAACCGCAAACGCGTGATCGGCGACGCCTTGGCCTGTCCTTCACGCGTTTTGATTACGATCTTTTTGAATGCCATCAGTGAGTTTTCATGTCTGAGCCGAAATCCAGCGTTCGCCCCGCGTCAGTGCCGAAACCGGCGCTGGATGCGGTAATGGCGGACAAAAGCGGGAACCCGCTGCGTCGGGCCTTGTGGCTCGACGCGCTGGACCGGCAGTTGCGCCCCCAGTTGCCGCCACCTCTGCGCAGCCGCTGCCGGCTGGCCAATGTGGACGGGGAACACCTCGTTTTTCTCGTCGAGTCCCCGGTCTGGCATGCCAAGTTGCGGCTTGCCGAAGCCCAGTTGCTCGACGCGGCCCGTTCCATCGGGCTGAAGGCCACCAGGGTGACCATCAAGACTGCGTCCACCACTCCCTCACGCTCCCCAGCGATCGACAACCGGAATGGCCCCCACGCAGTTTCAGCCGCCACGCACAAAGGGCTACGCGACGCCTTGGCTTGCCTGCAGGACGTTCCCTCGAAGCCGAAGAAGCGGTCCTGATGGCAACGGAGCATCCGGCTCCGCTCCCCGTCGCGCGTGTCACCACGGCGTGAAACATTTCGGGGGCCGGGTCGCATCCTAGCGGCCAACCGGGGGCCTGTCGTTAGATTGAAGTTAAAACTTCGTTAAATTCAGGCTTCCGATCCAACAGGTTCACAAAACCGTGACCTTGAACCGGCCTTGACGCCTTTCAAGCACGCTGAATGCGTCGCCAGCGCCGGAAACAACGACGCCGCCCTGGAAGGCGGCGTTTTTATCTTGAAATTCAACGATCTATGGAATCAGGCGTAGGCCGGGGTGGCATATTCCACCGGATCCGGGCTGGTCGGCGAGTCGAAGCTGACCCATTCCCAGGCGCTGGCGTCGGCCATCAGGGCCCGCACCAGCTTGTTGTTGAGCGCGTGGCCGGACTTGAAGCCCTCGTAGGCGCCCAGCACCTGGCCACCGGCCAGGTAGAGGTCGCCAATGGCGTCAAGGATCTTGTGGCGCACGAATTCGTCGGCGTAGCGCAGGCCGTCTTCGTTGAGCACGCGGAACTCGTCCAGCACGATGGCGTTGTCCATCGAACCGCCCAGGCCCAGGTTGCGCTCGCGCATGTATTCCAGGTCGCGCATGAAACCGAAGGTGCGCGCGCGGGAGATTTCCTTGGTGTAGGCCAGCGTCGAGAACTCGATTTCCTGCCGCGACTGCTTGGCCGGGATCATCGGGTGGTCGAACTGGATGGTGAAGCCCAGCTTGTAGCCCTCGTACGGGGTGAAGCGGGCCACCTTGTCGCCCTCGGTCACCTCCACGGTCTTGAGCACGCGGATGAAGCGCTTGGGCGCATCCTGTTCGACGATGCCCGCCGACTGCAGCAGGAACACGAACGGGCCGGCCGAACCGTCCATGATCGGCAGCTCGGCCGAGGACAGTTCGACGATGATGTTGTCGACACCCAGGCCGGCCAGCGCCGACATCAGGTGTTCGACGGTCTGGATCTTTGCGTCGTTGCAGGTCAGGCCGGTGCACAGGGTCACTTCGGTGACCAGTTCGGCCTTGGCCGGCACCTCCACCACCGGGTCCAGGTCCACGCGGCGGAACACGATGCCATGGTTGACCGGTGCCGGGCGCAGGGTCATGTAGACCTTGTCACCACTGTGCAGGCCAACGCCGGTGGCGCGGATCGTGTTCTTGAGGGTGCGTTGCTGGATCATGGGGGATGGACCGGAAGTGACACATTAGATTAACACGCGCACTCCCCTACCCCGGCTGAAACGCCAGTTGCAGCCACCGGCAGGATCCACCGGCACGCCGCTGGAAAGCGCGTGAAGCAGGGCGGCCGGGCCCATCCTGGCCCGGCGCCCGCGTTTTCAGGACATGGTGGCGCAACCCGGGGAGGACAACCCCGGGCCGCCCCGCTTAGTCCGCCTGGCGGCGCAGGAACGCCGGGATGTCCAGGTAATCGTTCGGCAGTTCCGCCGCCGCCGGGGCCGAAGCGGCCGGGGCCGAAGGGGCGGAGGCCGCTGCGGTATCGCTGCTGGCGCGACGCAGGCCCAGGCCCATGCCACCCACCGCCTTGGAGACGGCATCGCCGCCGTTGTCGAACTCGCCGAACTCCGGCTGGCCGGTGGTGGCGTTGCGGACCAGCTTGATCGGCGCACGCTCGCCCGGACGCTGGGTCTTGCTGGCCGAGACGCGGTTCAGGCCGGTGGCCACCACGGTCACGCGCACTTCGTCCTGCATGTCCGGATCGAGCACGGTGCCGACCACCACGGTGGCATCTTCGGAAGCGAAGCCATCGATGGTGCGGCCGATCTCGTCGAACTCGGCCATGGTGAAATCGGCGCCGGCGGTGATGTTGACCAGGATGCCGTTGGCACCAGCCAGGTTCACATCGTCCAGCAGCGGGTTCTGGATCGCCGATTCGGCAGCGGCCTGGGCGCGGTCATCGCCACGGGCGGTGCCGGTACCCATCATCGCCAGGCCCATTTCGGACATGACGGTGCGCACGTCGGCGAAGTCGACGTTGATCAGGCCCGGACGCACGATCAGGTCGGCGATGCCCTGCACGGCGCCCTGCAGCACGTCGTTGGCAGCGCGGAAGGCCTGGATCATGGTCGCGTTGCGACCCAGCACGGTGATCAGCTTCTCGTTCGGGATGGTGATCAGCGAGTCGCAGTGCTGGCTCAGTTCCTCGATGCCCTTCAGCGCCACCTGCATGCGGCGACGGCCTTCGAACGGGAACGGCTTGGTGACCACGGCCACGGTCAGGATGCCCATTTCCTTGGCCAGCTGTGCCACCACCGGCGCAGCGCCGGTACCGGTGCCGCCGCCCATGCCGGCGGTGATGAACACCATGTCGGCGCCCTGCAGCGCGTCCATGATGCGCTCACGGTCTTCCAGCGCGGCCTGGCGGCCGACTTCCGGGTTCGCGCCTGCGCCCAGGCCCTTGGTCACGTTGGTACCCAGCTGCAGCTGCAGCTTGGCACCACAATTCTTGATGGCCTGCGAGTCGGTGTTGGCAGTGATGAATTCCACGCCATCCACTGCCGAGTTGACCATGTGCGCCACGGCATTGCCGCCGCCGCCGCCCACGCCAACCACCTTGATCACCGCATTGGGTGCCATCTTTTCGATCAGTTCAAAATGCGCCATGTCCGTGTCCTCGTTGTATCCGCTTTGGCTGGCATGGGCATTCGGGCGTCCTGCCGTCCTGCTGCATGCCGACGTTGCGGCTGTGTGGGTTGTGTGTAGCCGGTACTGCGTTGTGATGCGGGTACTGCGGGTGTTGCGCCCGGGCGAGGCCCGGGTTTACGGGTTCCGCGTCAGAACTCGCCGCGGAACCAGGTCTTGAGTTTCTTGAACATGCTTCCGGCGCGCCCGGTGGGCAGCGACGGCCGCCGCGGGTGCTCGATCTGGCTACCCATCAGCAGCAGGCCCACGCCGGTGGCGTGTACCGGGTTGCCGACCACTTCGCCCAGGCCGGTGACGTGCTGCGGGATACCCACGCGCACCGGCATCTGCAGCATTTCCTCGGCCAGTTCGACCACGCCTTCCATCTTCGACGCGCCACCGGTCAGCACCATGCCGGCGCGCACCAGCTCCTCGAAGCCGGAGCGGCGCAGTTCGGCCTGCACCATCTCGAAGATTTCCTCGTAGCGGCCCTGCACGGCCTGCGCCAGCGAATGGCGCGGCATGCGGCGCGGCGGGCGGTCGCCCACCGACGGCACCTGGATGCTCTCCTCGGCCGTGGCCAGCTGGGCCAGGGCGCAGGCATAGCGCACCTTGATCTGCTCGGCTTCCGGGGTCGGCGTGCGCAGCATGTGCGCGATGTCGTTGGTCACGTGGTCGCCGGCGATCGGCAGCGAGGCGGTGTGGCAGATCGCACCCTGCACGAACACCGCGATGTCGGTGGTGCCGGCGCCCATGTCGACCAGCACCACGCCCAGCTCGCGCTCGTCGGCGGTCAGCACTGCCACGCTGGAGGCCAGCGAGGACAGCACCAGGTCGTCCACCTGCAGGCCGCAGCGCTGCACGCACTTGCTGATGTTGGCCGCCGCCGACTGCGCGCACACCACCAGGTGCGCATGCACTTCCAGGCGCACGCCGGTCATGCCGACCGGGTTGCGGATGCCTTCCTGCGAATCGTCCAGCACGTACTCGCGCGGGATCGCGTGGAGGATCTTCTGGTCGGCCGGGATCGCCACCGCCTTGGCCGCGTCGAGCACGCGATCCAGGTCGCCCCAGGTCACTTCACCGTCGCGGATCGGCACGATGCCCGGCGAGTTCTTGCACTGCACGTGGTTGCCGGAAATCGAGGCGTACACCGAACGGATCTCGCAGCCGGCCATCAGCTCGGCTTCTTCCACCGCGCGCTGGATCGACTGCACGGTCGATTCGATGTCCACCACCACGCCGCGCTTCAGCCCGCGCGATTCGTGCGAGCCGATGCCGATCACTTCGATCGGGTTGCCCGGCGAATACTCGCCCACCAGCGCCACCACCTTGGAGGTGCCGATGTCCAGGCCAACGATCAGCGATTTGTCACCCTTGCGATTCATGTCCTTTCCTGCGTGCTTCTGGCCGGGGTCGCCGGCGTTTTCGCCGGCGTGGCCGGGGTACCCCAGCTCAGCGTGAAACCATTGGTGTAACGGAGGTCGGCGCGCTCGATCGGCGCGTCCTGACGGTTGAGCTGCGGCAGTACCTTGACGAAGCGCTGCATGCGCGAGCGCGCGTCGTCGCGGCCGACCACCACTTCGGTGCCGTTGCTCAGCACCAGCGACCAGCTGCCGCGTGCGTCCATCGTCACCCGGCGCACATCGACGCCGGCCGGTGCGAACAATGCACGCGAGTCGCTGTACAGCTTCATCACTTCCGCGGTCTGGCTGTCCGGGCCATCCAGCTCCGGCAGCGCCAGGTCGGACAGCTTCTTCGGCGTGGGGAACAGCTTGCCCTGCTCGGACACCAGGCGGTCGGTACCCCAGCGGGCGAACGGCTTGTGCTCGACCAGGGTCACTTCCAGCACGTCCGGCCACTGCTTGCGGACCTGGGCACTCTCCACCCACGGCAGCTTCTCCAGGGCGTCCTGCGCGTCCTGCAGCTTGACCGCGAAGAAACCGGCGCGCGCATACGGCAGCAGCACCTGCTGCAGCTGTTCGGCCGGCACCCGTTTGAACTCACCATGCACGCGCAGCTTCGCCAGCGGCCAGCGCTCGGCGCCGACCCAGCCATTGACCACGGCCACCACCGGCAGTGCAACCACCGACAGCGCCAACAGCCAGACGAAGATGCGCAGCACCGCGTTCATGCGTGCGAGGCCTCCAGGGTCTGTTCCAGCACGCGCCACACCAGTTCCTCGAAACCGATGCCGGCCTGGCGGGCCGCCTTGGGCACCAGCGAATGGCTGGTCATGCCCGGCGCGGTGTTCACTTCCAGCAGGAAGAAACGGCCGCTGTCGCGATCGCGCATCACGTCCACGCGGCCCCAGCCACGGCACCCGGCGGCACGGAACGCGGCCAGCGCGATGCGCCGGATGTCCTCTTCGTCGCCACCGTCCAGGCCCGGGCACAGGTACTGGGTGTCCTCGGCGATGTACTTGGCGTTGTAGTCGTACCACTGGCCCTTGGGCACGATGCGGATCGACGGCAGTGCGACGTCGCCAAGGATGGCCACGGTCAATTCGTCGCCGACCACCATCTGCTCCATCAGCAGCTGGCCGTCGTAGCGCGCGGCCAGGGCCACCGCTTCATCCAGCCCGGCGTCATCGGTGACCCGGCTGATGCCCACGCTGGAGCCTTCGTTGGCCGGCTTCACCACCACCGGCAGGCCGAGTTCGGCGGCATTGGCGTGCACGTCCTCGGCAGTGACCTTGCGGTACTGCGGGGTCGGCAGGCCCAGCGACAGCCACACCTGCTTGGTGCGGATCTTGTCCATGCTCAGCGCCGAACCCAGCACGTTCGAGCCGGTGTACGGCACGCCGAAGGCGTCCATCAGGCCCTGCACGATGCCGTCCTCGCCGCCACCGTTGTGGCCGTGCAGGATGTTGAAGACGCGATCGATGCCACCGGCGGCGAGCGCGCTGGCGAGCGCCGGAATGCCGTCCACCGCGAACGCATCGACGCCACGCGACTGCAGGGCTTCGAGCACGTTGCGGCCCGAATCCAGCGACACCTCGCGTTCGCTGGAACTGCCGCCCAGCAGCACGGCGACGCGGCCGAACTCGGCCGGGTCGGTCACGCGCAGCGGCGGGAAGGTCAGCGTGCTCACGCCTGGCCCTCCCCCTTGAAACCTTCCACCGCGATATGGGTGGCCACGGCACCGATGTCGCCGGCGCCCATCATCAGCAGCAGGTCACCGTCCTGCAGCACGTCCGGCAGCACGCTGGCCAGCTCGGCGGCCTTGCCCACCACCACCGGCTCACTGCGGCCACGCGCACGGATGGCACGGGCCAGCGCGTGCGAGTCGGCGCCGGCAATCGGTTCTTCACCGGCCGGGTAGACCTCGCTCAGCACCAGCGCATCAACGCTCGACAGCACGGCGGCGAACTTGTCGAACTGGTCGCGGGTACGGCTGTAGCGGTGCGGCTGGAAGGCAACCACCAGGCGCTTGTCGGCCCAGCCACCACGAGCGGCGGCGAACACTGCCTCCAGCTCGCTGGGGTGATGGCCATAGTCGTCGATGATGCGGACCTTGGCGCCACTGGCGGTGGTCACCTCGCCCAGATCGTTGAAGCGACGGCCGACACCGGCGAAGCCCTCCAGCGCGCGTGCGATCGCGTCCGGGGCCACGCCCAGCTGCCAGCCCACCGCAGCGGCGGCCAGCGCGTTGAGCACGTTGTGCCTGCCCGGCAGCGCCAGCACCACTTCCTGGCTGGTGCCCTGCGGCAGGCGCAGGGTGAAGCGCATGCGCGACCCTTCCTGCACCACGTTCTCGGCGCGCACGTCGGCCTGCGGGCTCATGCCGTAGCTCATCACGTGGCGCGGGGTCCTGGCGGCCAGCGCGGCGACTTCCGGATCATCGATGCACAGTACCGCCAGGCCGTAGAACGGCAGGCGCTGCAGGAACTCGGCAAACGCCGCCTGCACGCGGGCGAAATCGTTGCCGTAGTTTTCCAGGTGGTCGGCATCGATGTTCGTGATGATCGACATCAGCGGGTTCAGGCGCAGGAAGCTGCCATCGCTTTCATCGGCCTCGGCCACCAGCCACTGCCCGCCACCCAGCTTGGCGTTGGCACCGGCGGCCAGCAGCTGGCCACCGATCACGAACGTCGGATCCAGGCCACCTTCGCTCAGCACCGCAGCGGTCAGGCTGGTGGTGGTGGTCTTGCCATGGGTACCGGCCACGGCGATGCCGCGGCGGAAGCGCATCAGCTCGGCCAGCATCGCCGCACGCGGCATGATTGGAATGCGCTGGCTGCGTGCTTCCATCAGTTCCGGGTTGTCTTCGCGGATGGCACTGGAGACCACCACGCAGTCGGTGCCCAGCACGTTGGCCGCGGAGTGGCCGCGCATGATGCGCGCCCCCAGGCTGGCCAGGCGGCGGGTCGCCACGTTGTCGGCGTTGTCCGAGCCGGACACTTCATAGCCCAGCGTCAGCATCACTTCGGCGATACCGCTCATGCCGGTGCCGCCGATGCCGACGAAATGCACGCGCGGGAACGCGCGCACCAGGTCGTTGGTGTCGTGCAGGCGGCGGATCATGCGCGGCCTCGCGCAGGGCAGGCGCGGTGGCATGCCTTCTTCATACAGCTTCCTCGAGAATGATATCGGCGATGCGCTCGGCGGCATCGACCTTGGCCAGGGCACGCGCGGCTTGCGCCATCTGCATGCGGCGGGCGGGATTTTCGGACAGATCGCGCAGCAGTGCGGCAATGCCGTCGGCCAGCGTTCCGTCCTGCTTCAGCAACACCGCCGCGCCGCGCTCGACCAGGTACTCCGCGTTGCGGGTCTGGTGATCGTCGACGGCAGCGGGGAATGGCACCAGCACGCTGCCGACACCGACCGCGCACAGCTCGGCCAGCGTGGACGCGCCGGCGCGGCAGACAACCAGGTCAGCCCAGGCAAAGGCTTCGGCCATGTCGGCGATGAACGGCGTGATTTCCGCCTGCACACCGGCCTTGGCGTAAGCCTCCACCGCTTCGGCATGCATCTTCTCGCCGCTCTGGTGGCGCACCTGCACCGGCAGGCCGGCGCCCAGCGCGGCAATCGCCTGCGGCACGCCGGTATTGAGGGCACGCGCGCCCTGGCTGCCGCCCACCACCAGCACCCGCAGCGGGCCCTGCCGGTCGGCGAAGCGCTGTTCCGGCGGCGCGATGGCAGCGATTTCCGCGCGCACCGGGTTACCGACGAACTCCTCGCCCTTGGCGAAGGTGCCCGGGAAACCGGTCAGCAGGCGACGCGCATAACGCGACAGGATGCGGTTGGTCAGGCCCGGCGCACGGTTCTGCTCATGCACGATCAGCGGCAGGCCATGCAGGCGCGTGGCCATGCCACCGGGGCCGGAGGCAAAGCCACCGAAGGCGACCACCGCGCGCGGCTGGCGCTGGCGGATGATGAGCCCGGCCGCGCGCAGCGCGCGCATCAGCCGCCACGGCGCCGCCAGCAGGGCCAGCTTGCCCTTGCCGCGCAGGCCAGTGATGGCCAGCGTATCGATGGCGATGTCGTGCTGCGGCACCAGGCGGGTTTCCATCGCACCGTCGGCGCCCATCCAGGTCACCGGCACGCCGCGCTGGCGCAGCACGCGGGCCACGGCCAGGCCGGGGAAGATGTGACCGCCGGTGCCTCCGGCCAGGATCATCACCGGGCGCCCACTCTCGGTGGCTGCACTCATGACAGCCTCCCGAAGGTCGGTTCGATGCGCGACTGCAGGCGGCTGGTGCCACGTGCGGCGCTCGCTGCAGCGGACGCGGGTGCGACCGGCTCGGCACGCATCGGCACGCTGGCGTCCACCGCTGCGGCGGGCTTGTCCATCGGTTCGGCCGCGGCGTCTTCGGCGCCACCGATGCGCACGGCCTGGCGGCGCTCGGCGCGCTTGAGTTCATACGACACGCGCAGCAGCAGGCCCATCGCCACGCAGGTCATCAGCACCGACGAACCGCCGGAGGAGATCAGCGGCAGGGTCAGGCCCTTGGTCGGCAGGATGCCCAGGTTCACGCCGATCGAGACGAAGGTCTGCATGCTGATCCACAGGCCGATGCCGAAGGCGATGTAGCCGGAGAAGTGGCGCTTCATTTCCACGCAGCGCATGCCCAGCCAGAAGGTGCGGCCGACCAGCAGCGCATACAGCGCCACGATCACGCAGGTACCCAGGAAACCGAATTCCTCGGCGGTGACCGAGAAGATGAAGTCGGTGTGCGCTTCGGGCAGGTAGTACAGCTTCTGCACGGAGTTGCCCAGGCCGACGCCGGTCCATTCACCACGGCCCACCGCCATCAGCGCGTTGGACAGCTGGTAGCCGTCGCCCTGCTGGTCGGCCCACGGGTCCAGGAAGGAGGTGATGCGGCGCATGCGGTACGGCTCGATGATCGCCAGCGCGCTCATGCCGACCAGGCCGATGATCACCGGCATCGACATGCGCGGCATGTTCACCCCGCCCAGCACCAGCATGCCGGCGGTGATCGCCAGCAGCAGGGTCGAGGAACCGAAGTCCGGCTGCAGCAGCAGCAGCACCACCAGCGCACCGGCCACGCCCAGCGGCTTGAGCATTGCCGGCCAGGTCGCATTGACCTCGTCGCGGAAACGCACCAGGTAGCTCGACAGCCAGACGATGTAGAGCACTTTCACCGCTTCGACCGTCTGGAACTTGGAAATGCCCAGGTTGATCCAGCGGCGCGCACCGTTGACCGTGCTGCCCAGTCCCGGTGCGAACACCGCCAGCAGCAGTACGAAGCAGCCCAGCAGCAGCATCTGGTTGTACTGCTCGATCGACTTCAGCTCGGTGCGGGCGGCAATGACCGCCAGCACGATACCCACCGCCAGGAAGATCAGGTGGCGGTTGAGGTAATAGAACGGGCTGCTCATCAGCGCGATCGAGCTGGAGGCCACCATCACCACGCCGACACCGGTGAGCGCGATGATCGCGCCCAGCAGCCACTTGTCGTAGCTGCCTTCGATGGCTTCAAGGCGTGTTGCCTGGCGGGACAGGTCGTTCATCTCAGCGCACCTTCAACGTGGCCAGGCCGATCAGCACGAGCACGACGGAGATGATCCAGAAACGCACGATCACGCGCGGCTCCGGCCAGCCCTTCAGTTCGAAATGGTGGTGGATCGGCGCCATGCGGAACACGCGCTTGCCGGTCAGCTTGAACGAGGCGACCTGGATCATCACCGACAGCGTTTCGATGACGAACACGCCGCCCATGATCACCAGCACCAGCTCCTGGCGGGTGATCACCGCGATCGTGCCCAGCACCGCACCCAGTGCCAGTGCGCCGATGTCGCCCATGAAGACCATGGCCGGGTAGGTGTTGAACCAGAGGAAGCCCAGGCCCGCGCCGGCGATGGCCGCACAGATGATGACCAGCTCGCCGGCGCCCGGGATCTGCGGGATCTGCAGGTAGTTGGCGAACACCACGTTGCCCGAGGCGTAGGCGAACACGCCCAGCGCGCAGGCCACCAGCACGGTGGGCATGATCGCCAGGCCGTCAAGGCCGTCGGTCAGGTTCACCGCGTTGGAGAAGCCGACGATCCAGAAGTAGGCGATGGCCACGAAGCCGATGCCGGCCAGCGGCAGCGCGACCGACTTGAACATCGGGATGTAGAAGGTCAGCGCCGCCGGCACGTCGGCCGTGTAGAACAGGAACAGGCCCGCAGCCAGGCCGAAGATCGACTGCAGCAGGTACTTCCAGCGCGACTTCAGGCCGTTCGGGTCACGGCGGACGATCTTGATCCAGTCGTCATACCAGCCGATGGCGCCGAAGCACAGCATCACCGCCAGCACCAGCCACACGTAGCGGTTGCGCAGGTCGGCCCACATCAGCACCGACAGGGTGATGGTGAGCAGGATCAGCGAACCGCCCATGGTCGGCGTGCCGGCCTTGGAGAAATGGGTCTGCGGACCGTCCTTGCGGATCGGCTGGCCGCCCTTGAACTGGGCAAGCTTGCGGATCATCGCCGGGCCCAGCCACAGCGACAGGAACAGGGCCGTCAGCGCGGCAAGGATGGCGCGGAACGTCTGGTAGTTGAACAGCCCGAACAGGCTCTCCAACTGCTGCAACCATCGAGCCAGTTCATACAACATGCGGGGATTCCTCTCCTTGCGCCAGCAGCGCTTTGACAATCGTGTCCATGGCGCTGCCACGGGAACCCTTGACCAGGCAGCGCACGCCGGCGTGCAGCTCGTCCTTCAGCGCCTGCGACAGCGCGTCGTGGGTGGCGAAATGGCGGCCGCCTTCGCCGAAGGCGGAGGCGGCAGCGGCGCTGAGCGGGCCCAGTGCATACAGGCGCTTCAGGCCGGCAGCACGTGCGCGGAGGCCGGCCTGCGCATGCAGCGCTTCCGCGTCCGGGCCCAGCTCGCGCATGTCGCCCAGCACCAGCCAGCCCTCTTCCGGCGCCGCGGCCAGGGCATCGATGGCCGCGGCCAGCGACCCGGGGTTGGCGTTGTAGCTGTCATCCACCAGCACCGCGCCATTGCGCAGCTGATGGGCGATCTGGCGACCCGGCACCGGCTGCGCTTCGGCCAGGCCGGCGGCAATCAGCGCCAGATCGACACCGGCGGCCAGCGCCAGGCTGGCGGCGGCCAGCGCATTGCTGACGTTGTGGCGACCCGGCAGGCCCAGCACCACGCGGGCTTCGCCGGCCGGTGCGACCAGAGTGAACTGGCTGCCCTGCGCACCGGCGCGGATATCGCGCGCGGTCACGTCCGCCGAGTGTTCCAGGCCATAGCGCAGCACGCGGCAACGCGCCGGGGTGCTGATGAAATGCTGTTCGAACCAGCGCCCATAGGCATCGTCGGCGTTGATCACCGCCACGCCATCGGCCGGCAGCGCGGCGTAGATCGCGCCCTTGGTCACCGCCACGCCGAGCAGGCTGCCCATACGTTCCAGGTGCGCCGGGGCGATGTTGTTGACCAGCGCATAACGCGGGCGGGCGATCTCGGTCAGGTAGGCGATGTCGCCCGGCTTGCCGGCGCCCATCTCGTAGACGGCGTAGTCGGCATCTTCCGGCGCATCGATCACCGCCAGCGGCAGGCCGATCTCGTTGTTGCGGTTGCCCGGGTTGGCGTAGACCACCTTGTGCGCGTGCTGGGCCACTTGCTGCAGGATCGACAGCAGCAGGCTCTTCACGCTGGTCTTGCCATTGCTGCCGGTGATCGCGAACACCTCGGTGCCACGGTCACGCTGCATGCCGGTGGCGATCTTCGCCAGCGCCAGTTCGCTGTCGGCCACCAGCACCTGCGGCAGTTCGACCGGCAGCAGGCGCTCGACCAGCAGCGCACTGGCACCGCGCGCCTGCGCGTCGGCCGCGAAGTCATGGCCGTCGAAACGCTCGCCGCGCAGCGCCACATACAGACTGCCCGGACCGAGATTGCGGGTGTCATTGCTGACCGCATCGATGGCCACGTCGTCGCCGTGGATCTCGCCGCCGGCCCAGTGTGCGATCAGCGAAAGCAGGGTGCGCTTCATGCGGCGCCCTCCCCGGCCTGCGCGCTGAGCACACCGGCCTTGGCCGCCAGTGCGGCGGCGGCCACTTCGGTGTCGTCGAAGTCATGGCGCACGCCATTCACTTCCTGGTACGGCTCGTGGCCCTTGCCGGCGATCAGGATGATGTCGCCGGCACCGGCACGCTTCACCGCCAGGCCGATCGCACGCGCGCGGCTGCGCTGCACGGTCACGGCATCGGCGTTCTGGAAGCCGGCCAGGATGTCGGCCACGATCACGTCGCCATCCTCGCCACGCGGGTTGTCGTCGGTGACGATGACCTGGTTGGCCAGGCGCTCGGCAATCGCCGCCATCTGCGGGCGCTTGCCGGTGTCGCGCTCGCCGCCGCAGCCGAACACGCAGAACAGCGTGCCCTGCAGGTGCCCGTGGAGGCTGTCCAGCGCCTGTTCCAGCGCATCCGGGGTGTGCGCGTAGTCGACCACCACCGTCGGCAGGCCGTCTTCACCGCCCAGGCGGTTCATGCGGCCACGGATCGGCTGCAGCGCCGACAGCACCTCGGCAATACGCGGCAGCGGCTGGCCCTGCGCGTGCAGGGTACCGGCCACGGCCAGCAGGTTGTCCACGTTGAAGCGGCCCAGCAGCGGCGACTGCACCGTCGCGCACTGGCCGTCGATGACCAGCTCGAAGGCGATGCCACGACCGTCCAGCTGCAGTGCCTCGGCGCGCACGCTGGCGTCGGTGGCACCACGCGAGCTCAGCCCGATCGCCTGCACGCCGGCCGGCAGGCCCGCGAACAGCTGCCGGCCGAAGGCATCGTCCAGATTGATCACCGCGGCCTTCAGGCCCGGGCGATGGAACAGCCGCGCCTTGGCCGCGCCGTAGCTGGCCATGTCACCGTGGTAGTCCAGATGGTCGCGGGTGAGGTTGGTGAACACCGCCACGTCGTAGTGCACGGCGTCCACGCGGCCCTGGTCCAGCGCATGCGAGCTGACTTCCATCGCCACCGCGCGCGCACCGGCGTCGCGCAGCTGCGCCAGAAGCGCATGCATCTGCAGCACCAGCGGCGTGGTGAAGCCGGTCGGCTCGACCGCACCATAAAGTCCGGCACCCAGCGTGCCGATACTGCCACTGGGCGTTCCGAGCAGATGCCAGGCCTGGGCCAGCAGCTGCACGGTGGAGGTCTTGCCGTTGGTGCCGGTCACGCCGACCATCGCCATCGCCCGCGATGGCGCGCCATGGAACTGGTCGGCCATCGCGCCCATGCGCGCGCGCAGGCCCGGCACGGCGATCGCATCAGCCGGGGCCGGCAGATCGGCCGGTGCCGGCGGTTCGAACAGGATGGCACTGGCACCGGCAGCGCGCGCCTGCTCGACAAAGCCCAGGCCATGCGCGCCGAAACCGGCGATGGCGACGAAGGCGTTACCGGGGCGCACGGCACGGCTGTCCAGCACCAGGCCGGTCAGAACGGGATCATGACCCGCCAGGGCCACGTCCGGAAGCAACTGCGAAAGCAACATCGAAGGACTCATTGCGTGCCTCCCGTAGCGGGCGGCGTCTGGGCTTGCGCGCTTGGCAGCGCAGCGTCGAATTCAGCGGCGGCATCGACCGGCAGCGCGGTCTCGGCCGGCGGCGCAGGCAGGATCGAGGCCGAATGGCCGACCTTGCCCGACTGCTGTGCGGCCAGCCACGACTGCAGGTCGTCCAGCGGCACGTCCATCAGGCGCAGGGTGCCTTCCATCACGTTGTGGTAGACCGGCGCCGACACCAGGCCGCCGTAGAACTTGCCGGCCTGCGGGTCGTTGATGACGATGACGGTAGCGAAACGCGGGTTGGTGGCCGGCACCACGCCGGCGAACAGCGCGTTGTAATGGCCGCGCTCATAACCGCCCGGGCCGGCCTTGCGCGCGGTGCCGGTCTTGCCGGCCACGCGGTAACCCAGCACCGCCGCCTGCTTGGCGCCGCCCTGGGTGACCACCGTTTCCATCATCGCCACCACCTGCCGGGCGACGTTCTCGTCGATGATCTGCTGGCCTTCATTGCGCTGGCCCTTGACGAAGGTCGGCGCGATCAGGCGCCCGCCGTTGGCCAGCGCCGAGTACGCGGTGGCAATCTGCAGCGGCGTGACCGACAGGCCGTAGCCATAGGACATGGTGGTCTTGGTGGTACCCGACCAGCGTGCCGGACGCATCACCACGCCGGCCGATTCGCCCGGGAAACCGCTGTGCGGCGCCGAGCCATAGCCGAAGCGGCGCACGCCGTCGTAGAAGGTCTGGTCCGGCATCTTCGCCGCAACCTTGGCCGCACCCACGTTCGAACTGCGGGTGATCACGCCGGTCACGTTGAGCACACCGTTGTTGCGCGGCACGTCGCGGATGGTGAAGCGGCCCAGGGTCATGTAGCCCGGGTTGGTGTCGATGATGGTGTCCTTGGTCACCGCACCGGCCTGCAGCGCGGTGGCGATGGTCAGCGGCTTCATCGTCGAACCCGGTTCGACCAGGTCGGTCACCGCGCGGTTGCGGCGCGTATCGGGGATCGCGCCGGTCAGCGAGTTCGGGTTGTAGGTCGGCAGGTTGACCATGGCCAGGATCTCGCCGGTGGTCACGTCCATGATCACCATCGAACCACCGGCCGCCTTGTTGGCCACCAGCGCGTTGCGCAGTTCCTTGAAGGCCAGGTACTGGATGCGGCGGTCGATGCTGAGGGTCAGGTCCTTGCCCGGCTCGGCGGCGCGCAGCAGATCGCTTTCGACGGTCTCGCCCTTGCGGTTGCGGATCACCCGCTTGGCACCGGCCTTGCCGCGCAGCCATTCGTCGAACGCCAGTTCCAGGCCTTCCTGGCCGCGGTCGTCGATGTTGGTGAAGCCCAGCACGTGCGCCATCGCTTCGCCCTGTGGGTAGAAGCGGCGGAACTCGCGCTGCGCGGCCACGCCCGGAATCTTCAGCGCGACCACCTTCTCTGCCTCGTCCGGATTGATCCGGCGGCGCAGGTACATGAATTCCTTGTCCGACTTCTGCGACAGGCGGCTGCTCAGCTCATCCACCGACATGCCGACCGCCTGGGCCAGCTCCGGGATGCGCTCGGGCGAACGCAGCAGGTCCTGCGGGTTGACCCAGATCGAGGCGACCGGGGTGGACACCGCCAGCGGCTCGCCGTTGCGGTCGGTGATCATGCCGCGCGAGGTCTTGATCGGCAGCTCGCGCAGGTAGCGGGCCTCGCCCTGGCGCTGGTAGAAATCGCTGTTGATGATCTGCACGTAGGCCGCGCGACCCACCAGCGACACCGAGCACAGGCCAAGCGCCAGCGCGACCCAGCGCAGGCGCTGGCGCAGGTTGAAGGCGTTGCGCGGGCGGTTGCGGCCGGTCTTGCTCATGGGCGCACCACCACGATGTCAGCGGCCTCGGGGAACTTCATGCCCAGCTTCTCGCGGGCAATGCGGTCCACGCGGTTGGCTTCGGCCAGGGTGGCCTGTTCCAGCTGCAGGCGGCCGAACTCAAGGTTGATGTCATCGCGCTTGCGCTCGGCACGCGACAGCTCGATGAAGGTCTGCCGGTGGCGGTGGCGCACGAACACCACGCCGATCGCCGAGGCGACGGTGCAGGCCAGCAGGATGATCAGCAGCAGCCGGCTCATGCATCGGCCCCCCGCTTCTGTGCCACGCGCAGCACGGCGCTGCGGGCACGCGGGTTGGCGGCCAGCTCTTCGTCGGTGGCCTTGATGGCGCCGCCGATCAGGTCCAGCGTCGGCACGAACGCAACCGCCTCGGGCAGTCGGCGGTTGGCCGGCGGCGCCTTGGCCAGGCGGTTCATGTACTGCTTGACGATGCGGTCTTCCAGCGAGTGGAAGCTGATCACCGCCAGGCGGCCACCGGGCTTGAGCCGTTCCACCGCCGCATCGAGCCCGGCTTCAAGATCGGCCAGCTCGCGGTTGATGTGGATGCGGATGGCCTGGAAGCTGCGCGTGGCCGGGTGGATCCGGCTCTTATCGGATCCCGACTTCCCACGCGGCATCACCGAGGCGATCAGCTCGGCCAGTTCGGCGGTGCGGGAGAACGGCTGCTTCTCGCGGCGGGCCACGATGGCGCGGGCGATGCGCCGGCTCTGGCGCTCTTCGCCGTAGGTCCACAGCACATCAGCGATCTCGCGCTCTTCGACGCGGTTGATCCACTGCGCGGCGCTTTCACCGCTGTCCGGATCCATGCGCATGTCCAGCGGGCCGTCCTTGCCGAAGCTGAAGCCACGTTCGGCCACGTCCAGCTGCGGCGACGACACGCCGAGGTCGAACAGCACGCCGTCCAGGCCTTCGGCCGTCGCGTTCCACTGCAGCAGCTGGGCGAAGCTGCCCCGGAAAATGGACACGCGCGGGTCCGGCGCGAAATCGCGCTCGGCAACGGCGATGGCTTCCGGATCCTTGTCCATGACCAGCAGGCGCCCCTCGGGACCGAGCTGGGTGAGCACGCCACGCGCATGACCGCCACGACCGAACGTGCCATCCAGATAACGTCCGTTTTCGATCACCCTCAGGCCTTCAAGGACCTGGGTGTACAGGACCGGCAGGTGCACCGCCGGCGACTGCGACACCGGAAGGTGACCGGCCTGCGCTTCTGGGCGCATCCGGGCACCCCGGCTCACAACTTCAGGTCGAGCAACCCATCACCCAGATCCTCGTCAGACAACGTCTGCTGGATCAGGGCCCGATGCGCCTGCTCGCTCCACAATTCGAACTTGTCGCCCATACCGAGCAATACCGCCTTCTTCTCAATGCCCACCGCACCGCGGTGGCTGGCGGGGATGCTGATGCGACCGTTGCCGTCCAGTTCCAGATGGGCGGCCGAGCCGACCAGCTTCTGCTGCAACAGGCGCACGACGCGCTGGGTGTTGGGCTTGGACATCACATCGTCGCGGACCCGCTCCCATTCCGACTCTGCATACAGCCACAGGCAGCCGGCTTCGAACGGGTTGTAGGTCAGCACGAGACGGTTGTTGCTGGCGCGCGCGACGAGGTCGCGGTAAGCGGTGGGAACCGCCATGCGCCCTTTGTCGTCAACTGTGATGGCCGTCTCGCCCTGGAACACGACGCCTGCACCTTGTCCTTCGCCCGGTGAAACATTGAACCACGAAAACCCACAAAACACCCGGATTTCCCTCTGATGCCCACCTTAGCAGCGGGCCGAGGGTTGTCAACAACTTTTCAGCGGGGAAATCGCCAGCCGCATCAATGGCTTGCAACAACCTTTAGAGAATTGTTCAAGGCTTATCCACAAGTTGCTGATCCGTCTCAATTTTTGAGATTGAACGGAAGTTCAGGGGCGTGGAGAGGGCGTGAAACATCGGCCGCGCATTCATCCGGAACGGGCCGGAAACGGCGCCGGACTGCGCAAACCGTGCACAATGAGGCCATGTGCCTGCTCGCTCTTGGCTGGATGCACCACCCGCGCTGGCGGCTGGTGATGACCGGCAACCGTGATGAGTTCCACGCCCGCCCGACGGCGGCGCTGGCCCCCTGGCAGGATGAGACGTCCGTCATCGGCGGGCGCGACCTGCGCTCCGGCGGTGGCTGGGCCGGGGTTGGCGCCTCGGGCCGGATGGCGGTGGTCACCAACGTCCGCGACCCGCTGGCGGCCCAGACCGGCCCGTCGCGGGGCGCGCTGGTGGCCGACTTCCTGCGCGGCCGCGACCCGGCCGCTGTGCATATCGACCGATTGGCGACCGTGGCTGGCGCCTATGCCCCGTTCAATCTGTTGCTGGCCGATAGCGACAGCCTGGAGTACCTCGGCAACCATCCCGCCGAACGGCAGACCCTCGGCCCGGGCGTGCACGGCATGTCCAACGGCGCGCTGGACGCGCCCTGGCCGAAGACCCGGCGGCTGATGGCGGCCCTTGAAGCCTGGCTGCAAAAGGACGGGGTCAGATCCCTTTCGCACGGCGAAAGGGATCTGACCCCGGACCTGACCCCACTCTGGAATGCCCTGGCCGACGAACACCGCCCTGCCGACAGCGACCTGCCCGACACCGGCATCGGCCTGGAACGCGAGCGCTGGCTGAGCCCGGCCTTCATCCGTGGCGATGACTACGGCACCCGCGCCAGCACCGTGCTGCTGATCGACGCCGACGGCCATGGCGAGATCCACGAACGCCGCTTCGGCCCGCAGGGCGCTCCCAGCGGCCAGAGCCACGTCATTTTCTGACCCGGTCATGACGGCCCTTGGCCGGATGCTCTTGGCGGGGGGGGTAGTGCCGGCCGCTGGCCGGCAACCTCTGGATCTTCGGATGCAGCATGAAGTTGCCAGCCAGCGGCCGGCACTACCCGCAGCGTGCTGTCGCGATCCACGCGACGGCAGTCGTCATCGCAGCGGGCCTGAAACGTCATTCAGCTTCCAGCCGCGACCGCGATCCGTCCGCGCCACAGCGGTTTCAGCATCACAGCCAGCCGACTGTGCCCTTTTCGCAATCGACACTGTGTCTATAAATGTCGCCCCTGACCTCCCAGGGTGGTCGCGCCCGGCATCGCGCCGCGCAATCGACCACAACCCCCAAGGAGGCCCCATGCGTCGCATTCTCATCCTGCTCGCCACCCACCTGCTTACTCTCGGCCTGGGCTTCGGCCTGGGCATCTATCTGCTGCCGATCCTGATCGCCCCCGATGACCCGCCGGTCACGCAGGTGCAGACCGCGATGAACGACGCCACCTATCGGACTACCTTCCGTCGCGACCTCAAAGGCAGCGACGCGGTGCACTGGGCCGAAGGCAAGGTCAGCGTCAGCGCCACCCAGGTTGCCTTCGACGGCAAGATGGGACCGGGCCCGGACTACAAGGTCTACCTGGTCCGCGACTTCGTCGACAACAAGGCCGACTTCCTGAAGATCAAGGCGCAGGCCCAGCGCATCGGCGAGGTGAAGACCTTCAACCGCTTCCTGGTGGATGTGCCCGCGAACGTGGACGTGGACGACTACACCACGGTGGTGGTGTGGTGCGAGCGCTTCTCGCAGTTCATTTCCGCCGGGCAGTACCGCACGCCGGGCTGAGGACAGCATGGGGTCGGATCCCTTTCCTCCGGAAAGGGATCCGACCCCGCAATCACGGTAGCTCCACGCCATGCGTGGAAGAAGAAGGAGGCGGAGCCGGCCGATAAGCCGGGTTCTGTCGTGGACAGTCATTCCTCTAGGCGTTACGTCACCGCAACGCTCAAGCAACCTACCCGGATCCAACGCGGGCCGCGCCAAAGGATCCCTATTTGGTCTTGCTCCAGGTGGGGTTTGCCGTGCCGGTCTGTTGCCAGACTCGCGGTGCGCTCTTACCGCACCATTTCACCCTTACCGGCCTTCCGAAGAAGACGTAGGCGGTATCTTTCTGTTGCACTTTCCGTCGGCTTGCGCCGCCCAGGCGTTACCTGGCACCTTGCCCTATGGAGCCCGGACTTTCCTCGGCACCCCCGAAGGGATGACGCGACTGTCTGGCCGGCTCCGCCAGCGCATATTCTAGCGTACGCAGGTCCTTCCTGCCGTGCTGATCGCGGCGTCCGGTTCATCCATCCACGCATGGCGTGGATCTACTGCAGTAGCGCCACGCCATGCGTGGCTGCAGCAATCCATCAACTACCGTACAACGCCTTGCGCGGCGCGCCGGTCAGTTCCGCGGCCAGTTTGGCGGCGGTCGACGGCGGCAGGTGCTCGCTCAGCTTCGCGTAGACGCGGCGGCCATGCGCCAGCTGCGCTTGTTCGTCATCACCCGCGCCCTGCACCATCACCACGAACTCGCCCTTGCGCTGGTTGTCGTCGGCCTCGACCTTCGCCAGCAGGCCCGCCAGGTCACCATCGAGCACGGTCTCGAACAGCTTGGTCAGCTCGCGGGCCAGTACCGCCGGGCGTTCGCCGCCGAAGATCGCCGCCATGTCGGCCAGCGATTCGGCGATGCGGTGCGAGGATTCGTAGAACACCATCGTGCGCACTTCGCCGGCCAGCGCCTGCAGGCGGTCGCGGCGGCCGCTGGCCTTGGCCGGCAGGAAGCCCTCGAAACTGAAACGGTCGCTGGGCAGGCCGGCCACGCTCAGCGCGGCGATGGCGGCGCAGGCGCCGGGCACCGGGCTGACCTTGATCCCCGCCGCGCGCGCGGCACGCACCAGGCGGAACCCGGGATCGCTGACCAGCGGCGTACCGGCGTCACTGACCAGCGCCAGCGACTCGCCGGCCTGCAGGCGCGAGACCAGGCGCTGCGCCAGCGCCTCCTCGTTGTGTTCGTGCAGGGCCACCAGCGGCTGCTGGATGCCGAAATGGGACAGCAGCTGGCCGCTGCGGCGGGTGTCCTCGGCACAGATGGCCGCCACCGAGCGCAGCACCTCCTGCGCGCGCGGGCTCAGATCGGCCAGGTTGCCGATCGGGGTGGCGACGACGTACAGGGTTGGGACACTCATTTCAGCGGTACTCACGGGGCAAGGGTAGAATCGTAGCGTGTACCCGGCCAAGGCCGCTGCCCTCATCGCATGGACCCGAACATGAACAAGCCCGCCGCACGGATCTCCGCCCTGTCGTTGTCGCTGATGCTGCTGGCCGGTTGTGCCACCACCAGCCTGACCAGCACCCCCGATTCGCCGGCCCAGGGCCAGGCGCTGGCGCTGATCGAACAGGGCAAGCCGCGCGACGCCGCACTGCAGCTGGAAGGCCTGGCTGCCACGCTGCGTGGCGGTGCCCGCAGCAACGCACTGGCCGATGCGGCCTGGGCCTGGCACCTCGCCGGTGACAGTGCCCGCGCGCGCAGCCTGCTCGGCCAGCTCACCGCCCGCCAGCTGTCCGGCGCCAGCCTGCAGCGCTACCAGCTGACCAGTGCCGAGCTGGCCCTGGCCGACAAGCAGCCGGCGCAGGCGCTGGCCCTGCTGAAGGACCATGGCGACAACGTGCTGCCAGCCCTGCGTACGCGCTGGTACCTGGCCCGTGCCGGCGCCCTGCAGGGCACCGGCGATGCCTTCGGCGCCGCCACCGAGCGCGCCCGCGCCCATGCCAGCCTGACCGGCAGTGCGCGCAGCGATAACCAGGCCGCCATTGCCGGCCTGCTCGGCACCCTCGACGACGCCACCCTGCGCAGCCGCGCCGCCGCCCTGCCGGCCAACGACCCGCTCTACAACTTCGCCGGCCGCGCACTGATCGCGCGTGGCCTGCCGCTGCCGCGCCCGTTCGACCGCGATGGCGCGGCCCAGTTCGACACCAGCAAGCGCCCGCCGGCAATGAGCGACGGCTACCGCCCGCCGGCCAAGCTGGCCGTGCTGCTGCCGCTCAGCGGCCGCCTGGCCACCGCCGCGCAGCCGGTGCGCGATGGCCTGTTGAGCGCCTACTACGGTGAAAGCCGCCGCCGCCCGGACATCAACTTCTTCGACACCGCCGGCACCCCGGCCGGCGCCCTCGCCGCCTACGACAAGGCCGTTGCCTCCGGTGCCGACTTCGTGGTCGGCCCGCTGGGCCGCGACGAAGTGGACGCGGTGTACGGCCGCCAGCAGCTGCAGGTGCCGGTGCTGGCCCTGAACCGCGGCAAGGACGCACCGCCTGCCGGCAGCGCCGGCTTCTCGCTGGCACCGGAAGACGATGGCATCGTCGCGGCCGAGTACCTGCGCGGCCGCGAGCGCGGCAAGGCGCTGGTGATCAACAGCGCCGACGACACCGGCCGCCGTGCCGCCGCCGCCTTCGCCCAGCGTTTCGCCCAGCGCGGTGGCCAGGTCATGGCCACGGTCGGCGTCAGCGATGCGGTGGGCGACGTCAGCGCCCAGGTGCGCAACGCCGGCCAGGTCGATGCCGTGTTCCTCGCCGTGCGTGCGCCGCAGGCCCGCCTGCTGGCGCCGCAGCTGGCGCTGGCCGGTGCCGGTAGCGCGACCCGCGTCGGCACCTCGCAGCTGACCGTCGGCAGCGGCAAGGTGGAAGAAGACGTGGCGCTGGACGGCATCGTCTACCCGAACGAAGCCTGGAACGTGCGCAGCGTGTCCGGCCTGCCATCGGCCAGCCAGGTGGCCAGCACCCTGCCGAGCGCACGCGGTGCGGCCGGCCGCCTGTTCGCCTTCGGTGCCGACGCCTGGAAGATCACCGCCTACCTGGACAAGCTGTCCAACGAAGGCGGCCTGGACGGTGCCACCGGCACCCTGTTCCTGGACAGCAATGGCAACATCCTGCGCCAGCCGGCATGGTCGACCTTCAGTGGCGGCCGGCCGATGCCGATCGTCGGTGGTCGCTGAGCGCAGCCAACGGGGCTCGGCGGTGGAAGCCGCCGCCGAGCAGCACCTGCAACTGGCCGGACTGCAGCCGCGTGCACGCAACGTGCGCTATCGCGGCGGTGAACTGGACCTGGTGATGGACGATGCCGGCACCGTGGTGTTCGTGGAAGTGCGCTACCGTGCGCGATCGGATTTCGGCGGTGGCGCCGCTTCGGTCGATGCGCGCAAATGCCGGCGCCTGGCCCATGCCGCGCAGCTGTACCTGCAGGACCACCCGGCGCTGGCCAATGCGCCCTGCCGCTTCGATGTGGTCGAAGCCACCGGCGAGCCGCCGCAGCTGCACTGGCTGCGGGATGCGTTCCGATTGGATGACTGCTGATGGGTACTGTTTGCCGGCCAGCGGCCGGCACTACCCGTCGGACCTGCAGCCGGCCAGCGGCCGGCACTACCATGGTGCGTGACTGATGCCGTCGATCATCACCCATGCCGCTGTGCCGCTGGCGCTGTGGTGCGCCGCTGATCGTGGCCGCATCCCACCACGCCTGCTGGCGGCCGGCGTGATCGCAGCGATGCTGCCCGATTCCGATGTACTGGCCTTTGCGCTGCACATTCCCTATGCGGATGCCTTCGGCCATCGCGGCGCCAGCCATTCACTGCTGTTCGCCAGCGTGCTCGCGGCATTGGCCGCGGTGTTAGCGTTCTTGGGTAGTCGCCGACCTTGGTCGGCGGTTTCGTGCCAACCAAGGTTGGCACCTGCCAAGGCAGGGCCAACGGTGGCATCGACCGTACAAGCCGCTGTATTCGTCTTCGTATGCGCGGCCAGCCATCCCTTGCTCGATGCGATGACCTCCGGCGGCCTCGGCGTCGCGCTGGCCTGGCCGTGGAGTGAACAACGCTTCTTCGCACCGTGGCGACCGATCCGGGTTTCACCGTTTGCACCGCAATTCTTCAGCGCGCGCGGCCTGGCCACGCTGCTCTCCGAACTGCGCTGGGTGTGGCTGCCGCTGGCCGGCGCCGTTGTCGCCTGGAAACTGATCCAACCCGCTCCTGCTGCCCCGCGAGATCCGTCATGAGTACCGCACTGCCTGCTGCCCTGGTTGCCGAACTGTCCGCCCTGCTGGGCACGGAGGGCTGGCGCATGGATGACAGCGCGCTGGAGGCCAACGCGCAGGACAACTCATGGCGCCGCCAGCGCCCGGCGGCGGTCGCGCTGCCGGCCGACATCGAACAGGTGCAGGCACTGGTGCGCGCCTGTCGCGCACATGGCGTGGCGCTGGTCGCGCGCGGTGCCGGCACCGGCACCACCGGCGCCGCCGTCCCACAACCGGGCAGCATCGTGCTGTCGTTCACCCGCATGGACCGCATCATCGAGATCCGCGCCGGTGATCGCTGCGCAGTCGTGCAGCCGGGCGTGCTCAACGGCACCCTGCAGCAGGCCCTGGCCCCGCACGGCCTGTTCTGGGCACCGGATCCTTCCAGCGCCGAGATCTGCAGCATCGGCGGCAACCTGGCCTGCAATGCGGGCGGCCCGCGCGCGGTGAAGTACGGCACCAGCCGCGACAACGTGCTGGGCCTGGTGGCGGTGACCGGCACCGGCGAGGTGATCCGTTGCGGTGGTGCCTATACCAAGGATGCCACCGGCTACGACCTCACCCATCTGCTGGTGGGCAGCGAAGGCACGCTGGCACTGATCGTGGAAGCCACGCTGAAGCTGACCCCGTTGCCGGTCAGCCAAGCCGGGCTGCGCGTGCTGTACCGCGATGCCGACGCGGCCGCCGCTGCGGTGTCGCGGCTGATGTCGCAGCCGGTCGTTCCCACGCGCTTGGAATTCATGGACGCACGCAGCCTGGAGCTGCTGCGCCTCAACGGTGCCGACGTACCCGACGCTGGCGCGATGCTGCTGGTGGAAGCCGACGGCGACCACGACACCTTGCCCTACCTGCTGCAGGCATTGGCGACCGCCGCCGAAGGTGACGGCATGATCGCACTGGACGTGGCAATGGAAGGCCGCGCGCGTGACCAGCTGTGGGCCGCACGCAAGGCCTTGTCACCCGCGCTGCGCAGCGTCGCCCCGGGCAAGATCAACGAAGACGTAGTGGTACCGGTATCGCGCATCCCCGATCTGGTGGCTGGCGTGCAGGTACTGGCCCACGACTATTCGCTGACCATCGTCACCTTCGGCCATGCCGGCAACGGCAACCTGCACGTCAACATCCTCTACCACCCCGATGATGCCGACGAGAACGCGCGCGCGCATGCCGCGCTGCCGAAGATCTTCGAACTGACGCTGGCGCTGGGTGGCACGCTGTCGGGCGAACACGGCATCGGCCTGGCCAAGCGTGATTTCATGGCGAAGGCGTTCACCGCGGAAACGCTGGCGGCGATGCGCGCGATCAAGGTCGCGCTGGACCCGGATGGCATCCTCAACCCGGGCAAGGTGCTGCCGCCGGCATAGGCCGCGGAAGGCGGTAGAGCCGAGCCATGCGCGGCTCGCAACGCGACGCGCGGGCTTCCCCGAGCGGAACGGAGAGCAGCCAAGCGCGGGCCCGGCGCTACAGTGGATTGTCGCCCGCAACATCGATCAGGGTCTGCCGGAAGCTGGGCAACAGCACGCGGTTGCCATGGCCGCTCAGGTGATCGTTGTCGAAGAACAGCGGTTCACCGTCCTGCACGGCCGAGCAGGTATCCGGTCCGCACAGCAGCGGCAGCGGATCCCACACGGTCAATGACGGGTAACGCGCGGCCAGCTCGGCCAGCAGTGCCATCTGCGGCGCACGCAGCCGCTGCAGATCCGCGCGCGACATGCTCAGGCCACCGGCGCACGCCGGATTGCTACGGTTGAACCAGTCCGAGCAGCGATAGGCCCCGGCCTTGAACAGCGGCAGCGGTGCATCGATGACCACGTGCACGCCCAACCGCTGCAGGCGGCCCAGCACACGCTCGGCTTCATCATGTGCCGCCTGCGCATGCGCGGGCGTGCGTTCGGCCCGCAACTGCCGATAAATCTGCTGTGCGTCCTGTTGTTGCCAATCGAACCCTCGCAGCTCCGGCATGCGCAGCGCCGCCAGCAACACGATGTCACCCGGGCGCGCGTCGCGTTCGATGGCCGACAGGCTGTCCTCGATGAAGTCCTGGCAGTCGGCCGGGCTGGCCCGCAGCAGATTGACGAAGCTGCAGCCACCGCGATCCTCCTGGCGGATCTCCATCCCGGTCTGTCGCGCGACCATGCTGGTCATCGTGCGGTAGGCCGCCGCATGCGAGTCGCCGACAACAAACAGGCGTCGCCCTTCGAGGGCAGGTGCGCTCACCGGTTCCAGCGGTCGCCACGCCGGGTAGCGACGCGCCTGCCATGCGTAGCCATCGCGGGTGACGCTGAGCGAGATCTGCTCGTGGTACTCCACCGTCGCCCAGGCGCCGGCGCCGCACAGCCCCAACACCGGCAGCGCCATCGCCAGCACCTTCGCCGGCGCCAGCCGCAACAGCGGCAGCGCGCTGCGCAGCGGACGTTCCACGCAGTGGTAGGACGCGGCCGACACGGCCAGCAGCAGTACCGGATACAGCCACAGCGCGGCGCCCTGCAGCCCGTAGGTCCAGCGCAGCAGCACCAGCAGTGGCCAATGCCACAGGTACAGCGAATACGACAGTCGCCCCAGGTACGACAGCGGTGCCCAGCCCAGGGCGCGGCCGACCCGCGATTGGCCATGCCCGGCTACCGCCGCCAACAGCAGCAGGGTGCCGACCACCGTGGCCAGCACACCCGGCACCGGCATCGCCAGTTGCGGCGCGACAAGTACGCCCGCCAGCAGCAGCGCCAGGCCGGGCAGTGCGAGCGCGTCCCTGCGCTTGCCGGGACCGCGCGCGCTCATCCACTGGTACAACAGCGCACCGGCCGCCAGTTCCCAGAACCGCGACGGCAGCAGGTAGAACGCCGCCGCCGGGGCCGTCTGCGCCTGCCAGGCCGCCCACGCCAGCGACAGCACCGTGAGCGCCGGCAACAGCACACGCGACCACGGCCAGCGGTCGCGGCCGCGCAACCAGACGAAGAACAGCAGCGGGAACACCAGGTAGAACTGCTCCTCCACGCCCAGTGTCCAGGTGTGCAGGAACGGATTGAGGTCCGCGCCGGGCGAGAAGTAGTCATCCTGCTGGCCGGCCAGTACCACGTTGCTGAAACCCACCAGCGCCGCCCAGCCGGTCTGGTCGAACTGCTCGTTGCGCCAGGCGCGGGGAATGAACAGCGCTGACAGCACGAAGGTGGCCATCAGCATCACCAGCAGCGCCGGCAACAGGCGCAGCACGCGGCGCCGGTAGAAATCGAGCAGCAGCGCGCCCAGTGGCATGCCTGCACGCGATGCCAGCGACTGGCTGATCACGAAGCCGGAGACCACGAAGAACAGGTCCACGCCGGTGAAACCACCGGGCAGCCACGCCGCGTTCGCATGGAAGACGATGACGGCCAGCACGGCCAGGGCACGCAGGCCATCGATGGCAGCGTTGTGGGAGCGTTCGGGGTGAAGCATGCGGGCGACCGTCAGCGAGCGATCGGGCAGCATGGCCAGCGCTGGCGTAGTCATTCAATGGACAATCGCGACAGACCTGGACATCGTTCATGTCCGATCCCAACTCAGCACGATGGTGGAGCCGAGCCATGCTCGGAGGTTCTGCAGCCAGAGCGCTTGGGGTCAGATCCCACTGCCACGGGCACTGGGATCCGACCCCGGCGTCGGCCTGGTGTCGCTGTTTACCAGGCCATGCGCAGGCCCAGCTCGGCCAGCAGGGTACCGTCGCTGACGACCAGTCCGCTGGCACTGTTGTGCGTCTCGATCACGCTGTCACGCAGCTGCACATCGCCACCGCGTACCGACAGCCCATGCCCGAGTCCACCGCGGGTGAGCACGCGGCCTGCTGCTGGCCCTGGGAACCTTCCCAGCCGGCATGGCGCTGGCCGGTGATCTGGACGACCAGCGCGCCGACGTATCTGCAGGCGACCCGGTCGAGGCCTGGACCCTCGTCATCGGCTCGATCCTGAATGTGGACGGTAGGCAGACGCTGCAGATCGTGGCTAATGACGACTCCGAGCTAAACATCTGGGACGCCGTGGTAACCCGTAGTGGAACCAGTCAGAGAGCCATTACGCTGAACGACTCGGCGTATCTCGCTCTGGCCCGAAGCCGGATCTTTGGGGGGCATCGGATTGAATGGTGGCACCACGCCGGCCATCCTGGCGCAGAGCTCGATCTCAGTGACCACTGCCGGGTTGGCACCTGGCGAGCGCCTTTCGGTCGGCGTCGACTTGGCAGGCTCGGCAGCAGGCTTCGGTGTTGCCAGCCCCAGGGCGACCATCAACGTCACCACCATCTACGTGGAAGACGCCCCAGTCGCCAGCCGCGATGTCGGCAACGGCGTTGGCGTGCGGATCCAGTTCGGGCAGATGGATATCGCCAACGGCTCGCGTGTTGATGCATCCAATATCGGCGCGGTGCTCTGGGGCGAAGTCAATCCGGATCAACGCATCCGTCTGAACATCGATAACTCCACCCTGCAATCTGGTCGCGGCGCTGCCATCCGGGTCAATGCAGCCGCTGACAACACCTGCGACATCACCGTGGCCAATGGGGCGCAGCTGATCGGCGGCGATGGCAACCTGCCGCTGGTGGGCCGCGACATCGGTCTGGTCAACACGCGCACCGACGTCAACTTCAATGTGGATGACGCCCGATTGGCGGGTAACATTACCTTTGAGCCTACCAATGCCCCCACCGCCAAGACGGCGAACCTGAGCGTGGCTTACAAGTGGTGATCTGCTTTCTACAACAAGTGTCGCAACTGGCACGCGCAGGCGTGCTCCGGTTTCGCGCAGCGCGTTCGATATGCGTCTGCAATGTTTTCGAAATTGAAACTTTTCTGATTGGTATAGCAGCATCTGCGTGCACATCATGGCGCGCCACCGACAATGGGTGGCACGGGCTTGCAATCCCGTTTGGCAAAGGCGTTGTTTACGCTTGCCTGTCGGCGTCGCTCTTTCCTTGTTGGGCGGCGTCGGCAGGCAATCCGTCCGTGCCCTATGGCGGGCGGTGCGTGGGGGTCTCGTACCCGCCGGCGTTTCGCGCTTTTGCCACCGGTATTGCAACCACGCACCCTCCGCCGCCCTCGCCCAGCGCGAGGGCGGCCCCTTGCTCCGCACTCAAGGACGCCGCCATGACTTCTTCGCTCTATCCCTATCTGCTCGCCACATTGGGCGACGCCGTCGAACGCCTGCCGGATGATCTGGCCAAAGCACTCGAAACCACGTTGGGCAGCACGATGCGCGCCCACGCCGACGAAGGCATCACCCTGCTCGGCTGCCTGCAGCGCATCCGCCAGGTGGACGCTGCCGACGGCCAACCGTGGCCGGACAAAGGTCGCAAGTGCTTCGGCTTCGCGATGGCACGCATCGACCGCGCCAATGCCGGGCTGACCTTGCTGCTGGAACTGCTGCACGCCATCGAGCGCGTACGCGTGGACGGCGATGCCGACCAGCAGGTGGGCGATGAGGTGCGCGAAGGCTTGCTGCTGGCCTGCCGTGGGCTGGCCGAGTATGTGGATGTGCAGTTGCGGGTAGCGTAGCCAGCTTCCGCGGCACCTCGACCACGCCAATCCCTGTCCCTGGCTCAGGGATTGGCGTCGAACAGCACGGTCATGTCTCCTTCCCAGCGCGAGCCCGGTGTCTTCACCATCTCCAGCACCGCGTCACGCCCGGCGGTGAAGCGCAGGGTCGAACGGCGCTGCATCAGGTAGCCATCGGGCGTGAAGCGCGGTGCCTGACCGTCATCGGCCAGCAGTACGGTGTTCTGCGCCGGACGACCATCGCGCAGGTTGTTCATGCCCGGAAGGGTGACGTCCACCTCCACCGGCACCTGCTTGTCCGCCTGCGGATCATGAATGCCGCACTGGTCGCCGACGTGGTGCTGGCAGCGCAGCTTCATGCTGAAGTCCATCGACGTGGTCAGATGAAACGGCAGCTCCTGGCGCAGCCTCGCCGGAGCAGTGCCATGATCGATCCAGGGCGACCAGCCCCCTTCGGGCGCCAACTGTACGCGCGGCGCCTCGGTGGCGAAGCGCACCTGGAAGTCGTGGATCACATCGAACACGAAGTTCATGCGCACGGCCTCGACACCGGTGATGTTGTCGCCCAGATCGATGTCGGCCCCGGCGCCGCCGGTGGTCCAGGTTTCCTGGGCCATGTAACGGCCGTCCTGCAGCGTCATTGCATTGGGCAGGGTGACGTGGATGCCGAGCCCCACGTTCCTGTAGGAGTAGGTGCGGGCATACCGCGTGTTGGTGCTGTAGCACTCGGTGGGGCTGGCTGGCGTCCGCGCCGCCCAACCGCCCAGCGACCATCCACGCCCACCGGCGCCGCGGATGGTCGTGCAACCTCCACTGACGCCGTAGTACCAGGGATCGGCGCCACCACCGAAGTCGATGCGCATGGACAGCGCCGCAAAGCTGATGGTCGCCTCGAAGGTGCGTCCGCTCGACACCTCCTGCAGGGTGATCGTACGCGGCGGCGGGAAGCGGATGTAGGTGGTATCACGCCTTGATGTGTCGTCGCTCGGCCCTTCCTTGCGCCAGTACTCGCGGTTGCCGAGATCGAAGATATAGGCTCCGTTTCTATCGCATTCGGCCGGCCTCCAGTTGCAGAAGGTGCCCCGGGGTGTCGTGTTGCGGAATGCGGTATCGCCCGGATCCAGGGCGTTGGGCCTGAATTCACCGGTGACATTGACGTCCACCACCTGTGCGGTGGCAGGCAACGCCGCCATTACGGCCAGCAACGGGAACAGCCGGATGCCAATAGTCATGCTTTAGACCTGCCTGGTTCGTCGGAACAATGGGCTAGTGCGCGACCACCGACGGCGGGCAACCGATGCCGCCCACCATCAGTACATCGCCTTCGCGCGGGTAGCGGCCCTCCTCCATGGTCAGCACACAGCTGATCCGGTTCGGGTAGCGCAGCTCCACCACCGGCGCGCGTGCGCTGAGTTCAAGGGTGAAGAAGCCTTCTTCCTGGCTGACGCTGCGGCCGGCGTGGTTGATCACCTGCACACCGCGCATGCCGTTGCCATCGGCATCCAGTACCTGACCCATCACGGTGAAGGTGCGCAGTACATCCACCGTGGTGTGCACCACGCCGCCCTTGTTGAGGTGGTAGCTGATGGTCGACGGCTGCAGCGCCGCCGCAGGTGCGTGCCGGCCGTGGAAGTCGAACTGCACCTGTCCCGCACGATAGGCGGTGACCGGAACGAAGTTGCGTCCCGGGCGCAGCTGCACGCCACCGCCACGACTGTCGTCGGCACGCAACGTGACATCGGGGAAGTCACTGCGCACGTCGACGATGATGCCGGTGTCCACGCTGCCGCTGCGCCCCTGGCCCAGCACGGCAGCATGTCCTCCCCCGATCACCACGGTGCTGTCCAGGTTGGCGCTGCCGCCAACGTGGCCGGAACCGGCACCGCGATACAGCTGCACATCGCCTTCCAGCAGTGGGCTCTGCAGATAGGCGCCCGCGCCGGCGCCAATGCCGCTGCGTTCAGCTGTGACAATGCCATTGACGCTGCGCAGGATCTTCCCATCCACACGCTGGGTGGCGACCGCGGTGACGTAGCCGTCGCGCTGGCCGGCTTCGCCGGTCCGGCTGCCCAGGCTGCCGCTGTAGCTGCGGCGCTCGCTGCCGAGTGACACACTGACGGTCAGATCGATGCCGCGCTGGCGGCGATAGTGGGTGAAGCGGCTGCCCGGACGGTCGTAGGCCGAGACACGCCAGTTGACGTCATGCCTGCCGAACAGGGTCTCGCGGCGACCGTAGGAAACGTCGATGCCGGTGCCACGGGTGAAGCCGGAACTGCGGGCCACGCGCAGGCTCGCATTGTCGCGGTGACTGAAGCGATGGGTGATCGATACGGCCGTGGTGTCCTGCCAGCCTCCCCGGGTTTCCCAACGTGGCGGCGCACCCTCGCTGGCGGGCAGCCGATGACGCTGCTCTGCCCAGCTGCGCGCGTGGTTGGCGACCACCGAGCCGGCACGGTAGCGATACAGTCCCTGCAGGTCCACGCCGCGCCCGGCATCGCTGGAGGTGTAGAAATTGGTGTAGGCGCTGAAGCGATCACTGGCCTGCCAGTCCATCGACAGGCCGGTGGCGCGGCGCGTGCCGATCTGCTGAACGGTGGCACCGGCCACTGCGCGCGGGTGCAACAGGTAGTTGACCACCGCACCGGCGGCGATCTCGCCCTCCTGCATTGAACGATCGCTGTCGAGCAGGCTGCGCTGCTGGCCGGCGAACGCGCTGTAGCGCCAGCGCCGGGTGGGATCACGCCAACGGCTGGGTTTGTGGATCGAGGCGGTTTCGCGCGAGGCCTCCTGGCCGTCTTCAATGACCCGCAGTACCACGTCGTAGATGCCGCCTGGCAGGCGACGTGTGTCGATCTCCTGCACGCCGGGCTTCACGGCCTGTGTGGCCAGCAGGTTGCCGTCGCGCAGAATCTCCGCCACACCGTCGCGGTTGGCGGTGACATAGACCGGATAGACGCTGGCGCTGCGGGTGTCGGCCAGCAGTACATCCGACGAACCGAACATCACTCCCAGTGCGGTGTCATTCTGCGTACCCGGCGCGCGTGGCTGGCGGATGATGCCCTCGAACGTGGGCAGGAAATAGCCCGCGCGGACGAAATGATCGCCGAGCTCGCGTTGTGCATGCAACGCACTGAGATAGTGCTCCGTGCTGCCGGGTTGGGCGTAGTACTGGTAGCTGCCAACCGTGCTCCACAGACCGATGCTGCCACTCAGTTCAGCGCTGTAGCGTGCGCTGGCCGGCTGGTCCTGGCCGCCATGCACGGCCAGGCTGTTACGTACGATCAAGCCATGGCTGCCGGACGCCGGCAGGGCAATGTTGCGTTGTTCCGCACTGGCAGTTGCCGGCGTCAACAGGCTCAGCAGCGAATTGGCCAGACTGTAGTGCAGCGCGGCCAGGCCACGGCACTGCGGCGCGCATATGCCAAGCGGCAGCGGTTCGGCCAGCTGCTCGGCCCAGCGCGTGCGCTCGCTCTGCGGCCATGGGCTGTCGATGCTTTCGACGAAGCCGATCAGCTGTACGCGGTTGTCTTCATGCAGCAGTACTTCGGCGTCGCCCAGGTACTGCCCGTCCAGTTCCACGCGCACGGTCAGCGGATTGCCGAACAGATGCTCGCGGAACTCCGCAGGCATGCGGTCGCGCTGCTCCAGCAGGCTGACCTGTGCGTCTGGCACGCCTGCGGTCGCCTGCGCCGAGGCAGCAGCAAGCATGGCGGCAATGGCAACAGCCAGTCGCAGCGGAACCGGTCGCGGAGGTAGGTGTGAAAGGCGCATAGATGACATTGGCCCTCCTGCCGCACGCGCGGTGGGGCAGGAAGGCACAGAGCTCGGCAGGCGTCAGATGTCGCTTTCGAAGATCATGTGGAACTGACCGCCGTAAGTACCCTGCTTGTAACCGCCGCCCGGTTCGGTAGGCGCGATGGCGAAGGCCAGAGACTTGCCGGATGCGGCCTGGGCAGCGTTGGCAACGGTGATCTTGGCGGCGGCCGTTGCCGGCACGACCACGTTGTCCAGTTTCACTGCCAGATCCACGACGTCCGCGGCCGATGCCATCTGCGCCGGGGCAGACAGATAGGCGGTGATGGCAGCCGGCGACTTCACGTTGATCACGCGACCGGTCAGTTCGCCGAGCACCTGGCGTGCGGTATCCCACGGCAGATTCTGCGGCAGGCCTTCCCAGCCGTCCGGCGTGGACACCTGCAGGCCGGCAACGTTGGGCACGTCAGCCGACACATTGACGGTGATCGATTTGGTTTCGGTAGCCGCAAAGCTGACGGCCGGGGTGATGAGCAGGACTGCCGCAGCCGCCATCGCGTGTTTCAAGAAGGACATTCAGATACTCCTGGGTGAGTGGGTACAAAAGCCAGGACAAGGGCAAAGCTGTCCCATCGGACTCCTGGCGGGCCCGGGCGGGACAATGGCGTTGGTGGGGGACGAACGGTCAGCGGCGACTGTCTATGCTGCGCTGGCGTTCGCCCTCCTTCAGGTCGTAACGGATGAAATGCGTATCGTCAGACGCCAGCACGTGAGAGCGACCGGGGCGTACGTGCACGATGATTCCGGGCGTACAGGCGTCGACCTTGGCCCGCTCGCACTGGCGCAGGTTTTCCAGAACAATGGTGGCGTTGCCGTGGTTGTGGATCTGGCCGGACTCGATGCGGGTGTCATAGCGCGGGTGTTGTGGCGCGATGAACAGCACGGTGCCGAAGCCGGTGAACACGCGGATGGCCGAGGAAAGCTCTGCGGCCTGCTGTGCCTGTTCCTCGCTGAGCGAGAATTCCTCGGCACTGGGCGCCACCGGCACGAAGCGCAGGCGGTAGTAGCGTTCCTCGTCGCGCAGGCCCCGATACACCAGACGTGTGGCCTGCTGGCCGTTGCCTGCGATGATCAGGCGACTGGGGCTGGCGATGACCCCATGCGCCCCAGGCGCGTTGCGCACCAGCGATGGCGCATCCACCGGAACTTCGACGGGCTTGTCATCGGCATCGAAAACGATCTCTGCCACTTCCACCCGGACGTAGGCGGTGCTGGCGCCGGTATTGCGGATGCGTTTGAGCAGGTTGCTGCTGCCGGGCTGCAGGTAGTCGAAGAGGACGCCGACATTGATCTGCGGTGCGCTGGCGTGGCTGGGGAACGCCAGCGCACACAGCAGCAGGACATGGACGACACGTGACATGGGACCGCTCGTTTTCAGGAGCGTGAAGTGTGTCGTCGCGTCAAACGCCCCGCTATGAAAATAGTTGTAAGCCGAAGCGCGCAGCGTCGAATTCGGAGGACTCCTAAATGCTCATCGCCCGTGCTGCCAGCATGGCCCCCTGCCCGCAGCCGCGTACCGGCAGGACACAAATCCCTGCCGCACTCGGGCGAAGTGCTCGTCTCCGCTCGGGCCGTCGTGCACTTCCGTATGCACGCCCTGCCCTTCCATGGTGCGGCCGATGCGGGTGATCGGCACGCCCAGCGATTCGGCGACGTAGTGGCACGCCTGTTCCGCACGTATAAGGGTTACGCCGGAGAGGTGGCGCGCAGAGCTGTTACATCCGTGCCAACCAAGGTTGGCACCTACCAGAGCAACGCGTTAGCCCCGAGCCATGCCCGGCGTTTGGGTAGGCGTCGACCTTGGTCGACGCAGCGTCGGCACGAAGGCCTGACACATCCGTGCCAACCAAGGTTGGCACCTACCAGGACAACACGGTAGCGCCGGGCCATGCCCAGCGTTTGGGTAGGCGTCGACCTTGGTCGACGCAGTGTCGGCACGAAGGCCTGACACATCCGTGCCA
>NZ_JCACKF010000012.1:108490-142257 GCF_059505245.1 Stenotrophomonas sp.
CGTCGACCTTGGTCGACGCAGTGTCGGCACGAAGGCCTGACACATCCGTGCCAGCCAAGGTTGGCACCTACCAGAGCAACACGGTAGCGCCGGGCCATGGTCAGGCGAAGTGCTCGTATCCGCTCGGGCCGTCGTGGCCTTCGGTGTGCACGCCCTGCCCTTCCATGATGCGGCCAATGCGGGTGATCGGCACGTCCAGCGACTCGGCCACGTAGTGCAGCGCGTCGCGCTGGTCGGCGGCGGCGGTGAAGCACAGTTCGTAGTCGTCGCCGCCGTGCAGCGCGCAGTCACGGGCGCCATCACGGCCGAGCAGTTCGCGCAGTGCCGACGACATCGGCAATGCATCGGCGTCGACTTCGGCGCGCACACCGCTGCGTGCGGCGATGTGGCCCAGGTCGGCCAGCAGGCCATCGGAGATGTCCACGGCGGCATGCGCGAATGCACGCAGGCGCAGGCCAAGGGTAACGCGCGGGGTGGGACGCAGCAGGCGCAGGCGCAGGGCTTCGTAGTCGGCCAGCAGGGTGGCGGCGGTGACGTTCAATGCGCCCTGCTGCCACAGGCGCAGCGCACCGGCAGCATCGCCGAGGGTGCCACTGACCCAGATGTCATCGCCAATCTGTGCGCGATCACGACGCAGGGCCTGGCCGCGGGAGACCTGGCCCATCGCGGTCACCGACAGCGACAGCGGGCCACGCGTGGTGTCACCGCCGATCAGGGCGATGTCGTGCTGGTCGGCCAGGGCGAAAAAGCCATCGGCGAAGGCATCGATCCAGTCTTCGCTGGCCTCGGGCAGCGACAGCGCCAGCGTGCACCAGGCCGGGCGCGCGCCCATCGCGGCGAGGTCGGACAGGTTGACGGCCAGCGTCTTCCAGCCGACGTCGAACGCCGGGGTCTCGGCCGGGAAATGCACGCCGCTGTTGAGCGTGTCGGCGGTGACCACCAGTTGCTCGTTCGGGCGCGGCTGCAGCAGCGCGGCGTCATCGCCGATGCCGAGCACGATGTCGTCGCGCTCGACGGTGCGGGCGCGGATGCGGTCGATGAGGGCGAATTCGGCCAGGGACATGGGGCGCTCCCGCGTTTGTACGTGCCGCGCCGTGCGCGGTGGGCGGTAGTGCCGGCCGCAGGCCGGCAACCTCAGAATCCCTGCAGTTGCCGGCCAGCGGCCGGCACTACCACAGGCGGGTCAGTGACCCGATTCGACCTTGCGCCATTCCACGGCGGCACGATCCAGCACGCCGTTGACGTAGGTGTGGCCGTGTTCGGAACCGAAACGCTTGGCCGATTCGATCGCTTCGTTGATCACCACGCGGTACGGCACGTCCAGGCGGTAGCGCAGCTCGTAGGCGGCCAGGCGCAGCACTGCGCGTTCGATCGCGTCCACTTCCTCGATGCCGCGGTCCAGGTACGGGCCGAGCGCTTCGTCGATGTCGCGACGGTTGTCGAGCACGCCGTGCACCAGCGCCTCGAAGTACGCCAGGTCGGCAATTTCGCGGGCCTGCTCGTGGGCAAACTGGGCGATCAGCGACTGGGCGTTGCCGCCGGAGATCTGCCAGGCGTAGATGGCCTGCACGGCACGACGGCGGGCGCGCGAGCGCAGCACCGGATCGACGCCATCGCGGCGGACGGGTTTACCGGAGGGCTTGCCCTGGGTGTTCTTGTTCATGGCAGTTGCTCCAGCAGATTGACCATTTCCAGTGCGGCGAGTGCGACTTCCTCGCCCTTGTTGCCGTGGCTGCCGCCTGCGCGGGCCTCGGCGTCTTCCACGCGTTCCACCGCCAGCACGCCGTTCAGCACCGGCACGCCGAAGTCCAGCTGCACGCGCATCAGGCCCTCGGCGCAGCGGTCGGCCACGTGCTCGTAATGACGGGTATCGCCACGGATCACGCAGCCCAGGGTGAGGATGGCGGCGTGTTCATGGGCGGCGGCCAGGCGCGCGGCCACCAGCGGCAGTTCCCAGGCACCCGGCACGCGGATCACGTCGATGTTGGCTTCGGTGATGCCGTTGCCGGCCAGGCTCTGGCGAGCGCCAGCGACCAGCGTGTCGGTGATGCGGGCATTCCAGCGGCTGGCCAGGATGGCGAAGCGCGCCGATTCGGGAGTGCGAAGATCGCCTTCGAAGTGGCTCATATGCGGCTTGGGGGACTCGATAAGGGGGTAATTCTAGCGTGGATGGGCCCCGGCCGTGGCTGGCGGGGGCGCAAGGGCGTGCCGACCAACGGTCGGCACCCACCGGTAGTGCCGGCCGCTGGCCGGCAATCCCCATTACAGGGTGACCGTCTCCACCACTTCCAGGCCGTAACCGGCCAGGCCAACCTGGCGGCGCGGGGTGCCCAGCACCCGCAGCTTGCCCAGGCCCAGGTCAGACAGGATCTGTGCACCGGCACCGTTGCGGCGCCACTGGCCCACATCCTTGTCCTTGCCCGGCACCACCGGCGCCGGCTGCTGACGCAGGCGGGCCAGCAGGGCTTCACCGTCGCGCGGGGCCGACAGCACCACCATCACGCCGGCGCCTTCGGCATCGATCGCGCGCAGGGCATCGGTGGCCGCCACGCCGAAGTCGTCGCGGCGCCAGTGCAGCAGGTCGGCCAGCGGGTTTTCCACCTGCACGCGCACCAGGGTCGGGGTGTCCGCATCCGGCGTGCCACGAACCAGCGCGAAGTGCAGGTCGTGGGCGATGCGGTCGCGGTAGGTCACCAGCTTGAACGGACCGAATTCGGTGTCGATCTCGCGCTCGTCCACGCGCTCGACGGTCTTTTCGGTGGCCAGGCGATAGGCGATCAGATCGGCGATGGAGCCCATTTTCAGGCCGTGCTCGCGGGCGAACACTTCCAGCTCCGGGCGGCGCGCCATGCTGCCATCCGGGTTCAGGATCTCCACCAGCACGCCGGCCGGTTCCAGCCCGGCCAGCATGGCCAGGTCGACGCCGGCTTCGGTGTGGCCGGCGCGGGTCAGCACGCCGCCCGGCTGGGCGATCAGCGGGAAGATGTGGCCCGGCTGGTGCAGGTCCGACGGCTTGGCATTGGGCTTTACCGCGGTGCGGATGGTATGCGCGCGGTCATGCGCCGAAATGCCGGTGGTGACGCCCTCGGCGGCCTCGATGCTGACCGTGAAGTTGGTCTGGAACTGGGCGGTATTGGCCTGCACCATCGGCGCCAGGCCGAGGTCGGCGGCGCGGCTGCGGGTCAGCGGCAGGCACACCAGGCCGCGGCCGTGGGTGACCATGAAGTTGATGTCCGACGGCTTGACCAGCTCGGCGGCCATGATCAGGTCGCCTTCGTTCTCGCGGTCTTCGTCATCGACGATGACCACCATGCGGCCCAGGCGGATGTCTTCCAGGATTTCCGGAATCGGGGCGAAGTTCATGCTGCGTCTCCCTGTGGGTGCTGACCGTTGCTCGGCACACCCATCAATCGCTCGACGTAACGGGCCACCAGATCGATTTCCAGATTGACCGCGCTGCCCACGCCGGTGGCGGAGAAGGCGGTGTTGGCCACGGTGTGCGGGATCAGGGCGACTTCAAAACCGTCGTCGTCCACTTCGTTGACGGTGAGGCTGACGCCGTCAACGCAGATCGAGCCCTTCTTGGCGATATAGCGGCGCAGCGAGGCCGGCGCGGCGAAACGCCAGCGCTGGGCCCGCGCGTCGTCATGGATGGACAGCACCTGGCCGAGGCCGTCGACGTGGCCGCTGACCAGATGGCCGCCCAGGCGGTCGGTCGGGCGCATGGCGCGCTCCAGGTTGATGACCGCCCCTTCGCCCAACTGGCCCAGCGTGGTCAGGCCCAGGGTCTCGGTGGAGGCATCGGCCTGGAAGCTGCTGGCGTCGAACGCGATGACGGTGAGGCAGACGCCGTTGATGGCGATGCTCTCGCCCATCTGCACGTGGTCGAACGGCAGATTCCCGACATGGAAGGTGAAGCGGACATCGCCGCCGATGGATTCGCGTGCGGCCAGACGGCCGACGCCCTCGATGATTCCAGTAAACAAGTAACGTTCTCCGCGAAAAGTGAGCGAAAAACGCCGCAAGGCAAACAGGCGGGCGCAGGGCCGCGAAGGCCCTGTGGCACCGTCTTCTTTCATCCGGACTATGACCGTCGGCTCCGGCATTGGACCGGATCTGCTGACCCCCGGCCGTGGGCCGGGGCGCTCGCGGGCTCGTGCTTGCGCACCTACCGCCGGTGGGGAATTGCACCCCGCCCTGAAGACGTTTGTGTACCGGCAAACCGGCGTGGCTAGTGTACCAGCCCGTGCTGAACGGGGTGGGGATGACCGGGGTCGGATCCCTTTCCGCAGGCAAGGGCTCTGGCCCCGGCCCTCTCGAAATCGCTACGGGTCAGAGCCGTTTTCCGACGGAAAACGGATCCGACCCCGATGCAGGCCGGCTCGGCCGGCTCGCATTCTGATGACCGGGGTCGGATCCCTTTCCGCAGGAAAGGGCTCTGACCCCGGCCAAGCCAGACCAGCTTGTGACGGCCGTCTCTCGCATTTTGTAAAACTTTCATTAAAATCCGCAGCGGACGACATGAGGTCGCCACGGGCAGCCGCGAGGGCAGGCCCGCCAATGGACTGAAATTCACAGGAATTCCCATGCGCAAGATCCTGATCGTGGCCGCCCTGCTGGCCGCTGCTCCGTTCTCGGCTTCGGCCGACGCCCTGAGCTACACCTACGTGGAAGGCGGCTGGACCCAGGTCCAGGTTGACGACAACGTGCTGGACGACCCGAAGGTCGACGGCGGCTACCTGCGCGGCTCGGTCGCGCTGGCCGAGCAGGTTTACGTGTTCGGTGGCTGGTCGCGCACCAGCAAGACCCGCCACTACGGCGAAGACTCGCTGAAGCTGGAACTGAACCAGCCGGAGCTGGGTATCGGCTACCACATGCCGTGGACCGACCGCCTGGACTTCACCGCCGATGCCGCCTGGGTGCGCCAGAACGCCGAATCGACCCTGCGCTACGACGGCGTGCGTTACCACGGCAAGGACCACACCAACCTGGGCCGCGTCACCATGGGTATCCGTGGCAAGCCGTCGCGCATGACCGAAGCCTGGGCCAAGGCCGGTTACATGGATGGCGGCAACAACTACAAGGGCACCTGGGTCGGTACCGTCGGCGGCCAGGTCAACTTCACCAAGACCTGGGGTGTAGTGGGCGAGATCGCCGGCTACCGCGACGTCACCCAGTACTCGGTCGGCGTCCGCGCCAGCTTCTGATTTACCGATCGCTCCTCGTCGTGCGATCGAACGGGCCCCGCAAGGGGCCCGTTTTTTTTTGGGCCCGCGCGCGCCGGCAGGCGGCCACAGGGCACCATCGGGCCTGCGCAAAGATGCGCTACGCTTGCGCGCCTCTGGAACAGGAAACACCGTCATGAAGACTCCCTTGCGTACCCTGCTGGCCAGCGCCCTGCTGGCGGCCCCGCTGCTGGCCGGCGCAGCCCCCGCCACGCTGACGCCCGAACAGGCTTTCGACCTGTACGCACGCGTGCTGCTGGAAGATGACGCCGCGGCGACCCGCGCGCTCAACGATGCGCTGAAGCCGGCGTTCGAAGGCCAGGACGCGGTGACCCCGAACCCGGGTGCGCTGGCCAAGGCGCTGGCCGAACCGTGGCAGGTCGTACTAGCCAGCACCGGCGCAAAGGCCGACGCGGCCGCCACCGAAGCGCTGTATGCCAAGGCCCTGCGTGATTCGAAGTGCCGCGCCAGCAAGAGCGTGATTGAAGACAACGAGTACGTGGAAGACCAGAAGCTGGCGCGCATCACTTTCAGCTGCCAGGTGCCCGACCTCGGCAAGGTGCGCCCGCTGTTCGCCGCCAGCCTTGCAGCCGACGCCAGCCCGGCCGCGCGCAAGCAGTTCACCGACGCCTACACCCAGGCGCTGCAGAGCGGTGCGCGCGTGCCGGTCAGCGGCACCTTCACCCTGTACCCGGCCAAGGACAACGGCTACTGGTACAGCGGCAACTTCGACGATCTGGTGGGTACCGTGACCGGCGCGCTGGCACCGTTCGAGGACTGGATGCAGGACGCGCAGGCGGCCAGCGCACCGAAGGTGACCGGCGTACCCGGCTGTGACCTGCTGCTGCAGCAGCACCGCGCCTGCGTGGCGAAGATCGCGCCGGACCAGATCAGTGGCGTGGATGCCATGACCGAGGAACTGAAGGCCAAGGCGAAGGTGAAGTCAGCCGAAGACATGACGCAGGAATGCAAGGCACTGCGCCCGATCGCCGAGATGATGTGGACCGACGAATGCGCGTGAGCGGGATGTAACGCCGAGCCTACGCGCTGCCCAGCGTTGCCGACGGCAAGGGCAACTGCATTTTCAGAACCCTTGCATGGCCCTGCGCGGCCTGCATGGTCAATGCTGTTGCCCTCTTCCCCCGGGGGCAACCGCATGAAACACCGTATGACGTCGACCGCGCTCATGTTGCTGGCGCTGATGGTGTGCTGGCAGGCCGAAGCGTCCAAGTTCAAAGCCACGAAGATCATCGTCGTCCAACCCTCGGTCGCCTTCGAGTCAACCCAGCTGAGCGACAGGCACCTGGATGCGTGGATGAGCAATGACGACCACTGCCGCGATTTCCCGATGTACCACGATCAGTGTGCCGTGCTGGTACTGCCGGATGAGTACGACGACGGTTTTACGCGTCGCCAGTTGCGGTTCAAGGCGAGGCAACTGCCGGGCGAGGCGCTCGGCGCGTACTGCCGCGACCTGCATGTGCTGTGGAAGCAGCAGTGGAAGGGCCAGTGCCCGGTCGGCGAAGAAGACGACGAAGCGGCCTGACGCCATGGGCGTAGCCCCTGCTCTGCGTCATTCCTTCATGGGCGCAGCAGCAGCCTGTTGTCCTCGCCGACCTGGCGCTGGTCAACCACGCGCAGGCGACGCTGCTGGTCCATGGCATCAATGCCGAGGCCAGCCAGCAGCGGGCGGCCGTTGTCGCCCAGCAGCGTGGGCGCCTGATAGAGCAGAAGCTCATCGACCCAGCCACCGCGCAGCAGCGCACCGGCCAGTGTCGCGCCGGCTTCGGTGTGCACTTCGTTGATGCCGCGCTCGGCCAGCAGCGCCAGCACCGCGCCCAGGTCCAACCGCCCCTCTGCGCTGGGCACGCTGGCGAATTCGGCGTCGGCCGCGTCCGGTGCGCTCACCGCCGCAGCGTGCAGGTACAGCGTCGGTGCCCCGCCCTCGCGCACGCGGCTGCATTCGAGCGAGCGCAGGCGCGAATCCAGCACCACACGCAGTGGTGCCATCACTTCGGTATCGGCCAGGCGCACGGTCAGCATCGGGTCGTCGGCCAGCACCGTGTCGGCGCCGGTCAGGATCGCACCGGCGCGCGCGCGCCAGTGCTGCACATCCTCGCGCGCGGCCGGCCCGGTGATCCACTTGGAGCTGCCATCGGCCATCGCGGTACGGCCATCCAGGCTGGCGGCCAGCTTCACCCGCAACCACGGCCGATTGCGCTCCACGCGCGACAGGAAGCCCTTGTTGAGCTCCCGCGCCTGCGCCGCCATCAGCCCTTCGGCGACCTCGATGCCGGCATTGCGCAGCAGATCGAACCCACCGCCATCGACCTTCGGGAACGGATCACGCATCGCCGCGACCACGCGCGACACGCCGGCTTCGATCAAGGCCAGCGCACACGGTGGCGTGCGCCCGTAGTGGGCGCAGGGTTCCAGGGTGACGTAGGCGGTGGCACCGCGTGCTTCGCTGCCGGCCTCGCGCAGGGCGAACACTTCCGCATGCGGGCCACCGGCGCGCTGGTGCCAGCCCTGCCCGACCACGCGTTCGCCGTGGGCGATCACGCAGCCGACCATCGGGTTGGGGCGGGTGGTATAGGCGGCACGCTCGGCCAGGCGCAGCGCGTTGGCCATGTGCAGGTGGTCGAGGACGGAGAACGAAGTGGTCATGCAGCCATGGTAACGCCGCCGGTGTTGATCCATGCCGTCAGTGCCAACCAACGGTTGGCACCCACCAGTGAATGCGGCCATCGGTGCCAACCAAGGTTGGCACCCCCAAGGCAGAGGCAGTCAGCCCTTCTTCTTCTTGGTCAGGGCGATCACATCGCCCAGCAGCTGCAGCTGTTCGGTACTGGACGGCAGGTCGCGCTCGAGCTTCTCGATCTCCTCGCGGAAATCGGCCACGTCCTCGAAGCTGCGGTAGACCGAAGCGAAGCGCACGTAGCCGACATGATCGAGCTTGCGCAGTTCGTTCATCACGAACTCGCCGACCTTGATCGAGGGCACTTCGCGCTCGCCGCTGATGCGCAGCTGGTGAACCACCGCACGCACCGCTGCTTCGATCTTGTCTTCGGCCACCGCACGCTTCTGCAGCGCGCGGTCGAAGCCAGCGCGGACCTTGCGCTGGTCGAACGCCTCGCGGGTGCCATCGCTCTTGACGATGGCCGGCAGCTTCAGTTCGACCGTTTCCAGGGTGCTGAAGCGCTCGCCGCAGGCTTCACATTCACGCCGACGACGGATCGTCGCGCCGTCTTCAGAGACGCGCGAGTCGATGACCCGGGTATCGGCATGTTGGCAGAAGGGGCAGTGCATGGAACGCCTGGCTCAGGAAAGTACCTATTGCCACGGTCATGGCAGCGTCGCAAAGGTACCTGAGAAAGGGCGCAGCGGCAAATGCTGCCTGCGCGGAAGTACCTGCATTTCGGCCAACCAGAGCGTCCAGTGAGGTCAGCAGGACCAGACGTTCAACCAGGTGCCGACGGCACCGGGGCCGCGCGTGCCCAGCGCAGCCACGCCAGGTGCCCGGCCATCACCAGCAGCGGCGGGCCGAACCCAAGGAAGGCCAGGGTCGAGATTTCCCCATGCTTGAAGGTGAAGTACAACGCGGCGGCGACCACGGCCAACGCGGCCAGCACCCCCAGCGCAAGGCCGACCCAGGCGACAACCGGTGATTGGCGCAGGCCGGCAACACCGCGCCACAGGAACAGGCCGCTCAGCCACAACCACGACAGCAGGCCGATGATTCCAGCCGACGACCACAGCAGCAACCACGTGTGCTCGTCGCCCGTCAGGTACTTGCCGTCCCATACGACCATCAGCCCCAGCACGGCACCCGTGCCGCCTGCTGCCACGGTGGGCAGGCCCACCAGCAGGCCGGCGATCGCCATCCAGCGTTTGTGCAGACGCTCATCCATGCGTTCGATTTCCTTCCATGGGCCACGTCATGCGCGGCGTTTGATCCACACCAGCATCGCAGCCGGCACCAGCATCGACGGGCCCAGCAGCAACAAGCCGATGCCTTCGGCATGCACGGCGATGCCCCACCACAGCGCCAGCCCCAGCGGGGGCAAGGCGGCGAGACCGCCCGCCAGCAGCATCCACCACCAGAGGCGGTGCACGTGCAGCCCGGCACGCCCCTGCAGCAGAAAACCCGCGCTGAGCCACAACCAGGCCAGGCAGCCGGCAATGCCGGCCAGGCCCCACAGCGGCATCACCGTCACCGAGGCCAGCGTGCCATGACCGAACTGGCCCAGCCCCATCAGCAGCAGCATCGTCGCCGCCGCGCCGCCCATCACCAGGCTGGGCAGGCCAAACAGCACCGCCAGCGCGGTGTACAGGTACTTGAGGTGGCGCTCATCCATGCGCGGTTACTCCGATGCCGGGGTCAGAGCCCTTCCCTGCGGGAAGGGATCGGACCCCGGCGTCGACTGGGTGGCGGGGTCGGATCCCTTTCCGCCAGGAAGGGCTCCGACCCCACTCTCCGATCAGCCGTAGACCGGGTACTTGCGGCACTGCGCGCTGACGGCGTCGCGCACGCGGGCGATGACCGCGTCATCGTTCGGTGCGTCGAGCACGTCGGCGATCCAGTTGGCCAGGTCGACGCAATCCTGCTCGACGTAACCGCGGGTGGTCACCGCCGGGGTGCCCAGGCGCAGGCCCGAGGTCACGAACGGCGAACGCGGGTCGTTCGGCACCGAGTTCTTGTTGACGGTGATGTGGGCCTTGCCCAGCGCGGCTTCCGCGTCCTTGCCGGACACGTCCTTGCCGATCATGTCCACCAGCATCAGGTGGTTCTGGGTGCCGCCGGAGACGATCTTGTAGCCACGCGCGATCAGCGTGCTGGCCATCGCCTGGGCGTTCTTCACCACCTGCTGCTGGTAGGCCTTGAAGCCCGGCTCCAGCGCTTCCTTGAAGGCCACGGCCTTGCCGGCGATGACGTGCATCAGCGGACCGCCCTGGATGCCCGGGAACACGATCGACTGCAGCTTCTTGACCAGGTCTTCGTCGGCGCCCTTGGCGATGATGATGCCGCCGCGCGGGCCGCGCAGGGTCTTGTGGGTGGTGGAGGTGACCACGTGGGCGTGTTCCAGCGGGCTCGGGTAGACGCCTGCGGCGACCAGGCCGGCGACGTGGGCCATGTCGACGAACAGGTAGGCGCCGACCTTGTCGGCGATGGCGCGGAAGCGCGCCCAGTCGATCACCTGCGAGTAGGCCGAGAAGCCGGCCACGACCATCTTCGGCTTGTGCTCCAGGGCCAGGCGCTCGACTTCGTCGTAATCGATCAGGCCCTGGTCGTTGACGCCGTACTGCACGGCGTTGAACAGCTTGCCCGAGGCATTGACCTTGGCGCCGTGGGTGAGGTGGCCACCGTGGGCCAGGCTCATGCCGAGGATGGTGTCACCCGGCTGCAGCAGGGCGAAGTACACGGCCTGGTTGGCCTGCGAACCGCTGTGCGGCTGCACGTTGGCATAGTCCGCATCGAACAGCTGCTTCAGGCGGTCGATCGCCAGCTGCTCGGCGATGTCCACGTATTCGCAGCCACCGTAGTAGCGCTTGCCCGGGTAGCCTTCGGCGTACTTGTTGGTCAGCTGGCTGCCCTGGGCTTCCATCACCGCCGGGCTGGTGTAGTTCTCGCTGGCGATCAGCTCGACGTGGTCTTCCTGGCGCTGGGTCTCAGCGGCGATGGCCTTGGCCAGTTCGGGATCGTAGGATTCGATGCGGACGTCACGCGGGAACATCGGGTACTCCAGCAGGCAGGGAAAAGGGGTACGGCTCAGCCCTCGATTGTAGCTCCGCACTGGCCCGCTGGGGCCGAAACGGACGGGGCCGGCATCCCCGAAGGAATCCGGCCCCGTATGGTTTCGATCGATAGTTGTGGGGTCAGAGTCCTTTCCGTTGGAAAGGGATCCGACCCCGGCCGCGATCCTCAGCGACTGAGCACGTACTGGGCGATCACACCGGTGGCGATGGCCACCAGCAGCATGTTGCCGCGATCATCCCGGATCCACTGATGGCCGTACGGCGGGCGGCGCAGGTTGTAGCGCGGGTAGTCGTTCACCACGTAGACCGGGCCGCGGTAGTAGTCGCGGTAGCGGTGGCCGACCTTCCAGCCATAGCCCGGGCCATAGGCCGGGCGATAGACCACGCGCGGCGGTGCCGGGCGGTAGTAGCGATCATGGTCACGGTGCCAGTCGCGGCGGTCGCGTTCCCAGTCGCGCCGGGCCTCGCGGCGGTCGCGCTCCCAGTCGCGGCGGTCCTGGCGCCACTCACGGCGATCCTCGCGCCACTCGCGGCGGTCGTGGTCGCGGCGATGGTCGTTGTCGGCGAAGGCCGGGGTCACGGCGCCCAGCGCCAGCACAGAGGCCACGGCGCCGGCCATTACTCGATTGATGCGCATGTCAGACCTCTGCTTGGGTGGGTGGTGAGCCCATATTGCGCAACCGATCTGAACCGTTTCCGGCTGGAAACGCTTCCCGCTGCAGGACTGTGACGGAGTATTCAGGCCACGGCCAGCCTGCGCGGCTCCGGCCGGGCGCGGGCCGGAACCGGTTCCGGCTATAATTGGCGGTATTCCATTCCAGTCTGTGCCCGCTGCCGCAACGGGATGTTCCCGTGACGGGTCGGGCGCAGGGCCGCGCCTACGGAGACCGCATGTCCTCGCAATACATCTACACCATGAACCGCGTGTCCAAGGTGGTCCCGCCCAAGCGGCAGATCATCAAGGACATTTCCCTGTCCTTCTTCCCGGGCGCGAAGATCGGCCTGCTGGGCCTGAACGGCGCCGGCAAGTCCACCGTGCTGAAGATCATGGCCGGCGTGGACACCGATTTCGAGGGTGAAGCCCGCCCGCAGCCCGGCATCAAGGTCGGTTACCTGGCGCAGGAACCGGAACTGGACCCGAACAAGACCGTGCGCGAGTCGGTCGAGGAAGGCGTGGGCGAAGTGCTGCAGGCCCAGGCCGCGCTGGAGGCGGTGTACGCCGCCTACGCCGAGGAAGGCGCCGACTTCGACGCGCTGGCCAAGGAACAGGAGCGCCTCGAGGCGATCCTGGCCGCCGGCGACGCGCACACCCTGGAAAACCAGCTGGACGTGGCTGCCGATGCGCTGCGCCTGCCGCCGTGGGATGCCAAGATCGCCAACCTGTCCGGCGGTGAAAAGCGCCGCGTCGCACTGTGCCGCCTGCTGCTGCAGAAGCCGGACATGCTGCTGCTCGACGAACCGACCAACCACCTCGACGCCGAGTCGGTGGAATGGCTGGAACAGTTCCTGGCGCGCTATACCGGCACCGTGGTGGCGGTCACCCACGATCGCTACTTCCTGGACAACGCCGCCGAGTGGATCCTGGAACTGGACCGCGGCCGCGGCATTCCGTGGAAGGGCAACTACACCGAATGGCTGGTGCAGAAGGATGAGCGCCTGAAGCAGGAAGAGAACCAGGAAAAGGCCCGCCAGAAGGCGATCCAGAAGGAACTGGAGTGGTCGCGCCAGAACGCCAAGGGCGGCCGCTCCAAGGGCAAGGCCCGTCTGGCCCGCCTGGAAGAGCTGCAGTCGCAGGATTACCAGAAGCGCAACGAGACCAACGAAATCTTCATCCCGCCGGGCGAGCGCCTGGGCAACATGGTGATGGAGTTCAAGAACGTCTCCAAGAAGTTCGGCGACCGCCTGCTGATCGACAACCTGTCGATGCTGATTCCGCCGGGCGCGATCGTCGGCATCATCGGCCCGAACGGCGCCGGCAAGTCGACGCTGTTCAAGATGATCACCGGCCAGGAGAAGCCGGATTCGGGCGAGATCGTGATCGGCCCGACCGTGCAGCTGTCCTACGTGGACCAGAGCCGCGACAAGCTGGAAGGCAACCACAACGTCTTCCAGGAAATCGCCGGTGGCCTGGACATCCTCAACATCAACGGCATCGAGATCCAGTCGCGCGCCTACATCGGCCGCTTCAACTTCAAGGGCCAGGACCAGCAGAAGATGGTCGGCTCGCTGTCCGGTGGTGAGCGTGGCCGCCTGCACATGGCCAAGACCCTGCTGCAGGGCGGCAACGTGCTGCTGCTCGACGAACCGTCCAACGACCTGGACATCGAAACGCTGCGTGCGCTGGAAGACGCGCTGCTGGAGTTCCCGGGCAACACCTTCGTGATCTCGCACGACCGCTGGTTCCTGGACCGCATCGCCACGCACATCATCGCTTTCGAAGGCGACTCGCACGTGGAGTTCTTCCAGGGCAACTACCGCGAGTACGAGGAAGACAAGAAGCGTCGCATGGGCGACGATGCCGCGCCGAAGCGCCTGCGCTTCAAGGCGCTGAAGTAAGAAAGGAAGAACGGCCGCGCTCTGCGCGGCCGTTCTGCATTCGGGTAGGTCACGACCGTTGGTCGTGACACCTTATTGTCGCGAGAAGCCCCATGTCCCTGTTCGAGCGCCTGTTCCAGCTGCAGCAGCACGGCACCACCGTGCGTACCGAGCTGCTGGCCGGTGTCACCACCTTCCTGACGATGTCCTACATCGTCTTCGTCAACCCGGAAATCCTCGGCACCACCGGCATGGATGCGGGTGCGGTGTTCGTGGCCACCTGCCTGGCCGCGGCGCTGGGTTCGGCGGTGATGGCACTGGCGGCCAACTTCCCGGTCGGCATGGCACCGGGCATGGGCCTGAACGCGTTCTTCGCCTTCACCGTGGTCGGTGCCGCCGGCCTGCCGTGGCAGCAGGCACTGGGCGCGGTATTCATCTCCGGCCTGGTGTTCCTGGTGCTGTCGCTGACCGGTGTGCGGGCGTGGCTGGTGTCGGGCATTCCTTCGTCGCTGCGCTCGGCGATCGTGGCCGGCATCGGCCTGTTCCTGGCGATCATCGCGCTGCAGAAGTCCGGCGTGATCGTCGGCAATGAAGACACGCTGGTGGCGCTGGGCCCGTTGAATACGGCGCCGCCGCTGCTGGCACTGGCCGGCTTCCTGCTGATCGCGGTGCTGGAAGCGCGCCGTATCCGTGGCGCGATCCTGATCGGGATCCTGGCGGTGACCGGCGCGGGCTGGGCATTGGGCGACGTGCAGTACCAGGGCCTGGTCTCGCTGCCGCCGAGCCTGGCGCCGACCTTCCTGCAGCTGGACCTGCCGGGCCTGCTGCACCACAACGGTGGCGCGCCGATCGCCGTGTTGCTGCAGGTGGTGCTGGTGTTCGTGCTGGTGGAAGTGTTCGATGCCACCGGCACCCTGTATGGCGTGGTCGGTCGCGCCGGACTGCTGAAACTGCCGTGCGCGCAGAAGCGTTTCGGCCGCGCGCTGCTGGCCGACAGCACGGCGATCGTGGCCGGTTCGCTGCTGGGCACCAGCAGCACTACCGCGTTCGCTGAAAGCGCCTCGGGCGTGCAGGTGGGCGGCCGCACCGGCCTGACTGCACTGGTGGTGTCGGCACTGTTCCTGGCCGCACTGCTGTTCTCGCCGCTGGCGGCGATGGTGCCCGGCTATGCCACCGCACCGGCGCTGCTGTTCGTGGCCGGCCTGATGCTGCGCGAACTGGTGGACGTGGACTGGAGCGACCTGACCGAATCGGTGCCGGCCGCACTGTGTGCCCTGGCGATGCCGTTCACCTACTCCATCGCTAATGGCCTGGCGTTTGGCTTCATCGCGTATGCGGCGCTGAAGGCCGGCACCGGCCGCTGGCGCGAAGTGCATCCGGCGGTGTGGCTGGTGGCGGTGCTGTTCGCGCTGCGCTACGCGTTGGAATAATCGGGGCGCGATGCCGGCCAGCGGCCGGCACTACCGGATGGTGATTCACCTGCCACCCGGGGCACGATGCCGGCCAGCGGCCGGCACCACCCGGCGCGGGGTTCACCTCCCACCCACGGTGCTCTGGGATGATGCGGGCATGGTTCGGCCCGACCTTCCCACGGATCCGTCTTCGCCGTTGCGCCGCCGGTTGCTGCGCGCGGCAGTGCTGGCGCCGTTGGCCGCTACGCTCGCCACCCTGCCCGGCTGTTCGCTGCCGGTGCAGGTGGATGGCACCTTCCTGCAGCCCTGGCGCAGCCATCTGCAGTGGGGCCCGGCCGACTGGCAACGTTCGTTGAAGCTTGCCCACGCGCTGGGCTGCCGGCAGCTGGTGCTGCAGTGGACCGGCATCGTCGGTGGCAGCGATGGCGACTGGTCGCTGCCGGACAGCAACCTGCAGCAGCTGTTCACCGCCGCCAGCGAGAACGACATCCGCATCCGCGTTGGCCTGCCCTTCCAGCAACGCTGGTGGCAGGCCATCGGCGCCGACGACGCCACGCTGCAGGCGTTCCTGGCCGACAGCCTGGCGCACGCGCGCAGCTGGTTGGCACAGGCGCCGTGGGCGCAGCAGCCCGCCTTCGGCGGCTGGTACCTGCCCTACGAACTGGAGCAGTTCCACTGGGCCGATCCGGCCCGCCAGCAATGGCTGGCGCAGTGGCTGCACGGGCTGGCGCAGGCCGCCAGCGCGCGCGGCGGTGACTGTGCGATCTCCTGCTACTTCAGCCGCCTGCAGACCGACGGCGACCTGGTCGCGCTGTGGCAGGCGGTGCTGGCACGGGCCGCGCTGCGGCCGATGGTGCAGGACGGCGTGGGGGTGGCCGGCGCCGGCAACGTGCAGCAGCTGCAACCGCTGCTCGGCCATTTCCGGGCACAGGGCATCGGGTTCGATGCGATCGTCGAACTGTTCCGCGAACTGCCCGGCAGCCCCGCCGACGGCAGCGCGTTCAAGGGCGAAACCGCAGATGCCGCGCGCATCCAGCGGCAGCTGGCGTGGGCGCACGACAGCGGTGCGCAGCACGTGCTGGTCTATGCACTGGAGCCGTGGCTGACCCAGGACACGCCGCAGGCCGCGGCGCTGCGACGACGTTGGGGCCTGCCTCAGTAGGAGAGGATGGCGGTGGCGAACAGGCCCTTGGCGCGCTGCGTATCACCGCCGCCGATCGCGAAGCGGTACTGCACGGTCAGGTCCAGGTAGGAACGCGGCGTGTTGTAGTGGTCTTCGCGGAACCAGTAGCGCACGCCCACGCCCGGCCCTGCGCCGAGTGACCAGCTGCGCTGCGTATCGTTGAGTGCGAACGACTGCGCCGGGAACAGCGGGTAGCGGATGTCGCGCACGCGCGAGCGCTGGTCCAGCCAGTCCGCCCCCACCACCACATACGGCGTGACCACCCAGTGGGTCTGCCCGGCACCAAAGCGGAAGCTGCGGCCGGCACGCAGTTCACCGGCAGCGAACCACTGTTCGCGATGCAGGCGCCCGTTGGCATCGCCCACCCGGCGCACCGGCGTGCCATTGGCATCGAGTGCGTCGAGGGTGAAATGCGCGCTGTTGTCATCCCACGTGTAACCGCCCTGCGCGTAGCCACTGACCATCCACCACTGATTCACGTCGGTGCGCAGGTCGGTGCCGTGGTAATAGCCGTAGGTCAGGTAGGACATCCAGCCACCGGAACCGCTGGCCAGGCGGTAGCGGGCCAGTGTGCTGGCTTCCAGTGGCGGGTTGCGGGCCAGCTGCAGGCTGCATTGCACGGCCGCCGAAGCGGGGTAGACATCGCCCGTGCGGGTGGCGCTGCCGAGGAACTGGCGACGCTCGATGCCGGCGCTCAGGCCGGTCTGGCCGAAGGCGTAGCGCAGGCCGAACGAGGCGATGGTGGACGGCCAGCCGGTGGTGGAACGCGAGCGGCTGAGCCGTTCGGCGCGTGCGCGTGCATCGGGCGTCGATTCGCCGGTGCACGGGTCCACGGCGCGGAGCGACTCGTAGGTGCCACCCTGGTCGTACAGGGTGTTGAGCAGCCGCGCGTAAAGCTCCAGCGCGCCGTGCTGGTCATTGAAAGCCGGCGGGCGCCAGAACGCTTCAAGCGTGCTGAACACCGAATCACCCGGCGTACTGATCGCCGCGCCGCCGACATTGGTCGCCGCCTGGCGCGCGCCACGGAAGCCGGCCGAGGCGATCACGCCCCACTCGCGCGAATAGTTGGCGATGGCATTGCGCACGTTGTAGCGCTGGTGCGCATCCAGTGGCAGCTCGCCGGCATCGGCACGATCAATGGCCGTCCGCAGCAGGGTCACCGCCTGCGGGTGATCGCCGTTGGCCGCGCTGGCGTAGGCCTGGTCAAGCACCACGCCCTTTGGTGCCCTGCCGGTCGCCTCGGCGGCACGGAAGTCGGCCAGTGCGCGCGCCGGCTCGTGCGCCTTCTGGTTGAGGTAGCCGCGCTGCATCAGCGCCTCCGCATCGTCAGGGCGCTGTGCCAGCGCCGCATCCAGACGCTGCCGTGCTTCGTCCTGCTGGCTGCGGTTGCCTGCCGCCAGCGTGGTGGTCAGCAGCCCCTGCAGGCTCGCGTCCTCCGGTGCGAGCTGCACGGCCTGCCGCGCCTCGCCGATGGCCTCGGCGTAGTCCTGCCGCGCGTAGGCCGCGTAGGCACGCTGCGCGGCGCCACCGTCGCCCTGCAGGTCGGCCGGCATCAACTCGCAACGGTTGCCGCTGTCGCCAGACTGGCAGTGCTGGAACGGCGCCGGATAGGTCTGCGCGCTCATGCGCGGACGCTCGCGACTGGAACGGACCGCCTTGGCGCGCTGCTCGATGCCCTGCTGCAGCAGCTGCTGCGCGCGTGCATCGCTGGCATCTGCTGGCAATGCCGCGCGCAGCGGCGCCAGCAGTGCAGCCGCACGTGCGCGATCCCCAGCGGCCAGGGCCGCATCCACCGCCAGCAGGCGCACGTTGCGCTGCTGCGTCGTTGAGCCCGGCATGGCGAGCGCGGCGTCGAAGTCCTCGTTGGCGAGCAGGCTGTTGCCCTGGCGCTGGCGCAGGTAGCCGCGCATCACCCGCGCATTGAGATCCTGGCCGTCGGCCTGCAACGCCTGGTCGGCACTGCGCTCGGCGTCGGCCAGCTGCCCCTGCTGCAGCTGCGCGGTAATCAGCAGCAACCGGTACGTCGCCACCTCCGGTGCCAGCTCGACAGCGGCACGTGCCTGCGCAACGGCCGCGGCATCATCCTGCGTGGACAGCGACCGGTACGCCTGCTGGGCCTGCAGCAGCGCGCGCTGTCGATCCAGCGCCACGCGCCGTGCGCGCAATGCCTCGACATTCGGCGCGCCCAGCTGCAGCGCGGTGGCAATGGCGGCGTCGGCCTGTTCGGGCTGCTGCTGTGCTTCCAGCGCGGCCACCCACAGCATCGCCCAGGCGCCCTGCGTTGGCTGCTGCCGGAAGGCCTGCTCGGCCTTGCTGGCTGCCTCTCCCATCCGCCCGGCGTCATAAGCGGCGTAGGCCTCGGTGGCCAGCGCGTAGGCCTGCTGCCTGGCGCGGTCTGCGCCGCTGCCAGCCACGCGCGGTGGGGAGGGTGCGCGCCCGCTCCTGGCATCCGGAGGCGTGCTGCGCGCAGCGGTGGCAGCGGCCAGCGCCGGCAACGCCGGATCCTTCAATCCCGCATCCAGTGCACGACGTGCCTGCTGCTCGGCCTCGGCACCCCGCCCCAGTTTCTGCAGCGCATAGATCTGCAACAGGCGCAGCCGCACCACGTCCGGGCGCAGCCGGATCGCTTCGGTGGACTGCCGGTAAGCCGCCGGGTAGTCACCGCGCTCATAGGCGGCAAACGCCTGCTCGGCGACGCGGTAGGCCGCACCGGACAACGGCAGTGCTGCATCGGCCTGGGCCAGCACCGGCGCGGCCGCCGTGGCCAGTGCCACGGCAATGACGGAGGACAGCAGCGTGGTCTTCATGCTGGCAAGGCTCCGGGAGGCGGCGACTGCAGCGCCGCCGCACGCCGGCGCTGTTCCTGCATGGCCTGGGCCACGGCGTCTTCGGTGGTGATGCCCTGCTTGACCAGGTAATCGCCGATGCGGCCGTCGCGCTGCGGCTTGTACGCGTCCAATGCGATCTCGAAGCGCGCGTGGTCGATCAGGCGCATCTCCACCAGCAGGTCGCCCAGCAGGGGCACGTTGTCCAGCTGCCAGTGCCGGTCGCCGCCGATCAGGCGCAGGCCTGCGTTGATTTCGCTTTCGCGGGCAATGCTCTGTTCGATGTGCTCGCTGCGGGTTTCCTGCTTCAGCAGTGCCAACGCTTCTTCGGGCAATGGGCTGGCCACGGCCAGCCGCAGGGTGCCCTGCTGGCGCGGTGGCAGCGGCAACATGCGCCATTGCACGCAGGCATCGGCACTGACCGGGAAGTGGCAGGCGCGCAGGTAGTCCACGTCAATCACCGCACGAGGCAGGTCGCCCTGGAAGGCGATCGCCTCGGCCAGCGTTTCATCATCCAGCCACCCCTGGGTGAGCAGGATGCGGCCCAGCGGCTGCTGCCGGCCGTCCTGCTGCTGCTCCAGTGCCTGCTGCAGGCGCTCCGGCTCCACCGCCTGCCAGGTGGTCAACAGTTCGCCGAGCTGCTTGCGCGTCTGCACCAGCTGCGCCGCGTCCGGGAAGTCGTGCATGGTCTTGTCCCAGACCATGCGCTTGCCGAACAGCAGGTAGGCCAGGAACACCTTCCACGCGCGGGCGGTGGCCATGAAGTTGATCATGTTGCCGACCACCATCCGTGGGATCGACATCAAGGCATGCTCCCAGCCGTACAGCCGGTTGACGAAATAGAAGCGCTGCACGACGCGGGTGGCCAGCGCTGCGGTGGTCAGCAGCGCCACCGTCATCTGCCAGGTGCCGGCCTGGAACACGCTGGGAAACTGCATCGTCCACACCCCGGACATCTTCAGCAGCCAGAACAGCAGCAGCTGCAGGAAGATGAGGTAGGCAATGATGCTGACGAACGAGGTGATGATGCCCTTGCGGTCGCGCGCCAGCAGGTACTTGGTGGCCAGCGAGCCGCGCCAGCCCAGCGACTCCCAGCTCTGCAGGCCGATGCCCAGCACCCAGCGCGCCTTCTGCCGGTACGAGGCACGGAAGTTGTCGGGGAAGTACTCGCGCACGCACAGCGCCATCTGCTGGGTGCGCTCGCGCACCGGCCCCCAGCCGAACCAGGACGGGCGACGCACGCGGAACTGCACCGGGAAGCGGGCGAAGATCGACTGCATGCCCATCGCCGCCAGCCGCGCACCGACGTCATAATCCTCGGTGAGGCTGTCGGTGTTGAAGGGCTGGTTGTCGGTCTGCGCGCTCAGCGCCAGCAGCGCGCGCCGCGAGAAGCAGGTACCGACGCCCGCCGATGGCACCATGCCGGAAACACTTTCACGCACGACCAAATCCTTGGCGTGCCATTCGGCGAATTCGTCCATGTAGACACCGGCAACCAGCTCATACCACTCGCGGTCCAGCGAGGTGACCGGCAGCTGGATCATGTCCTTGCGCGGCAGCAGGTAGTTGTAGAAGCGCAGTTCCATCGGATGCAGCACGTCCTCGCTATCGTGCAGGATCACCCCGGCGAACTCGATGTCGTGGCGCTTCTCGTAGTCGAAGATCGCCAGGATCAGCCAGTTCAGGCAGTCGGCCTTGCTGGTCGGCCCGTCGTGCGGCACTTCCACGCGGCGCAGGCGCTTGTAGCGGCGGCGCATGCGCTCGACCTCATCGATGGTCTGCTGGTCGTTGGGATAGGTGCCGACGAACACGACGTACTCGCGGTAATCGAGCACGTTGATCATGTTCTCCACCATCTGCGCGATGACGTCGTACTCCATCCACGCCGGCACCATGATCGCCAGCGGCTGCTGCGGGCGCTGCAGCAGGTCGTCCTGGGTCAGCGGCCGGTAGGCATCGCGGCGCTTGATCGTGAGCGCGCGCCAGCTCTCGCGTACCCAGTACCAGACATCGATGAACAGGTCATCGAGGCTGGAGATCAGGATCAGCACGGCCACCGCCGCCGCCGTGGTTTCCAGGGCGGCGTAGTAGTTGGCCAGCTGGATGTTCCAGAACAGACCGTCCACGGTGGATCAGTGCCCTGTGTTGGCGGACTTGCGGCGACGCACCTGGGTGACGCGGGCGGCCAGCAGCGCGAACACGATCACGCCGACCAGCAGCAGCAGCCAGACCATGTGCCGTTCCCACTTCGATTGCGGGTTGCCGTCCTGCGCGATACGCGTGCCGTAGGGATCCTGGCGGTCGAATTCGCGCACGGCATCACTGCCGTCGAGCACGGCGAGATCGCCCCGCAGCAAACGGAATGGGGCGCCGAACGGCGGTGACTGCGCACCGAGGTCGCTGTAAACAACGCCCAGCTGGCCACCGGACGACCCCACCTGCACCACCGCGGCACGATCCAGCCCGCTCACATCCAACAGCGGTTGCGGCTTGCCGCCGATCAGCAGGTGGCCATCCTTCAGGCCGGCCATATCGACACCGGATGGCGCCACGCCGAACGCCAGCCACGGCGCGCCCGGGCTGACCACGGCACCGGCTTCGACCACCTTCAGTTCCGATGCCTCCGGCGATGCGCCCACTGCGCTGGTCACCGCGATGACCTTGCCCAGCGAGGCCGGCGCATCCTGCAGCCAGGTGCCGGGCACGAACACCTGGTTGCCGCGCGACAGCTGGCTGCTGGCACCCACGAAGTCACTGCCCAGCGAACGCTTGGCCAGGGTCAGGTGGCTGCTGGGCAGGATCGAGACCGGATAGCCCGTGGCCGGATCGTGGCAGTAGGGACGCGCCGGCTGGCGCAGGAAGCTGACACGGATCTCGTTGCGTGCCGACAGCGCGTAGGCCGGCACCTTGGCCACCAGCCGTTGCGGCTGGCCGTTGGCCGACAGCAGCTTGCCACCCAGCAGGTAATCGTTGAGGTAGATCGTGGCGACCGCGCCCTGCCCGGCCGCGTTGGGGGCCGCCGAGACATCGATCACCACCTGCTCGGGCAGGCGGCCATCGGCCGACAGTGCGCCGAGGTCGAAGCTGGCGCTGCGGTCGGCGCGGGTCACCACATCCATGGTGCCGGCGATGTTGCCGAGCCGGCTCAGCAGTACCTGGTCACCATCCAGTCTGGGCGTGCCCGCTGCGCTGACCTGCAGGCTGCGGCCCAGTGCATAGCTGCGCCACTGCTCGGCGAGCAGCCCGGCGACCTTGCCCGCCGCCGCCGGGTCGACCACCAGCGTCGGACGCCCGGCCACGGCCACCACGCTGACCGACGCGTTGGCGGCGGGCTTTTCCAGGCCGCCCATGTCGGTACCGCGCCACGCGGCGAACGCGGTGCCCGCATCGGCCCCCGCCGCACCGACCTGTACGGCCAGCGCATCCAGCGCCGCACGCACGCCGGCGCGCAGTGCATCGCTGCCGATCATCACATCGGCGGCCAACGGCCCGCTGTCCCGCAATGACAGCAGCGCGCCGACTTCGGCCAGATCCCTGATCGCATGCGCGCGCTCACCCGTGGCCAGCGCGGCGTAGGCCGGCACGCCCTGCAGGCTGGCCGGGATGCTGATACCGGCGAGGTCAACGCTGTCACCGACCTTGGGCAGGGCCACCACCTGCACCTGTTTGCCCCCGGCCTGCAACGCGGTACCGATGCGCCAAGCCGCATCGTAGGCCGGTGCCTGCAGCGCCTTGCCATCCACCAGCAGGCGCACCCGCGGTGGCAGCGCCCCCCACGCCTTGGCAACGGTATCCACGGCGCGGCCGTCGAAGCGGTAGCTGAAACGCGAGTCCGGCGACAGCCGCAGCACATTGGCCGGCGCGCTCTGGTCGGCGCACTGGTAATCGGACACGATCGACCACCAGCCGACGCCGACCCGTACGAAGCCGCTCTGGCGGGGTTCGCCATCGATGGCCAGCAGCTGGCTGGCATCGCCCTGGGCATCGGTGATCGAACGCGCCGCGATCGGGTCGCCATCGACCGACCACAGGCCCGAGGTGCGCCCGGCGTGGCCGCGCACATAGCGCCCATCCAGCTGCAGCTGCGCGTCGCGGGTGGCCACACCGGCCGGCACCGGCAGGTAGACCTCGCGCTGGCTCTCCTGCCCGCTCAGCACCAGTGGCTGGCGGAAACCGAGTTCGCGCAGGGTCATCTGCCGGTTCACCGTGCTGTCGCTGCTCCATTCGGTGAACTGGCCGGCGACGCTGTCGGCGGCATGGGCACTGCCAACCACGCCCGACAGGACGAACGCAGCGGCGGATGCAAACAGGGAAGAGCGGCCGGTCTGGGTCATGGCGTCACTTCGCGTGGATGGGGTGGACGGCGCCGCTGCTGCGGACGCCGGGCGAGAATTCGGGAAGGGGCGCACCGCGCAGGGCGGCGACGATGCGGGCGCTGGCGCGGCCATCCCCGTAGGGGCTGGCATCGGGGTCGAAGCGGGCCGGCTGCGGGGGGCGTGCCAACACCGCGTTGACCGCATCGACGATGCGCGAGGGCGTGGTGCCGACCAGCGTGACCACACCGGCTTCGACCGCCTCCGGCCGTTCGGTGACATCGCGCATCACCAGCACCGGTTTGGCCAGCGCCGGGGCTTCTTCCTGCACGCCACCGGAGTCGGTGAGGATGACGTCGGCGCGCTGCATCAGGCGCACGAAGCGCAGGTAATCCTGCGGTGGCACCAGGTGCACGTTGTCGAGGTTGCCGAGGTGGGCATTGACCGGGCCCTGCACGTTCGGGTTGAGGTGCACCGGGTACAGCACCTGCAGGTCCGGCCGCCGTGCCAGCTCGGCCAGCGCACGGCAGATGTCCTCGAAGCCCTGGCCGAAACTCTCGCGGCGATGGCCGGTGACCAGCAGCAGCCGGCGGCCGGGGTCGAGCATATGGAAGGGTTCGTCGGCCTGCGCACGCAGTGCCGGATCGGCATCCAGCCGCTGCACGGTCTGCTGCAGGGCATCGATGACGGTGTTGCCGGTGACCAGGATCTGCCCGCCCAGGTGCTCACGGGCCAGGTTGGCGCGCGAGCCGGGAGTGGGTGCATACAACTGATGGCCGACCACATCGATCACCCGCCGGTTCATCTCCTCCGGCCACGGCCGGTGGATGTCGCCGGTGCGCAGGCCGGCCTCGACATGGCCGATCGGGATGCGGTGATGGAACGCGGCCAGGGCCGCGGTCATCGCCGTGGTGGTATCGCCATGCACCAGCACGTAGTCGGGCCGGACCTGCGTGTAGAGCGCGTCAAGCCGTTCGAACAGCCTGGAACACAGGCCATTGAGGGTCTGGTTGGGCACCATGACATCGAGGTCATGGTCGGCGGTGATCTCGAACAGCGCCATCACCTGGTCGAGCATCGCCCGGTGCTGCCCGGTGATGCAGACCACCGATTCGATATCCGCAGCGTGTGCCAGGGCGCGCACCAGCGGCCCCATCTTGATGGCTTCCGGTCGCGTGCCGAACACCGACAGGACCTTCACCGGAGCGCTCCCGAAAGCCGGCGCGGAAGGGGGCAAGCAGCAGTAGCCACGTCTGGATCCTTTCGGCGTTGCCGTCCAGCACCCGCAGGCAGGAGACGGTCACCTCATGAGGAAACTCCAAATTCGCGACATACATCACACTAAGGCGTCTGTATGCGCGTCGTGGCATCGATCTTCATCGTTGCAGGATCAAGACGCAGTCAACGCCGCCCGTGAGCCGGGCGACGTTGCGGCGGAACGCAGCAGGGGCAGCCGCCGGGGCGGCCTTACTCGTACTGGATGGTGAACGTGGCCTGGCCGTTTGCGACACCCGCGCCCACCGTACCGGCCTGGGTCTGCACGTAGCGCGCGCGCAGCGGCAGCGCCATGACGCTGGTACCCGGCGCGGTGGTGCCAACGTTGATGGTCTGGCCGAAGCGCACTTCACGCTCGGTGCTGCCATCGCGCTGGACCATCTGGATGCCGATGCGGGTGGCACTGTTGCTGGCCGCGCTCAGCTTCAGCACGCCCGGCATGTTCGAGCTGTCCTGGTCGGCATCGAGGCGGATGCCGATCTTGCTCTGGTAGGCGGCAACGTTGCTGCCCTGGCAGTTCAGGCGGATCTCGAAGTCGCGATCAACGGCCTTGGAGCCGACACCAGTGAAGGTGGTGTTGGGCACGCTGCCGAAATCGACGGCAATGTTGCGGCTGCCGGCCTGCACTTCACAGGTCGGACTGACCACGGTGGTGCCCGAGCCCTTGAACGTCGAGGTCAGTACCGGGCGCCCGGGGCCATCGCCGTCGAAGTAGTAGTTGGTGAAGCGGCCGTTCGGCGCGATCACGCCCGAACCGGTCTGCGCAGCGGTCTTGATCAGCTGGATGCGGAACTGGCCACCGATGAGGCTGACCACGGAACCGCCACCGAAGTTGATCGAGTGCGGGTAGTAGGTCTGGATCGCACCCGAATCGCGGTACAGGCGGATGCCGACGCCTGCCACATCGGTTTCATAGACGTTCGAGAAGCCGGCCACGGGGCGCTTCTGCGCTGCGTTGACGTACTCACCGATCGAACGACCGCCAGTCCAGGAATCGCAGCGGGCAACGCTGTTCTGCTGGGTGATCGGTTCACTGATTTCCTTGATCACGCCGCCGACCGGGGTGCTGGGCAGGATCACGATCTGGCCCATGTCCATGGTCACGTCCTGGGCGATGAACCAGCTGTTCTGGATGCGGCAGGCGGCGCTGGCCTGCTGCGCCAGCAGCACGCCGCCCAGTACGGCCAGCGCGGCCAGCGCCTGGCGGCCACGGGAAGAAATCATCGGCATGCTGCCTCCAGCGGGATGAAGCCGGTCTTGGACGCATCGGCGCCCGCCGGTACCTGGTAATCAATGGTGCAGCGCTGGTCGGCACCGGCGCCCCACTCGACCTGCAACTGGCCCTGGTTCTTCTCGCTGCGCACGTACAGGCGGCCGCCCTGGCTGACCATGCCGACCGGCTGGCCCTGTTCGTCCTTGACCTGCGCACCGAACGGCATGCTGCGGCCATCGGCGTTGCGCACCTGGATCAGCAGCGCGTTGCCCTTGCGGGTGTCGAAGCGCAGGTAGCTGATGGCACCGGCGAACGGCGCGATGGACTGGCTGGTGCTTTCCAGTTCGACGTCGTGGGCCATGCCCTGCGGATCGAGGGTGACGGTGTTGAGGCGGTACGGCGACACGTACGGCACCACGGCGTAGCCGCGGCCATCGACGCGCAGGCCCGGCGCGTTGCTGACGATCGCATCGCGCGCGCCCGGCGCTTCGACCAGCACCATGGTGTCGCCGCGCTGCGGGGTGAAGGTGAAGCCGCCCGGATGCACGACCACGCTGCCGTTGGCACCGACCGACGCCTGGCGGAAATCACGCGAGTGGCTGTAGGTGGCGTTCAACGCCGAGTAGCGGCTGCGGTACTCGGCATTGCCGACCGCAGTGGTGCCACCCTCGCGGGAATCGGACAGGGCCACGCCGTAGCTGAAGTTGTTGTCGACGCCGGCCGAACCGGTGATGCCGACGCGGCTGTTGTCGTAGCCACCGCGGTCGCGCGCGCCAAGGTCGGCGCTGAACGACACCGGGTGGGTGCCCCGGCCCAGCGGCACGCTCATCGACAGCAGGTACTGGGTATCGGAACGGCCGAGCACGCCTTCTTCGGTGCGCAGCGCCGAGAAGCCGTAGTTCACCGAGCGCCAGGCGTTGTTGTAGCCCACCTGGTACTGCTTGGAGGTGCCGGAACGGTCGTAGAAGTCACGCACCGAGCCGGTCACGTACAGCGCACCGCCACGTCGGCCCAGCGGCTGGTTCAGCGTTACCTGGAACTGGCTGCGCTGACGGCCACGGGTGGTCGGATCGATGCCGCGCTTGTCCGAATCACGGCCATACAGCGCGTCCTGCAGGCTGTAGAAGCCTTCAGTGGAGTAGCGGTAGGCGGCCAGGGTCAGGTTGGTCCCGGTCTCGCCGATCATGTTGCTGTAGCTCAGCCGCACACTGGCGCCGGTATGGCTGCCGTAGTGGTCGAACGAGGTCCGTGCATGGGTGACGTCGGCAGCGAAGGCACCGACGCGCGTGGACAGGCCAACACCGTACAGCAGCGACAGGTAGCCTTCGCTCAGCGCGCTGCCGCCGTACAGGGTCAACTGGTTGCCGATGCCACGCTGGTAGGTACCCTGCACCAGCCACGGCTCATCGGCCAGCAGCTTGTTGCGCACCTGGCCGGCGGTCAGCGAGTAGCGCGACACGCCTTCGCGCAGCATCTGCGGCACAGAACCGAACGGCACCTTGAATTCGCGGCGGCGGCCGTCGGCCTCGATCACGCTCACTTCCAGGTCGCCGCCGTAGCCGGTCGGGTACAGGTCGTCGATGACGAAGCTGCCCGGCGATACGGTGGAGGAGTAGATCAGCTGCTGGTTCTGGCGCACTTCGATGCGCGCGTTGGTTTCGGCAATGCCGCGCACGACCGGCGCGTAACCGCGCAGCGAATCGGGCAGCATGCGGTCGTCGCTGGCCAGGCTGGCACCCCGGTAGCCGATCGAATCGAACAGCTCGCCCGTGGTGTAGGCCTCACCAATGGTGAGCATGCCGCGCACCTGCGGGATGCCGCGCTGCGCATAGGTGGCAATGCTCTGCCAGTGGCGGCCGTTGCCTTCGGACCAGGTCAGGTTGGAATCGTGGCGGAACTGCCAGCCTCCCAGGTTCAGGCCGGCGTTGAGGCCGAGGTAGGCGCTGCGATTGCGCTGCCCCCCTTCAACACGGCTGTCGCTGTCGATGGCGTTGAAGCTGTAGCCGACGAAGCCAGCGTTGATGCCGCGGTCCCACAGCGACGGATTGACGTAGCCGCGCGCCTCGCGGCGCAGGAACACCTGCGGGATGCTGAGGTCGTAGCGCAGGTTGCCGCTGTCATAGATGCCATAGGCATTGGCCATGCGCCGCTGTACCGGCACGCAGCTGGTCGTGTCGGTCGGCAGCGTCGGGTCCTGCTGCAGCAGCACGGCCTCGCTGTCCACACCCATTTCTTCCAGCATCGGCAGCGGCAGGCAGGCGTCGACGCGGCCCTGCTCATCGGCCTTGAACTGCAGATCGCGACGGCCCTGCCAGCCACCGTTGACGTAGACGTCGACACGGTAGGTGCCAGCCACCATCGGGTTGCCATTGGTGAAGGAGGCCAGGTCGACCTGCTTGGCCTGGCCGGAGAGGAAGCTGGAGTTGAACTGGGCCGACTCGGGTGCACGCGCATTGGCCGCACCGCTCTGCGCCATCAGCGCCTGTTCGCCGAGATTGGCCGGCGCAGCCAGCGCCCATCCTGGGCAGGCCACGCCAGCAACCAGCAGGCAGATCGCCTGGTGGATCGACAATGTCAATCTGTTTCCGATCACACTGACATTCCTTCAATTCGCCGCGCGGCGGCGGTGGCGGGATGCGCAGGCCCATGGCCGGCGCGGCGCGTTCAGCCCCCGGTACTGCCGAGGCGGACCGTGTGCTCCACCCGACCGCCGTAATCGTTGATGGTGATGAAGCGCACCTGGTCGGAGCCCGCCGGTGCGGTGAACTCCAGGCTCTGCTTCGGCCCGACCATGGCGCCCTTGTCCTCGACGGTCTTCTCGCTGCTGCCGGTCACGGCATGCACTTCGGCCAGCGTGACGTGGAAGGGGCTGGGGTTTTCCACCCGCAGGCGATCGCCCGTGCGGGTCCAGCGCAACGCTGCCGGCGCGTCGTTGGCGACGCCCTTCAGGCCCTGCGGCCGGTAGAACAGTTTCAGGCGCGAACGGAACGCGACCTGCAGGTAATTCTGGTCGCCGCTGTCGGCGTTGTCGGGCGACGGCGGCACATCCAGCACGTTGAGCCAGAACACCGACTCACGGTCGGTCGGCAGCTGCGCACCGGAGAAGATCACGCGCAGCGCCTGGCTGCGGCCCGGCTCGACACGCGCGATCGGCGGCGTCAGTACAAACGGGGCGTCGCTGTTGTCGGCGGTCTGGTTGGCGTCGCCGCTGTCGATCCAGGCCTGGACCAGCGCCGGCGAATCGCCCACGTTGTCGACCTGCACGGTCACTTCGCGCGCCTGCGCCGGATAGATCACTCGCGTGCCGTTGACCACCACGCCGGCCAGAGCGTTCTGGCAGAAGGGCAGCGTGAACGCTGCCAGCAGCAGCGCCCGGGGAAAGATTGCTTTCATCGGAAGTACTACGCTCGAGGGGTGTGGCCAGGGGCCGCGAAGCACTGGCCGGCGCGTACGCCGGCCAATGCGGGTACGACGACGATCAGTTGTAGATGATCGTGTACTTGACGCTGCTGGTGACGTCGCCCGGGGTGGCGGCGGCAGTGGCGTAGTACTCAGCGTAGTAGTTCAGATCGGCCGAGCCGTCGGTGCCGACGGTGACCCACTGCGAGTTGGTCTGCGCCAGGCCAGCGCCGGCAGCCTTGATCGGCAGGAACTGGTTGTTCGAGCCCAGCAGCTGCAGCTGCACGTTGGTGGCAGCGTTGGCCGAGGCCTGGTTGACCAGGCGGCCGCTGTTGAAGTCGACGGTCGAACCCGGCTCGAAGTAGGTGGCGACGTTGCCGGCGCTGCACTTGGTCAGGTTGATGGCGAACGGGGTACGGCCCGCAACGGCACCGGCGGTGGCCAGGGTGTTCTTGGACACGGTCGGCAGGGTCACGGCGAAGTCCTTGCCGCCCGGGGTCGAGATGGTGCAGGTCTTGTCGGTCACCTTGCCATTGAAGGTGATGGTGCCGTCGGCGGCGTTGGCGGCCAGCGGAGCGGCGGCCAGCATCAGAGCGGCAATGAGGTTCATCTTGTGCATTCGCTTTTACCTAACCCTACTGAAGAGATGAGAAGTAGAGGAGGAAGCAAGGAGCACTGCCGGGCTAACAAGACCCATCCTTGCGTCTCACCTGTGGCCGGACTCGGACATACCTCTCCCTGAATCCGTGACGCAAGTATAGGCACAACTGTGATGAAAGTCTCATTATTTTTCTGAACGCCAATTCATTGACGCCTTAAATGTGACGTGTTAGGCGAATCACAGCCTCGGGGTGCGGGGGATTTGACGCGGGGCCCGGTCACGCTACAAACGACTGGGGATGTCGCATTGCGCGACGCGTTCGGCACGCGCGGAAACAGGCATTTTTCAGGGGGAATTTGGCTTCTTTGATGCGCATCACTCTTTCTTGGTGATGGCCCTAGCAGATTCGGAATCGTCCTATTAAAGGTTGATCGATCCTGTCGCTAACTAGGACACACCGAACCAGAGAACGTGTCATGAGGAACTCCATTCTGCTGTGCGTGGCCCTGATGTCCGTCAGTGCGCTGGCCCAGGCCAGCAGCGGCAGCATCCGTTTCAGCGGCCGTATCGCCGAGCCGGGCTGCACGACGAACCTGTCCCAGGGTGAGCTGAGCCTGGCGGCCTGCCCACCGTCGGCCAAGGGCTCGACGGTGGCCGTGACGGCACTGGCCGATGGCCAGGCGGCGACGCTGCGTGACGGCAAGCGCCAGGGCCAGAAGCTGTCGGTGTCGGCCAGCGCGATGCGCGCCGGCGATATCGCCTTCTCCGAGCGCTACAGCGTGCAGGCTTCGAAGCAGCAGCCGCTGCAGGGCGCCTATCTGGTGGTCGTCGACTACCTGTAAGCCCTGCAGGCCGGTATTACTCCGGCTGCGGCAATTCGAACACCTGGCGCAGGTAGGCCAGGTAACCCGGGTCGTCGCACATGCTCTTGCCCGGCGAATCGCTGAGCTTGGCCACCGGCTGGCCGTTGCAGCGGACCATCTTGATGACGATGTTGAGCGGCGTCGGGCCCAGGTCATTGGTCAGGTGGGTGCCAACGCCGAACGCGACCTGGCAGCGACCGCGGAAGTAGTCGTACAGCCGCATCACCTTGGCGATGTCGAGCCCATCGCTGAACACCAGCACCTTGCTGCGCGGATCGACCCGGCGCTGCTGGAAATGCGCCAGCATGCGGTCGCCCCAGTCGAACGGATCGCCGGAGTCATGGCGCACACCGTCGAACAGCTTGCAGAAATACATGTCGAAGTCGCGCAGGAACGCGTCCAGGCCGACCACGTCGGACAGCGCGATGCCAAGATCGCCGCGGTACTCGCGCGCCCACGATTCCAGTGCTGCCACCTGCGAATCACGCAGGCGCGGGCCGAGCGCCTGGAACGCCTGCAGGTACTCGTGGGCCATGGTGCCGTGCGGGGTCATGCCATACAGGCGCGCGAAGTGGACGTTGCTGGTACCGACCAGCTGCGGGCCGAGCGCGTCGCGCAGCAGCGGCAGCAGGCGGGCATGCCAGTCACGCGAGTAGCGGCGGCGGCTGCCGTAGTCGGCGATGCGGCAGTGCTCGAAACCGGGGGTATCGCGCAGCAGCGCGGCCTTGGCCTGCAGGCGGCGCTCGCCTTCGGCGAAGTCGGCCGTGGTGGTGTTGCGGAACCAGACTTCGTTGATGATCGCCAGCAGCGGCACTTCGAACAGGATCGTGTGCAGCCACGGGCCGGTGATGTCCAGCTCGATCTCGCCGGGCACGGCCGTCGACGCACGCAGCTGGATGTACTTGCGGTCCAGATGGAACAGGCCGAGGAAATCGGCGAAGTCCGGCTTCACGAAGCGCAGGCCACGCATGTAGTCCAGTTCCGCGTCGCTGAAACGCAGGCTGCACAGGTGGTCGATTTCCTCATCGATCTGGGCGATGTAGCTTGCCAGGTCGATGCCGGGGGTGCGGCACTTGAACCGGTACTGCACCTGGGCGCCGGGGTGCTGGTGGAGCACCGCCTGCATCATGGTGAACTTGTACAGGTCGGTGTCGAGCAGGGACTGGATGATAGGCATGGGGCGGATTATGCGCCCGGCGGAGTGAACCGTGGGCGCGGCGAGTGGAGCCACACCACGCGTGGATGCCCCTATCCATGCAGCCGAGCGTGGGCTCGGCTCTACAACGACCTGCGCAGCAGGCGCGGCACCAGCATCAGCGCATGCGCCCAGATCGCAGCCCATACCGCCGCGCGCACCGGCAGCGAACGCTGCCTGGCCTCGAACTTCTGGAAGTAGCGCCACAGCCCCCTGTGCTTGTGCCATTCCACGAAGAACGGCCGCGAGCGGCTGGAGACACCGCGCACATGGGTAACCTGCAGGTCGTTGGCGATCGCTACCACCGCGCCGGCTTCGCGCGCGCGCCGGCACAGGTCCAGGTCCTCGGCGTGCAGGCGATAGCCCGCGTCCCAGCCACCGATACGGTCGAACAGCGCGCGCGGCATCATCAGCAGTGCGCCGGATAGTGCCGGCACCCGCTGCAGTGCCTGGTGCGGCTCACGCGGAACCGCCAGCTTCGAGCCCTTGCCGGGCGAACGCAGCATCCTCAGGAAATCCGGGTCGCGGCGGCGCACCGCCTCGTCGGCATGGCCATGCTCGTCCACCTGTTCAACGCCCAGCAGGCAGTCGCCCAGCGCTTCGGCGCGGGAGCGCAGTTCGGCCAGCGTGTCCGGCTCGACCATCAGGTCCGGGTTGATGAAGGCCAGCCACGGGCTGTGCGAGTCGGCCACGCCCTGGTTGTTGGCGGCGGCGAAGCCGGGATTGTCCGGGTTGCCGACGAAGCGCACGCGTGGATCGTGGCTGGCATGCCGCTGCACGATGTCCAGGGTGCCATCCAGCGAACCATTGTCGATCACCCGGATCTCGGCCACATCCTGCGCCTGGCGCAGGCGCGAGAGGCAGGCATCGATGGTGCTCCCACTCTGGTAAGTGACGACGATGGCGGCGATGGCAACATTCAAACGGGTGGCTCCGGCACTGACGGGACGAACAGGTCGCCCTGTTCCTTCGGCATTATCGCCTGCCGCATGCGCTGCTGCAGGTCGGCGCGCAGCCCGTGCAGCGGGTCGTGCATCAGGAAATCGGCCAGCCGCGGTACCCAGGCCGGCCAGCGCGCGGCCAGGGCCTCCAGATCGCCATCGCGGCTGACCGCCTCCCCTGCCCGGCTGACGAAGGCGGTCTCGCACAGCACGTTGCGCCAGCCAAGGCCGGCCATGCGCAGGCTGAGGTCGACCAGTGCCGCGTTCCAGCCAGCGTAGCTGTCTATGTCCAGGCCGCCGGCGCGACGGCGCGCGTTGCCGCGCACCAGCACCGCGTGGGTGACCGCCGATGGCAGCTCCGGGTGCAGCGTCGGCAGCGTCGCGCAGGTGTGCGCCAGCAGGACCGGGTCCTGCGGCTCGGGATTGATCTCGCCCAGCCGTGGCCACGCGGCGGTCTCGCCGGCATTGCACCAGGGGGTTGCGGTGGCGATCGCGGCATCGCGGGCGAAGGCATCCTGCAACTGCTGCAACCAGCCGGGTGATGGCACGCTGTCCGGCGCCAGCACGGCCACGTCCAGGCCATCGCAGGCGCGCAGCATCTCGTCCAGATGGGCGACTTCGCCCAGTGGCCGCGCGCGCCGGGTGTACTCGGCCTGCAGCGGCGTATGCGCCAGCCAGTGTTCCACCACCGCCTGCGCGCGTGGCCCGGTCTGTGCGTCATCGGCCAACCAGACCGCGGTCCCTGGCGCCGTGCCGGCATCCAGCGCGGCCAGGCAGCGGTCGAGTGCGGCATCGTCCACGCACAGCGGCAACAACACGATCGCCCCCATCCCGCCTCCGTGGTTGTCGGTGGCCACAGCGTAGCACCGGGAGGGTATCGGCCGGGTTGCACCCGGCACCCGCGGAGGCTGGAGCCGAAGCCGAAGCAACAGCAGAAGCCGGCTATCCGTGGGATGGCGGGGCGGGTCCGGTTGCGGGGGACGCTGCAAGTACGTCCATGTAAGCTCGGTCGCCGCATCCATGCGGCTCA
>NZ_JCACKF010000013.1:0-2387 GCF_059505245.1 Stenotrophomonas sp.
GGGCTCTGCGGCGTAGTCACGTACCTCTTATCGGCCGCGTCACCCCCTCATTAGCGCTCGGACCTGCGGATCATCAAGGTTGTTGAACTACTCTTTACCCGGGCAACCCGCCGGGTTCAGCCCACTCGCCGGGAGAGGGCTGTGGAGACGGGCGCCAAGCTACTTGCGGAACCCGTTGAGTCGGCCCTCGGCGGAACGCCCGAGGAAGGCGAAGACCTGGTCCCGAGTCACCTGACCGTCCTTCGTCTCCGCTGCGACGCGCAGTACCTGTGCCTGGGCCCAGTCACCGAGTTGGGCCGGCAGGCGCTCGAACTGCTCGGGTCGCAGCGAACTCTCGCCGAGGTCGTCACGTCCCTGCAGCTCGACGGTCAGGGCGTCCCGGAGCTTGTGCAGTTCGGGCGTGGCGAGCCGGCGCAGGTCGAGCATCGCGGTGATGGGCAGTGACATGACGACTCCAAGATTCAGTTGATGAACTGGACAAAGAGTCACGAGACGGTTCACGAGTCAAACTGAATAGTGAAGTCGGTCAGCCCGGCGGGTGGGCTCGCTCGGTCCTATGCCCAGCAGGTGAGATGAGCTGGTCAGCTCGCCGATGTGGCGGGAGCCTCGCCGCGGGCGGGGTCGACGATCGGCAGGGGCCGGCCGTGGCCACAACCAGCCGCCGTGGTGCCGGCGCGCTGATCGATCGTCGACACGGCGCGACGACCCTGTCGTATCCGGGTGCCGACTCGGCCGTCTGACGGTAGCGTTCCAGGCAGAATCGGGAACGGCACGCGTCCGGTGGCTGGGTAGGCGCGTCTCTTCGCTGTGGCCAGGAGACGCCGATGTCCTACCGTCGATTCTTCCGTTCAACGCTCCCGAGTTTCCTTGCCCTTGCTCTCATCGGGCGCCTCCCGTACGCAGTCGTGCCTCTGGGCACGATCGTGCTGCTGCAGGCCAGTTCCGGCAGTTTCGCCTTTGCTGGGTTCGCAGCGGGAGCGCAGAGCATCGCGATCGCTCTGGGCGGCCTGTGCGTAGGCGCGGTGGCTCGCTGGGTCCCGCCGCGCCGGATCGGGTTCTGGGCTGCGCTGCTCAACGCAGCCAGCATCCTGCTGCTGGTGCTCGTCAGCCGTGGTGCCGGGCCGGTCATCATCGTTGTTGCGGCGGTCTTGGTCGGGCTGACGCAGCCCCAGGTTGGCCCCCTGGTCCGAGTGCACTGGTCCGGGCAGCTTCGCGGCGGCGACACTCACCTGGTCCGGACTGCGATGTCGTACGAGGGGGCCGCTGACGAGGGCAGCTTCGTGCTCGGCCCGGCGCTGGTTGGTCTCCTCCTGCTGATTCCTACCGTCGCGTGGGGATTCCCGCAGGCAGGCCCGCTGCTGGGCGCCGCTGTCCTGCTCGTGGTCGCCGCCGCGCCGCTCGCTCGCCACTACGCAGACCTGTCGAGCGAGGATGCCACCCCCGAGGCCGGCTCCAGCGGGCCAGCGACAGGTACGTCGTCCGCAGTCGCCGGGCCGGTCCCGAGCTCGGCCGCAGGCCGGGCGGGGGCCAGACTGGACTGGCCGTCCCTGGTGACGCTGACCGTCGCGATGATCAGCGTCGGGGTCATCTTCGGGGTGGCGCAGACCGGCGTCACCGCGTACGCCGCTGCACAGGGCACACCACAGCTGGCTGGGCTGTACTTCGCCGAGCTCGGAATCGGGAGCGCGATCGCGGGCGCGGCATGCGCCTGGCTGCCTCCGGGGTTCAGCCTCGCTCTGCGCCGCTGGCTGTTCCCGCTTGCCCTGGTGCTCGGCATGATGCTGCTGTTCTGGGGGGCGGTGGCCGGTCTACTGCCGGTCGCGATCGCGGTCGCCGGGCTGGCTGTCGGCCCTTACATGGTCACCTTGTACGCGCTGACCGAAGCCCAGACACCGTTGCCGTCCATGGCCACCGCCATGGCCGTGTTGTGCGCCGGGGGACCGATCGGCACTGCCGCGGGCCAGTTCGGTGCTGGGGTGCTCACCGACATGCTCGGCGCCACCCCGGCGTTCGTCATCGCCCCGATCGCCGCTGCCCTGGGACTGGCCGCGTCGCTGGCGAACGTGCGCACCTTCAATGCGGCCCGGCTGCGCGGGGAGGGCGTGTCCTCGACCGAGCTCGCCGACGGCGACACCGGCGCTCAAGTCGGTGCTGACGTCCGCTTCCGGGACGGAGAGGTCGGCTGATGTACAAGTCACCTTTCGTAGCCCGTACCCACGAGTCGAGGAGGTGCCGCGCGAGCTCCTCTCAGCCTGCACCCCGTGTCGTCATTGGAAGTGGTCACCCGATGTCGGCGGACTTGCGGCGGCAGATGGCGGCAAAGGTCCAGGTAGCCGCAGGAACGTAGGCATCGTGTGAGCCGGTTGCTGCCGAACCGGACACCGCGG
>NZ_JCACKF010000014.1:0-21852 GCF_059505245.1 Stenotrophomonas sp.
CTCCCGACCGCCTGGTTCGTAGCCAGGTACTCTATCCAACTGAGCTACGGGCGCCAATTACATAAACTTGTTGTGTTGACTGTGTATGGTGCGCCCGGAGAGATTCGAACTCCCGACCGCCTGGTTCGTAGCCAGGTACTCTATCCAACTGAGCTACGGGCGCGCGGTACACAATCAAATTTTACTGCATTTCCAGCGGCGGATGCTGAAAACCTGTCGAGTGGTGCGCCCGGAGAGATTCGAACTCCCGACCGCCTGGTTCGTAGCCAGGTACTCTATCCAACTGAGCTACGGGCGCCCTGCGACAGGAGCGGAATTATGCGGATGTCGGCGCGCACCGTCAACAGTTTTGTGAAAATTTTCATCCAACTGAATGAAAAAGCGGTCCGCCACAGCGTCAGGGGCCTTCAGCCAGGCGAAATGATCGGCACGCGTGCCCAGTTCCTGCCCCGACAGCACGCGCAGCTGCGCGTCCACATTCGGCAGCTTGGCCAGCAATGCCTGCATCGATCCGGTCGGTGCCAACCAGTCGTGTTCCATCAACACCGCCTGCGCGCTGCCATGCACGCGCGCCATCTGTGCGTCGAGGTCTTCGTCCATGCCGGCCGCGGCATAGTGGTTGTTCAGGCCCACGCGCGCCCAGTCGGCGATCAGTCCGCGCGCTTCGGTGCCGCCGAAGCCGAGGCGCCGGCCATGCAGTACGCCCTGGCGCTGTGCGATCCACGGCAGGAAGCGGTAGACCAGCGGCAGCAGCCAGCCGCGCGGTGGTGGGAAGCCACGCCAGAACGGTGAGCCGCTGGCCGCCAACCACAAGCGGTTGAAGTGCTGCGGATTGCGGCCGGCATGCACGCAGGCCAGCTGACCGCCGAGGCTGTGGCCACCGATGATCCAGGGCAGCGCGCCGGCCTCGTCATCCGCCGCGACAAGGACCGCCTGGCTGGTGGGCAGATCCTGTTCGAGTACCTCGCGATAGCCCCAGTCCTGCGTGCGCGACGGCCGCAGTGAGCTGCTGCCATTGCCGCGCCACTCGTGCAGGTACACCGCCACGCCCTTCGCCGCCAGCGCCTGCGCCAGCGGCAGGTAGTGGCGAGCGGCCACGCCCAGTGCAGGCAGCCACAGCAGGCGCGCGATGGGCTGTGCAGGCACGCAGGCAATCACTTCGTAGCGATGGCCATCAGCGCACTGCACGGCGAGGACGTCCGGTGTGAGGCTCATGCGTGTGGTGCCGCGCCGAAGTGATCGAGCACCAGCACCTCGCTGCGGCCGGGGGCATAGCCCTGCTGCAGGCCGCGTGCAACGTAGTCGATACCGGCTTCGCAGGCATTGGCCAGGCTCAAGCCGTTGCACAGTTGCGCGGCGATGGCCGAGGCCAGCGTGCAGCCGGTGCCATGTGCGTCCAGCGGCAGGCGGGCATGGATGAATTCTTCGCTGCTGACGCCGTCGAAGTAACGATCGATCACGCGGTTGCCTTCCTGCAGATGGCCACCTTTGAGCAGCACCGCACCTGCACCCAGGTCGAGCAGGGCGGAGGCCGCCCGTTCGGCGTCATCGCCGTTGCCGATCTTCCGTCCGACCAGCAGCTCTGCTTCCGGCGTGTTCGGGGTGATCAGCGTGGCCAGCGGGATCAGCCGCTCGCGCATCGCCTGCAGGGCGCTGTCTTCCAGCAGGCGCGCGCCGCTGGTGGCGACCATCACCGGGTCCAGCACCACGTGTGGCGGGCGATGGCGCTCCAATGCATCGGCGACGGCATTGATCACCTCGGCGTTGGCCAGCATGCCGAGCTTCACCGCGTGGATGTCGAAGTCGTCGAAGCAGGCGTCCAGTTGCGCGCGCAGGAAATCGATCGGCGGCACATGCACGGCGATGACGCCGCGGGTGTTCTGCGCGGTCAGTGCAGCAATCGCGGAGAGGCCGTGCACGCGATGCGCTGCAAAAGCCTTCAGGTCGGCCTGGATGCCGGCACCGCCGCCGGAGTCGGAGCCGGCGATGGTCAGGGCGGAAACGGGAGTGGTCGGGCTCATCCAGCGATTGTGCCGTGGTCACCGTAAAGGCGGTAGCGTCGCCGCTGATAGATGGGGTCAGATCCCTTTGCCGCAGGAAAAGGGATCTGACCCCTGGAGCGCCGCCCTCAATGCCGCCAACGCGCCCACTGCTGGTACAGCACATAACCCAGTCCGGTCAGGCCGGTGAGCAGGGCCGGGGCGAGCAGGGCGTCGTACTGCCAGCGCACGAACAGCCAGGCGCCGAGGATGCCGCCGGCGAGGAAGCCGCTGATGATCAGGCCGCTGAGGGTCAGTCGTCGCACCTGCAACGGCAGTCCGCGCAGCAGGTGACCCAGGCCGATGCCGAGGTCGGTGAACATGCCGCTGAGGTGGGTGGTGCGCACCACCGCGCCGCTGAAAGTGGTGGCCATTGCATTCTGCAGGCCGCAGGCCATGGCGGCGGCCAGTGCGCCCCAGATCTGGTGCCGTTCGAACAGCGGAATGGACACCAGCAAAAGAGCCGATTCCAGCGCCAGTGCCACGCCGTAGCGTCGGCCCAGCTGCAGGGTGCTGTCCTGGATCAGCAGGCCGCTGAGCATTGCGCCCAGCGAGAATGCGATCAGCAGTCCCCACAGGTGGCCGACCGCGCGCCAGTCACCCTGGGCCAGTGCCATGCCGAGCTGGCTGGTACTGCCGGTCATGTGGCTGACCGCCTGGTGCTCGAAACCGAGGAAGCCGACCACGTTGACCATGCCGGCCACGCACGAGAGCGCGACCGCGCCGATCCAGACCCAGGTGGGCAGGCGTATTCCCATCGGCGGGGCCCCTCAGGGCCCGCCGAAGCCGCCGTTGAACTGCAGCTCGCTGAAGGTGTTGCTGGCCGGGTCGAACACCGCGCCCCAGAACTGCGCGCCGCCATCGCAGACGCGGATCGCTTCGCGGGCCGGATTGATGCCGCTGTCGTCGGGCAGGTGGAAGGCATTGATGTAGATCAGCCGTCGGCCTGCGCTTTCGATGCCGACGTACTGCCGGTTAAAGTCGAGCACCTTCGGCACCTGGGCCTCCAGCGAAGACAGGTTCGCTTCCAGCTGGTCGATCTGCTGCCGGCTGGGTGCCCAGTAGCCGCTGACCCGCCCGGCCTCGCGGCCGGGGCTGGGCCGCGAGCAGGTGTCGAGCACCTGCGCGGCGATGATCGGGCGGGTGACCACCCAGGACTGGCCGGTGCGCTCGGCGGTGGGCACACTGGCCGGGCCGCGCGTAGTGGTGCAGGCGCCCAGCACGGCTGCGAGGGTGATTGCAGCCGTGGGCAGCAGCAGGCGGGTGCGGCGGTTCACAACACCTCCGAAGCGTAATCGGCCAGGCGCGAACGCTCGCCACGGCGCAGGGTGATGTGTGCACTATGCGGCCAGTTCTTGAAGCGATCCACCGCATAGGTCAGGCCCGAGGTGGTCTCGGTCAGGTACGGGGTGTCGATCTGCTCGACGTTGCCCAGGCAGACGATCTTGGTGCCGGGGCCGGCGCGGGTGATCAGCGTCTTCATCTGCTTCGGGGTGAGGTTCTGCGCCTCGTCCAGGATCAGGTAGCGCGACAGGAACGTGCGGCCGCGCATGAAGTTCATCGAGCGGATCTTGATGCGGCTGGCCAGCAGGTCGTTGGTCGCCTGGCGCCCCCACGTGCCGCCTTCCTGGTTGTGCGTGAGCACTTCCAGGTTGTCGGTCAGCGCGCCCATCCACGGCGTCATCTTCTCTTCTTCGGTGCCGGGCAGGAAACCGATGTCCTCGCCGACGCTGACCGTGGCGCGGGTCATGATGATCTCGCGGTAGCGCTGCTGGTCCATCGTCTGCGCCAGGCCGGCGGCCAGCGCCAGCAGGGTCTTGCCGGTGCCGGCGGTACCCAGCAGCGTGACGAAGTCGATCTCCGGATCCATCAGTGCGTTGAGGGCGAAGTTCTGCTCGCGGTTGCGTGCGCTGATGCCCCACACGGCGTGGCTGCCGTGGCGGAAATCATCGACCAGCGACAGCACCACCTTGCCGTCACCGACCACGCGGCTGACGCGCAGCTCGACTTCATCTTCGCCGGGCAGGTAGACGTACTGGTTCGGGTACCACTCCTCGCCGTCCTGCGCCTGGATTTCGTAATGGGTACGGCCCTTGTCGCTCCAGCTGCGCAGGTCGTCGCCGTGGCGCTTCCAGAAGTCTTCCGGCAGCTCGGTAGCGCCGGTGTAGAGCAGGCTGAAATCGTCCAGCGCGCGGTCGTTCTCGTAGTCCTCGGACACGATGCCGGCGATGGCGGCCTTGATCCGCAGGTTGATGTCCTTGGAGACGAACACCACCGGCAGGTCGGGGGTTTCTTCCTTCAGGGCCAGGATCGCGCCGAGGATGGCGTTGTCCGGGATCACCTTGCCGAAGCTCTTGCCAGCGTCGAAATGGCTGGTCTGGAAGCGCAGCTTGCCGGCGCTCTGCTTGCCGCGCAGCTGCAGCCCATTCGGGCGCTGCAGCGGAATGCCGTCGGCCAGGTTGTCCAGGCCGGAGGCCTGCACCAGCTCGTTGAGGAAGCGGCTCACCTGGCGGGCGTTTCGGCTCGCTTCGGAGGTGCCCTTCTTGCCGTTGTCCAGCTCCTCGATCACCTGCATGGGCAGGTAAACGTCGTGCTCCTCGAATTTGAACAGCGCGGTCGGATCGTGCATCAGCACGTTGGTATCCAGCACGTAGATGCGCTTGCCTCGGGTCATCGTCGATTCCTGGTTACGGACAGGGAAAAACCACCACGGCCTGCTGCCTGGCAGGGTGATGGCAGACACAGTAGGCAGTGGGACTCACTTGGACTGGGAGGCCTTCAGTTCGGCGAGAACGGCATCGGCATGGCCGGCGACCTTGACCTTGCGCCAGGACTGCACGATGCGGCTGTCGGGGGAAATCAGGAAGGTGCTGCGTTCGATGCCACGTACCTGCTTGCCGTACATGTTCTTCATCTTGATCACGTCGAAGGCGCTGCACAGCGCTTCGTCGCCATCGCTGACCAGGGGGAAGCCGAAGCCCTGCCTGGCACAGAAATTGTCGTGCGACTTCACCGAATCGCGCGAGACGCCCAGCACGACCGCGCCGGCCTTCTTGAACTTCGGCAGCAGCGCGTTGAAGTCGATACCTTCGGTGGTGCAGCCGGGAGTGCTGTCCTTGGGGTAGAAGTACAGCACCAGCCACTGGCCGGCATAGTCGCCGAGGGTGGCCTGGTCGCCACCGGACAGCGCCAGCGGCAGGGAGAGGGTGGTGCTGTCCAGGGTATCGCCGTTGTTCATGAGGTCCTTCTGTCGAGCCTGGGTTCTTTCCAAGACAATTGCATGAAACGCCACGCGCCCGTGAGAGGCGCGCGAAAAATCAGGAATTCATTCAGAACTTCATCGGGTCCATGATCGCGTCCAGGTTCAGGTGGTCGCAGAACTCAAGGAAATCGTCGCGCAGCGCGGCGATGTGCATGTTGGCCGGCACGCCGATGGTGACCTGTGCACTGAACATTTCCGCACCGGTCTGCATGGCGCGGTAGCGCGTGCTCTGCAGGTTCTCGATGGTGATGCCCTGGCGGTCGAAGAAATCGGCCAGCTGGAACAGGATGCCCGGCTTGTCGGCGGCGATCACTTCGACGATGTACGGCAGCAGGTTGGACTGCGCCTGCTTGGCGGCGGTGCGGTACCAGACCAGCTTCAGGCCCTCCTCGCGCTCCAGCCGGGTCAGCATCGCCTCGAGCTTGGCCACCGAGTCCCAGGAGCCGGTGGCCAGGGCGGTGACCGAGACATCGCGGCCGACCGTGGCCAGGCGTGCGTCCACCAGGTTGCAGCCGCTGTCGGCGATGCGGCGGGTGACGGACAGCAGGGGGGACTCCGGATGCGTCGTATAGGCGTTGATCAGGAGGTGGTTTTCGCTCGGCGCGGGGCGCGGGGTGGTGTCGGTCAAGGCGATTCCGGGTAATGCATGCGTGAGTCTGAATGCCCGCCAGAGGCGGGGATCCACCGGTGTCCAGCATACTTGCCCGTGCTTTCGCGCCGCAAGTAACATTCAGGCCGCCCCCAGCCTTTCGTGGCGGGCGTTTCCCTTCCCAGCCAAGAGCAGCACGTCCTTGTCCCTTTCCGGCCTCATCACCGCGCTGGCGACCCCGTTCCGGGCCGACGGCGCCCTCGATCCCGATGGTTGGCAGCGCCTGCTGCACCTGCAACTGGAGGGTGGCGTCCATGGCGTTGTCGTGGCTGGCTCGACCGGCGAAGCGGCGACCCTGACCGATGCCGAGTACGACCAGCTGCTGGCCAGCGCCGTCGAACGCATCGGCGGCCGCATCCCGGTCATGGCCGGCACCGGCCTGTCGGGCACCGCCAAGACCATCGAACAGACCCGCCGTGCCGCCGCCCTTGGCGCCAGCCACGCACTGGTGGTCACCCCGCCGTACGTGCGGCCGACCCAGGCTGGCCTGATCGCGCACTATCGCGCGGTGGCCGACCAGGGCGGGCTGCCGGTCGTGCTGTACAACGTGCCCGGCCGTACCGGCTGCGACATGCAGCCGGAGACCGTGGCCGAGCTGGCCAGCCACCCCAATATCGTCGGCATCAAGGAAGCGGTGGGTGACACCGGCCGGGTGCAGGCGCTGCTGGCGCTGCGCAGCCCGACGTTCGCGGTGCTCAGTGGCGACGACGGCACCGCCGCGCGTTCGATCCGGGCCGGCATCGATGGCCTGATCTCGGTCGGTTCCAACGTGCTTCCGGGCGCGTATCGCCGGATGTGCGAGCTGGCTGCCGCGCACGACCACGAAGCCACCGAGTCGTGGGACGCGCGCCTGCATCCCTTCCATGATTTCTGTGGCGTCGAACCCAACCCGATCCCGGTCAAGGCGCTGCTGCGCCGCATCGGCATCGGCCATGACCTGCGCCTGCCGCTGCTGCCGCTGTCGGCAGCACATCATCCCGCGGCCGACCACCTTGCCGGCGACATCGCCGCCCTCGAAGCCCTTTCCAGCCACTGACCTTCCGTCTTGGTCTGACCCAGGAGATTCACATGCGTCAATCCGTTTCCACTGTCCGCGTGCTGTCCTACGCCCTGCTTGCTGTAGCTGTTGCGGCCGGCACCACCGGCTGCTTCAAGCGTGGCGTCAAGGGCGACTACGCCCTGGCCCCGGAAATGCGCCCGCTGGAAGTACCGCCGGACCTGAACCTGCCCAACGCCACCACCGACAACAAGGTGCCGACACTGGCCTCGGCCACCAAGCCGGCGGCGCCGGTCGCCGCAGCCCCGGCGGTGGGCAACACCGGTTTCACCGTTGCCGGTGGCAAGGATGAAGCCTTCGCCAAGGTCGGTACCGCGCTGGAAGGCGTCGAAGGCGTGACCATCGCCAGCCGCGCGCAGCTGCTGGGCTCGTACGACGTGGCCTACGAAGGCAGCAACTTCCTGGTCCGCGTGGTGGCGGTTGATGCAGGTGCCTACATCTCCGCGGTCGACCCGCGTGGCCTGCCGGCCACCGCCGAAGCGCCGGTGAAGCTGATCGCCGCGCTGAAGGCGAAGCTGGCTCAGTAGGGGCCGCCCTGGTAGAGGCCGACCTTGGTCGGCGCTTCCGTGCCAACCAAGGTTGGCACCTACCGGAAGACGCGCCCTGGTGGAGGCCGACCTTGGTCGGCGCTTCCGTGCCAACCAAGGTTGGCACCTACCGGAAGACGTGCCTTGGTAGAGGCCGACCTTGGTCGGCGCTTTTGTGCCAACCAAGGTTGGCACCTACCGAGAACAGAAAAGGGCGCCATGGGCGCCCTTTTCCGTTGCCGCCGCGGGCGCTTCTCAGCGCTCCAGCAGCTTCAGCTTGTCCGGCTTGCCGTCCCATTCGCCGGCGTCGGCGGGCGGGTCCTTGCGCACGGTCAGCACCGGCCATTCCTTCGCCAGCTCGGCATTGAGGGCAACGAAGCCTTCCTGGCCGGCGGGGACGTCGTCCTCGGGGAAAATCGCGTTGACCGGGCACTCCGGCTCGCAGAGGGTGCAGTCGATGCACTCATCCGGGTCGATCACCAGGAAGTTCGGGCCTTCGTGGAAGCAATCCACGGGGCACACTTCCACGCAATCGGTGTGTTTGCACTTGATGCAGTTTTCGGTGACGACAAAGGGCATGGGCTGGGGGTGGATCGATTCCTGAACCCGCCAATTCTAGAACAGGTTGGCCCCCGGTGTCGGGATGGGACGGAAAACGGGCGTCTGGCAGGCGCGGCCATTGGCGGCACGGCAGGGCGTGTGCGAGGCTGCGCGACAACCGGTCCTGGTGGCCGGGCTCCCTTCCCAGCAGGATCGTCCATGTCCCAGGCCCCGTCCCGCACCGCCTCCCACGGTGGTGAAAACACGGCGTTCATCGTCCTGATCAGTTGCGTGGCCACGCTTGGTGGCTTCCTGTTCGGCTTCGACAGTGGTGTCATCAACGGCACGGTCGATGGCCTGCGCCAGGCCTTCAACTCCAGCGAGGCGGCGCTGGGTTTCGAAGTTGCCTCGATGCTGCTGGGCTGCGCGGTCGGTGCATTCCTGGCCGGTTGGTTGGGCGACCGCCTGGGGCGCCGTGGTGTCCTGATCGTGTCCGCGCTGATGTTCCTGGTCTCGGCGCTGGGCGCCGGGGCGGCCCACGCGTCCTGGCTGTTCATCGCGGCCCGCGTGCTGGGCGGCTTTGCGGTGGGGGCGGCCAGCGTGATGTCACCGGCCTACATCGCTGAAGTCGCCTCGGCGCGCTATCGCGGCCGGCTGGCCACGGTGCAGCAGATGGCCATCATCTGCGGTTTGTTCGCGGCCTTCCTCAGCAATTACCTGTTGGCCCGCGCTGCCGGCGCCTCGACCGAGCCGCTGTGGCTGGGCCATGAGGCGTGGCGCTGGATGTTCTGGATGCAGGCGCTGCCCTCCGCGCTGTTCCTGCTGTTGCTGCTGGTGATTCCGGAAAGCCCGCGCTTCCTGGTGCTGAAGGGCCGCCAGGGGCAGGCGAGGGCGGTGTTGTCGCGACTGTACGGCGAGGCCGCTGCCCGGGCCAAGCAGGCCGAGATCGAAGCCAGCCTGGCACAGGACCAGCACAAGCCGCGCTTCGGCGACCTGCGCAGCAGGGCTACCGGCAGGCTGCGCCCGATCCTCTGGGTGGGCATCGGCCTGGCCATGTTCCAGCAGCTGGTCGGCATCAACGTGGTGTTCTACTACGGCGCGGTGCTGTGGCAGGCGGTGGGTTTCTCTGAAAGCGACGCACTGCTGATCAATGTGCTGTCCGGCGCGCTGAGCATCGGCGCCTGCCTGCTCACCGTGCTGCTGATCGACCGCATCGGGCGCAAGCCGCTGCTGTGGGTCGGCTCGGTCGGCATGTCGGTGGCGCTGGTGCTGATGGTGGTGGCGTTTGCCAGCGGCAGCCTGGCCGGCGGGCGCCTGCAGCTGTCCGATGGCATGGGACGGCTGGCGCTGGTCGCCGCCAACGTCTACGTGGTGTTCTTCAACATGTCCTGGGGCCCGGTGATGTGGGTGATGCTGGGCGAGATGTTCCCCAACCAGATCCGCGGCCCGGCGCTGGCGGTGGCGGGTGCGGCGCAATGGACCTCGAACTTCGCGATCACCGTGACCTTCCCGATGCTGCTGGCCGGCATCGGCCTGGCCGGCGCCTATGGCATCTACGCGGTCGCGGCGATCCTCTCGATCGTCTTCGTGGTCCGCTACGTGCGCGAGACCAAGGGCAAGGAGCTGGAGCAGATGGAAGGCTGACGGCGACTGGCTTCGGTTGCGTTCCGTTGGCGCCTGCTTGTCCAGAGTGTGAGGGGGCAGGCCGCCCTCTCCAGGACACGCAAGAGCCCATCCATGGTGCTCGATGGCGCCTTGCTCGCGTGCGCTGTCCTGCGCACTCGGCAAGACCAGGCTTGGGCTCCTGCCCAACCCGTCGGGCGCATGCGCCCAACCCATCGCGCCAACGGTCCTGGAGAGGGCGGCCTGCCCCCTCCTGACAGTTTCATGGTGCGTGCGGATGCGGCGAAGCGCTGGTCGGTTGTTGCCGCAGCTGGCGGGAAACCGTCCAGAGTCGGTGGGGTCACCCAGGGCAGGACCGTTGGCGCCATGGATGGCGCCATCGAGCCCCCATGGATGGGTTCACGGCGTGTCCTGCCCTGGGTGACCCCACCGGCTCAAGCCGATTGCAGGGAGGCGCCAAAGCGACCAACCCGACCGCAATCACTGCAATCCCGGAAAACAGAAAAGCCCGCACAAGGCGGGCTTTTTCGGTTCCTGCTGCGGCGACTGGCGCTCCCTAGGGGACTCGAACCCCTGTTTTAGCCTTGAGAGGGCCACGTCCTAACCACTAGACGAAGGGAGCGTAACTGTGTCGCTGCCGAGGCAGGAGCGCTAGTATATGCACCTCGATGCCATTGGGCAATCCCGAAACTTCAACCGGAAGCGCCAACATCATTTCCTCTGCTACATCACCGTTCAGCCTGCGCGTCATCCCGCGCGACCAGCACACGATCTCCCGCAAGGACATCAGCCCGAACGCCCTGCGCGTGCTTTACCGCCTGCGCGATGCCGGCTTCGGCGCCTACCTTGTCGGCGGCGCGGTGCGCGATCTGCTGGTCAATGGCCAACCCAAGGATTTCGACGTGGCCACCGACGCCACGCCCGAGCAGGTCAAGCAGCTGTTCCGCAACTGCCGCCTGATCGGCCGCCGGTTCCGCCTCGCCCACGTAGTGTTCGGTCGCGAAATCATCGAAGTCGCCACCTTCCGTGCCAACAGCGATGACGGCAGCGGCGACCGCGAGATGGAAAACGGCATGCTCGTGCGCGACAACGTGTACGGCACCATCGAAGACGACGCCATCCGCCGCGACTTCACCTGCAACGCCCTGTACTACGCCATCGAGGACTTCTCGGTGCGCGACTACACCGGTGGTTTCGAGGACGTGCAGGCGCGCCTGATGAAGCTGATCGGCGACCCGGTGCAGCGCTACCAGGAAGACCCGGTACGCATGCTGCGAGCGGTGCGCCTGGCGGCCAAGCTCGGCTTCCAGATCGAAGAGGGTACTGCCGCGCCGATCCCGCACCTGGCCGGCCTGCTCAACGAAGCCGCGCCAGCGCGCCTGTTCGAGGAAGTGCTCAAGCTGTTCCTGTCCGGACACGGCGTGGCCAGCTTCGAAGGCCTTGAGCGTTACGGCCTGCTCGACGTGCTGTTCCCGGAAAGCGCCAAGGCGCTGAAAGCCAACCGCACCGGCGCGCTGCGCCGCATGCTGGTCGAGGGCCTGGCCAATACCGATGCGCGGGTGGCCAACGACGAACCGGTCTCGCCGGCGTTCCTGTTCGCGCTGCTGCTGTGGCCGGCGTTCTGCCGTGCACAGGCGACCCTGCTCAAGCAGGGCGTGGCACCGGAAGAGGCGCAGCGCCGCGCCGCCGACCGCGTCACCGTGCAGCAGTTGAGCACCATCGCGCTGCCGCGCCGCTTCTCGCTGCCGATGCAGGAAATCTGGCTGCTGCAGTCGCGCTTCAGCTCGCGCCAGCGCAAGCGCGTGTTCCGCACCCTGACCCATCCGCGCTTCCGTGCCGCGTTCGATTTCCTCAGCCTGCGCCAGGTGGCGTCGTCCGAGCACGCCGCCGATGTCGAGTTCTGGCGCGAAGCGCAGGCGCAGTCCGGTCGTGAGCTGGAGTCGTCGCTGGATGCGATGCACAGCGAAGATGGCGATGACGAGAGCGGAGCGCCGCGCAAGCGCCGCCGTCGCCGCCGTCGTCCGGGTGCCCCGGCCGGTGCAGCGGGCGAGTAGGCGATGACCCTTGCCTGGATCGGCCTCGGCGCCAACCTCGGCGACGCGGCCGCCACCGTCGGCGCGGCGATTGCCGCGCTGGACGGCCTGCCCGGGACCCGGCTGCGCCAGGCCTCGCGGCTTTACGCAACGCCGGCCTGGGGCAATGAAGACCAGCCGCCGTTCGTCAATGCGGTGGCCTCGGTCGAAACCACCTTGCCGGCCGATGAGCTGCTGCAGGCCATGCTGGCGCTGGAGCAGCGCTTCGGTCGCACGCGTGATCCGGCAGTGCACTGGGGCCCGCGCGCGCTGGACCTGGACCTGCTGCTGTATGGCGCGCAGGCGCTCGACCAGCCTGGGCTGAAGGTGCCGCATCCGTACCTGCACGAGCGTGCCTTCGTGCTGGTGCCGCTGGCCGAAATCGCGCCGGAACTTACAATTCCTGGCCATGGACGCGTGCAGGATGCAGTGATGCAGGTCGATGCCTGCGGGATCGCGCCGATAGGGTGATAATGCCCGGGTTATCTCCCCCGGTTATCAGCACATGAGCACCCACGCAGACAGCAAGCCCTGGACCGTTCCCGCCCTGGCCGAGGCCAAGCGCAATGGCCAGAAGCTGGTCATGTTGACCGCCTACGACGCCGGCTTCGCCCGCACCTTCGATGCCAACGGCGTCGATCTGATCCTGATCGGCGATTCGCTGGGCATGGTCGTGCAGGGTCATGATTCGACCCTGCCGGTGACCGTGGCCGACATGGTCTACCACACCCGGGCCGTGGCCCGCGTGCTGCAGCGTGCGCTGCTGGTGGCCGACCTGCCGTTCGGCGCCGATGCCACCCCGGAACGCGCGCTGGATGCCTCGCTGCAGCTGCTGCAGGCCGGTGCCGAGATGGTCAAGATCGAAGGTGCCGGCTTCAAGGTCGACATCATCCGCTACCTGGTCGAGCGCGAGATTCCGGTCTGCGCGCACCTCGGCCTGACCCCGCAGTCGGTGCTGCGACTGGGCGGCTTCAAGATCCAGGGCCGCGGCGATGCTGCGCGCCAGCTGGTGGAGGACGCCAGGGCCGTGGCCGCCGCAGGCGCCAGCATCATGGTGCTCGAATGCGTGCCGACCCCGGTCGCTGCCGAGGTGACCGCTGCGGTGGATGTGCCGACCATCGGCATTGGCGCGGGCCCGCAGTGCGATGGCCAGGTGCTGGTGCTGCACGATTTCCTCGGCCTGGACAGTGGCCATCGCCGTCCCAAGTTCGTCAAGGATTTCCTTGCCGAAGGTGGCTCGGTGGCCGGTGCCACCCGCGCCTTTGCCGACGCGGTGCGCGACGGCAGCTTCCCCGACGAACAGCACGCCTACGCCCAATGATCCAGACCTTCAACGAGCTCGGCGCGTTGCGCGAGCAGATCGCCCAGTGGAAGCGTGAGGGCCTGCGCGTGGCGCTGGTGCCGACCATGGGCAACCTGCATGGGGGGCACCATTCGCTGGTGACCCTGGCCCGCCAGTACGCCGACAAGGTGGTGGCGAGCATCTTCGTCAATCCGACCCAGTTCGGCCCCAACGAGGATTTCAGTCGCTACCCGCGCACGCCCGAGGCCGACGTGGCCGGGCTGGAGCAGGTCGGCTGCGATGCCGTGTGGCTGCCCAGCGTGGAGACGATGTATCCGCTGGGCGTGGACAGGACCACGCGCATGCACGCGCCGGGTGTCAGTGAAGTGCTGGAAGGCGCCAGCCGCCCGGGGCACTTCGATGGCGTCTGCACGGTGGTGGCGCGCCTGTTCCTGCAGGTGCAGCCGGACGTGGCCGTGTTCGGCCGCAAGGACTACCAGCAGCTTGCCGTGATCAGGCAGATGGTGGCCGAACTGTCGTTCCCGATCCAGATCGTCGGTGCTGAGATCGTGCGCGACGAGGATGGCCTGGCCAAGAGTTCGCGCAACCAGTACCTGAGCGACGAACAGCGCCCGGTCGCGACCACCATCCACCGCACCCTGCTGGGCATGCGCGAGGGCTACGTGGCGGGGCAGGCACGTGATCGCATCGAAGCCGACGCCACGGCCGCATTGCAGGCAGCCGGGTTCCAGGTCGACTACGCGGTGCTGCGCACCCCGGAGCTGGCCGAGCCGACCTTCGACGGCGGTGGCCGCGTGGCGCTGATTGCCGCGCGCCTGGGAACCACCCGGTTGATCGACAACCTGGAGTTCTGAGTTCCGGCGGCGCCGCGCGATGCATGGGGTCAGATCCCTTTTCCAGGGGAAAAGGGTTCTGACCCCGGTTTCACCGCCTACCTGAACAGGTTGCCGGCCGTGATGCCCCGCGCTGCGCGGGTGCTAGAATCCGCTCTTTCCTTTGCCGTTGCAGCGCCCCCATGCACCTGTCCCTGCTCAAGACCAAGATCCATCGCGCCACCGTCACCCATTCCGAGCTGAACTACGAAGGCTCGATCGCCATCGATGACAACCTGCTGGCTGCCACCGGCATCCGCGAGTTCGAGCAGGTGCACATCTGGGACGTGACCAATGGTGCGCGTTTCTCGACCTATGCCATCCGCGCCGAAGCCGGCAGCGGCGTTGTCTCGCTCAACGGTGGCGCTGCGCGCCACGTGCAGGTCGGTGACATCATCATCATCGCCGCGTTCGCCAGCATGACCGAGCAGGAAGCTGACAGCTTCAGGCCGAAGCTGGTGTACGTTGATGGCAACAACCAGATCACCCACACCAACGACACGATCCCGACCCAGGCCGCATGACAACGAACAACGGATTCGACTCGCTGCATTCCCACGCCCAGCGCCTGAAGGGCGCAAGCATTCCCAGCCTGCTCGCCGCCGAACCCGGCCGTGTACAGGAGCTGGCGCTGCGGGTCGGTCCGTTGTACGTCAATTTCGCCCGGCAGAAATACGATGCCGCGGCGTTGCAGGCGCTGTTGGCGCTGGCTGCCGAGCGTGATGTCGGCGGTGCCATCACGCGCCTGTTCCGCGGCGAACAGGTCAACCTGACCGAAGGGCGCGCCGCGCTGCATACCGCGCTGCGCGGCGATGTGGTCGATGCGCCGGTGGCGGCCGAGGCCTATGCCACCGCGCGCGGGATCCGCCAGCGCATGGGCGTGCTGGTGCGCGCGCTGGAAGACAGTGGCGTGACCGATGTGGTCAGCGTCGGCATCGGTGGTTCCGACCTTGGCCCGCGCCTGGTCGCCGACGCGCTGCGTCCGGTCAGCGGTGCGCGCCTGCGCGTGCATTTCGTCTCGAACGTGGACGGCGCCGCCATGCAGCGCACGCTGGCCACGCTGGATCCGGCCAAGACCGCCGGCATCCTCATCTCCAAGACCTTCGGTACGCAGGAAACGCTGCTCAACGGCCAGATCCTGCACGACTGGCTGGGCGGCAGCGAGCGCCTGTATGCAGTCAGCGCCAATCCGGATCGCGCCGCCAAGGCCTTCGCGATCGCCGCCGATCGCGTACTGCCGATGTGGGACTGGGTGGGTGGCCGCTATTCGCTGTGGTCGGCGGTCGGTTTCCCGATCGCGTTGGCGATCGGCTTCGAGCGCTTTGAGCAGCTGCTGGAAGGCGCCGCACAGATGGATGCGCATGCGCTGGATGCACCGCTGGAGCGCAACCTGCCGGTGCTGCATGGCCTGACCGACATCTGGAACCGCAACCTGCTGGGCCATGCCACGCATGCGGTGATGACCTACGACCAGCGTCTGGCGCTGCTGCCGGCCTACCTGCAGCAGCTGGTGATGGAAAGCCTGGGCAAGCGCGTGCAGCGTGATGGTGCGCCGGTCACCACCGACACCGTGCCGGTGTGGTGGGGTGGGGCAGGCACCGATGTGCAGCACAGCTTCTTCCAGGCGCTGCACCAGGGCACCAGCGTCGTTCCGGCCGACTTCATCGGCTGTGTGCACAACGATGATCCCTACACGATCAATCACCAGGCCCTGCTGGCCAACCTGTTGGCACAGACCGAGGCGCTGGCCAATGGCCAGAGCAGCGACGATCCGCACCGTGATTACCCGGGCGGGCGGCCGAGCACGCTGATCCTGCTCGACGCGCTGACCCCGCAGGCACTGGGTGCGCTGATCGCCATGTACGAACACGCCGTGTACGTGCAGTCGGTGATCTGGAACATCAACGCGTTCGACCAGTTCGGTGTCGAGCTCGGCAAGCAACTGGCCAGTGGCCTGCTGCCGGCGCTGCAGGGCGAGGATGTGGCGGTTGCCGACCCGATGACCCGCGAGATCCTGGCGCAGCTGAAGCGCTGATGCTCTGGTAGTGCCGGCCGCTGGCCGGCATCCAGGTGATGCTTCAATCGTTCATGAGGTTGCCGGCCAGCGGCCGGCACTACCGCAGCAGATGGGTTGCCGGCCAGCGGCCGGCACTACCGCGTCACCGGCTCGGGTCGCGCTCCGGGCTTGGCCGCTTGGCCAGTTTGCGCTGCAGCGAGCGCCGGTGCATGCCGAGCAGGCGCGCGGCCGCTGACACATTGCCGCCGGTCTCGTGCATCGCCTGCTGGATGTGTTCCCACTGCAGGCGGCTGATCGGCGTCATCGCATCGGGCACTTCCATTTCGCCATCGTCGGCCGGGCCGTCGTCTTCCTCGCCGAGGGCGCGCAGGATCATCGGCACCGTGGCCGGCTTCGGCAGGTAATCATCCGCACCCAGCTTGATCGCCTCCACCGCGGTGGCGATGCTGGCGTAGCCGGTCACCAGCAGGATCCGCATGTCCGCGCGCAGCGCGCGCAGCGGCTGGATCAGTGCCAGGCCGGAATCGCTGCCCAGCTTCAGGTCGATCAGCGCGAACGCCGGTGGATGCTGCCGGGCCAGCGCCAGCGCACTGGCGGCATCCTGTGCGGTCTGCGTTTCAAGCCCCTTGCGGGCCAGGCTGCGTTGCAGGGTACGCAGGTACAGCTCGTCGTCGTCGACCAGCAGGCCCAGGGTGGAATGGTGAAGGCTCATGGGGTGTCCTCGCGTGGGGCCAGCGGCAGGCGGAAGCCGACGCGGCTGCCGGCCCCCTGGGCCGGGCGCATCCACATCTCGCCGTCGAGGCGTTCGATGGTGGCATGGGACAGGGCCAGGCCGACGCCCATGCCCTCGCTCTTGCTGCTGCCGAACAGCTTGCCCGGCAGCACGGCGGCACGGGCGTCGAAGCCATGGCCGTAGTCGCGGACTTCGCCGATCAGGTCGTCGCCTTCGATGCGCAGGTCCAGGTCCACGCGTGGCCGGCCGGCTTTCTCGCCGGCATCGGCGGCGTTGTTGAGCAGGACCATCAGCAGATGGCCAACGCCCGGGTCCAGCGGTAGCCGCAGTGGCGCATCATCGTTGCGGTGCAGGTCGATGGTCGGCCGCACCAGGCGCCATTGCTCCAGCACCTGCTGTGCGCTGGAATGGCTGCGGCCCGGTGCGTCGGCCGAGGCCGGAGCAGCCAGCGCCAGCACGCGCTCCCGGCACTGCACCAGCAGCTCGCGCAGGGTTTCCATGTCCTCGCGCACTTCCGGCTCTTCGCTGCGCTCGGCCACATCGTCGGCGAGCAGGGTCATGGTCGCCAGCGGCGTGTTCAGTTCATGCGCCACCGAGGCGGCATGGGTGGCCAGCGCGACGATGCCCTCGTTGCGGGCGAAGCGCTCGCGCAGTGCCGACAGTTCCAGTTCGCGCTCCCGCAGGGCCAGCGCCAGCCGGGTGGAGAAGGCCAGTACCACCGCGGCGGAAATCAGGAAGTTGGCGACCACGCCCCAGCGATTCAGGTCCTGCGCGCGGAAATAACCGTCCGGCAATGGCTGGCCGAAGATGCCGCTGGCGGCGTAGCCGAGCAGGCAGGCCAGTGCGACCGCCAGTGCCCAGCGCAGGGGCAGGGCGAACGCGGCCAGCGCGATCAGGATCAGGAACAGCGAGCTGAACGGGTTGGCCATGCCGCCGCTCCAGCCGACCATCCAGGTCAGGATGATCACGTCCACCAGGATGTGGCCGAACGCGGTCAGCGGTGCGGTGTCAGCCGCGTCCGGACGCAACTGGGTATAGATGTTGAACAGGGCCAGCACCGCCACGCCGGCCCATAGCGGCAGCTGCGGCAACGGCAGGCCCAGCACCCAGGTGGCAACCAGGATGGTGGCGGCCTGGCCGCCTACGGCAAGCCAGCGCAGGCTGCACAGGGTACGGAGAAACGGAGCGTCGGGACCGGTCATTCACGCTCATCGTATGCGTTCACGGGCGGCTGTGCCTGCGACAATCGGCCGCAGCCGTGCCACCGGCTGAATGCGAGTCACCCGGAATGCGGGGGCGGGCGGTAGAATGCGCCCATGCACGACGCCGTCACCCGCCCGACTCCTCCCTCCGATGCCACCTCCTGGCCCCGCCGCCAGACCCATGCCGTGCAGATCGGCGGGGTCACCGTAGGCGGAGGCAAGCCGGTCGTGGTGCAGTCGATGACCAACACCGACACGTCCGACGTGGCCTCCAGCGTGAAGCAGGTGGCCGAGCTGTGGCGGGCCGGTTCGGAAATGGTGCGTTTGACCGTCAATACCGTGGAAGCCGCTGCGGCGATCCCGCGCATCGTCGACAAGCTGGCGATGATGGGCATCGACGTGCCGCTGATCGGTGATTTCCACTACAACGGCCACCAGCTGCTGACCGCCGAGCCGGCATGTGCCGAAGCGCTGGCCAAGTACCGCATCAACCCGGGCAACGTCGGCTTCGGCAAGAAGAAGGACCTGCAGTTCGCCCAGTTGATCGAGTTCGCGATCCGCTACAACAAGCCGGTGCGCATCGGTGCCAACTGGGGCTCGCTGGACCAGGCCCTGGCGGCGAAGTTGATGGACGAGAACAACCTGCGCGAGCAGCCCTGGGATGCCGGTCGCGTGCTGCGCGAGGCGCTGATCCGTTCGGCGCTGGATTCGGCCGAGCAGGCGGTGGAGCTCGGCCTGCCGCGCGATCGCATCGTGCTGTCGGCCAAGGTCAGTGGCGTGCAGGAGCTGATCGCGGTGTACCGCGACCTGGCCCAGCGCTCCGATTTTGCCCTGCACCTGGGCCTGACCGAGGCCGGTATCGGCAGCAAGGGCATCGTCGCCTCGTCGGCGGCGCTGGGCGTGCTGCTGCAGGAAGGCATCGGTGACACCATCCGCATCTCGCTGACCCCGGAACCGGGCCAGTCGCGCACGCAGGAAGTGATCGTCGCCCAGGAACTGCTGCAGACCACCGGCCAGCGTGCCTTCACGCCGCTGGTCACGGCTTGTCCGGGCTGCGGCCGCACCACCTCCGAGTTCTTCCAGGAACTGGCCAAGGTGGTGCAGAACCACGTGCGCGAGAAGATGCCGCTGTGGAAGATCCACCATCCGGGTGCGGAGAACATGACCCTGGCGGTGATGGGCTGCATCGTCAATGGGCCGGGTGAGTCGCGGCACGCCAACATCGGTATTTCCCTGCCGGGCACCGGTGAAACCCCGGCCGCGCCCGTGTTCGTCGATGGCGAGAAGAAGGTGACCCTGCGTGGCGAGAACATCGCCCAGGAGTTCGTCGCCCTGATCGACGATTACGTCGAACACAAATATGTCCGAAGCGCCGGATAAGCCTGCGATCCTCGCTGCGCCGGAGTCCGCCTCCGGTTTCCGCCACTGGATGGCGCACAATGCCTGGCGCCTGGTGCTGCTGTTCGGTGGCGTGCTGCTGCCGTTGGCGGGATTCGTCGCCCTGGCCGACGAAGTGCACGAGTTTGAATCGTTCCATTTCGATGCGCCGCTGCTGTGGCAGATGCATGGCCTGCACTCACCGCTGCTGGACCGTTTCTTCGTGCTCATTTCCAGGCTGGGCTACGAATGGTTCCTGATTCCCGCCGACGTGCTGATCATCGGCGTGCTGCTGGGCTACCGGCGTTGGCGTGAGGCCACGTTCGTGGCGGTCAGCTTCGTCGGCTCGGCGCTGCTGAACATGGGCAGCAAGCATTTCTTCCAGCGCCAGCGCCCCAGCCTGTGGGAATCGATCGCGCCGGAATCGACGTTCAGCTTTCCCAGCGGCCACGCGATGGGCTCGATGACCCTGGCCGTGACCCTGGTGCTGCTGGCCTGGAACACCCGCTGGCGCTGGCCGGTGCTGCTGCTGGCGCCCGCGTTCAGCCTGCTGGTCAGCGTCTCCCGGGTCTATCTGGGCGTGCATTACCCCTCCGATATCCTGGCCGGATGGTGTGCCGCGCTGGTTTGGGTGGTAGGGTGCTATCTGGTCATGTTCAGTCGCCGGCATCCTTGGCGGCGTCAGGATTCGCCGCCAGCGACGGCCAGCGAAGCATCATCACAGGGGGATTGACGTGGATGGCCCCTCCGGGGCGTCTACGTAATAGATCAGTTGTTTCGTTGCAGCAGGTTCTGCAAGACAGGGGGCAAGCACAACGCGCGGTACTGTGATGCGCAAGGCAGAATGCCCGGGTCGCATCTCGAACGTGCTTGCAGGGGTATCGGCGCCCTGCCTAGCTTGACCTGCAATGGCCGCATTCGAAGAGGTACGTGAATGACGATTCGAGTCTACCTGGTGGATGACCACGCACTGGTCCGCACCGGGATGAAGATGATCCTGTCGGGGGAGACCGACATCGAGGTGGTGGGCGAAGCCGAGACCGGCGAAGATGCGCTGCGCGACGTCCGCCAGCTGCTGCCGGACGTGGTGCTGTGCGACCTGCACCTGCCCGGCGTGAGTGGCATGGAGGTGACCGAGCGCATCGTCCGCAGCCATCGCAACACCCGCGTGGTGATCGTGTCGGTGCTGGAAGACGGGCCGCTGCCGAAGCGCTTGCTGGAAGCCGGGGCTGCGGGCTACATCGGCAAGGGCTGCGATGCACAGGAGCTGCTGCGTGCGGTGCGCGATGTGGCCATGGGCCGTCGCTACCTGGGCACCAGCATCGCGCAGAACCTGGCCTTGTCGACCGTTGAAGGCAACGGCTCTCCATTCGACAGCCTGTCGCCGCGCGAGCTGGAAGTGGCGTTGCTGCTGACCCAGGGCCTGCGCCAGGAAGACATCGCGCGGCGCCTGAGCCTGAGCGCGAAGACAGTGAACACGCACAAGGCGCGGCTGTTCGAGAAGATGGGGATCCACGAGAACATCGCGCTGGCGCGCATGGCCAGCCAGTACGGGCTGGTGGATCCGGCACGGCCGCTGTAAGGGATTCGGCCAACGGCTGAGCCCTCCGCAGGGCCACCGACAGGTTCCGTGCGCCGTCACTGCCGATAGAGGAAATGTAGAGCCGAGCCTATGCTCGGCTGCTTTCCGGCCTGCGGGCGCGGAGCCGAGCGTGGGCTCGGCTCTACAGCTGTGTCGGGCTCAGTGGCCGCGTACGCGCTTGATGATCTTCGCGGCGTCGGCGGCGCTGGCGCGCACCTTGTCCCACTGACCGTCGGCGATCCAGCTGCCCGGCACCATCCACGAACCACCGATGCAGACCACGTTCTTCTGCTCGAGGTACTCGGCGGCGGTGTTTTCGGTGATGCCGCCGGTCGGGCACAGCTTGAGGTCGGCAACCGGGCCGGCCAGACCCTTGATCATCGCCAGCCCCCCCACGGCGGTGGCAGGGAACAGCTTGCACACGCGGAAGCCGCGCGCATACAGCGACAGCAGTTCGGTCGGCGTGGCCGCACCCGGCACTACCGGCAGCGGTGCCGCCGCCAGCGCATCGGCCAGCGCCGGTGGCGTACCCGGGGTCACCAGGAAGTCCGCGCCCGCATCGATCGACTGCTGCATCTGCTCCACGGTCAGCACCGTGCCGGCGCCCACCACCACGTCCGGCAGCTCGCGCTTGAGCATCGCCAATGCTTCCATCGCCACTGGCGTACGCAGCGTCAACTCGATCGCCGGCAGGCCACCTTCCAGCAACGCCGCACTGACCGCACGCGCCTGGTCCAGCGTATGAATCGTCACCACCGGCAGGATGCCCGCCGCACGCAACAACTCCGCCGCCTTCACCTGATGTTGTTCGATACCCATGCTTTTGCCCTTGCCTTTGCTCTTCTAGATTCAGTGGCCGCAGCGCAAATGACGCGCCGGGAATTGTCCAAGGGCAGTAGAGCGCCCTGGCCGGGACCGTGAGCGGCATGGATGCCGCGACCAAGCCCCCATGGATGGGTTTACGGCGTGTCCCGGCCCGGGCGCTCTACTGCCCAGG
>NZ_JCACKF010000014.1:21862-28641 GCF_059505245.1 Stenotrophomonas sp.
CCTGGGGTTTTCGCGCGCCGGGGCGGGCCCCGGGTGGGGCTTGGCCCCCCCCCCCCCCCCCCATGTTTTGGTTTTCCCCGGGCCCCCCCCCCGGGCGCTCTACTGCCCAGGCCGGGAAGCCTGCCGCCGCTTTTCGCTTCAGGCGTCTTTTGCCTCATGCGGCGCCGCCGCCGCTGCGGCATCGTGCCCCAGCTCGTACTCCGCGTCGTATTCCCACGGCCCGCCATCGGCCGCCGCCGGCCCGCACGAAATCGAAATCGCGCCCTGATCAGCCGGACCCACCACGCGACGGTTGATCGCGAACAGGTTGCGGCCCAGGTCATGCGCGGCAGGCGCCGTGTTCGGGGCCAGCGGACGCGCGGCCCACTCGGCCGCGTCCACCAGCACTTCCAGCGTGCCGGCCTCACCATCGAGGCGGATCATGTCGCCTTCGCGGACCTTGGCCAGCGGACCACCGCGTGCCGCTTCCGGCGTCACATGGATCGCCGCCGGAATCTTGCCCGAGGCACCGGACAGGCGGCCGTCGGTGACCAGTGCCACGCGCCGGCCCTGGTTCTGCAGCAGGCCCAGCAGCGGTGCCAGCGAATGCAGTTCGGGCATGCCGTTGGCACGCGGGCCCTGGTAACGCACCACCGCCACGAAGTCCTGCGGCAGCAGGCCACCGGCGTGCAGCTTGTTCAATACCTGCGGTGCATCGACCACCACCGCCGGTGCTTCGATCGTTCGGTACTGCGGTTTCACCGCCGACAGCTTGATCAGCGACTTGCCGAGGTTGCCGCGCAGCAGGCGCAGGCCACCCTGGTGCTCAAACGGATTGTCGACGCCACGCACCACTTCGTCATCGGCACTGTGTTCCAGGCCCGGCAGGTAGACCAGCCGGCCGTCACGCAGCTGCGGCTCGCGCGCATAGTCGGCCATGCCGCCACGCGCCACGCTGACCAGGTCGCCGTGCATCAGGCCCGCCTTGATCAGCTCGCCGAACACGAACGCCGGGCCGCCAGCGGCCGCGAAACGGTTCACGTCGGCCTCGCCGTTCGGATAGACACGGGCCAGCAGCGGAATCAGCTGCGACAGTTCGTCGAAGTCGTCCCAGGTCAGCACGATGCCGGCCGCACGCGCTACCGCGATCCAGTGGATGGTGTGGTTGGTCGAACCGCCAGTGGCCATCAGCGCGATGACCGCGTTGATGATCGCGCGCTCGTCAATGATCCGGCCCAGCGGGCGGAAGTCGTCGCCCAGTGCGGTGATGTCCAGCGCTCGTTCGGTTGCCTCGCGGGTCAGGGCGTCGCGCAGCGGCGTGCCTGGATTGACGAACGAGGCGCCCGGCAACTGCACGCCCATGGCTTCCAGCAGCACCTGGTTGGAGTTGGCCGTGCCGTAGAAGGTGCAGGTGCCCGCACCGTGGTACGACGCGGACTCGGCTTCCAGCAGCTCTTCGCGGGTGGCCTCACCGGCGGCGTAGCGCTCGCGCACTTCGGCCTTCTGCTTGTTCGGGATGCCCGGGGTCATCGGGCCGGCCGGTACGAACACCGCCGGCAGATGGCCGAAGGCCAGCGCACCGATCAGCAGGCCCGGCACGATCTTGTCGCACACGCCGAGGTAGACGGTGGTATCGAACATGTCATGGCTGAGGCCGATGGCCGTGGCCTGGGCAATGACATCGCGCGAGAACAGCGACAGCTCCATGCCACCACGGCCCTGGGTGACACCGTCGCACATCGCAGGGACGCCGCCGGCGACCTGTGCGGTGGCGCCCAGCTCGCGGGCGATCTCGCGGATCTGCTCGGGATAGGTCTCGAACGGCTGGTGCGCCGAGAGCATGTCGTTGTAGGCGGTGATGATGCCCAGGTTCGGCGTCACGCCGCCGCGCAGGCGGCTCTTGTCGGTACCGCCACAGGCGGCGAATCCATGGGCGAGGTTGCCGCAGCTCAGGCGGCTGCGGAACGGGCCTTCGCGCAGGGAGGCGTCGATCGCGGCCAGGTAGGCGGCACGCGAGGCGGCGCTGCGGCGGATGACACGCTCAGTGATGGCTTGCAATTGCGGATGGAGGCTCATTGGCTACCGGCGTTCAAGGTGGCGAGAGGCAAGCGGCGGCAGGGCACCGCCGCCGACATCAATCAGCCCAGTGGACGCGCAGGCGCGCGCCTTCCAGGTTGATCGCGTTGAGGATCGGATACTGCTGGGCGTCGTTGCTGTCCAACGCTTGGCGCAGCACCTGCAGCTTCTGCTTGCCGCGCAGCAGCAGCAGGCGCTGTCGGCACTGGCGCAGCCCATGCGGGGTCAGCGTGATGCGCAGCGGCCACTGGTTCGCACCCGGGCAGCCGGTGGCATCCAGCGCGGCATAGGGCAGGGTGCTTTCCAGTGCGCGGGCGAGGTCCTTCGAGCCCGGGAACAGCGAGGCGGTGTGGCCGTCGTTGCCCATGCCCAGTGCCACCAGGCTCGGCGGCTGGCTGTGCTGTGCCTGCAGGTTGGCGGTGTACACGCATTCGGGCAGGGGCTTGCCGATCCGCACCAGTGGATCGAAATGCGCACCCTCGGCGCGTTTCAGCAGGTGCTCGCGCACCAGCCAGGCATTGCTGTCGCGATCCTGCGGCGACAGCCAGCGCTCGTCGGCCAGGCTCACTTCCACCCGGTCCCAGTGCACGTCCAACTCGGCCAGCGCCTGGTAGACCGGCGCCGGTGTAGTGCCGCCAGACAGCAGGATGCGGGCGCGGCCCACTTCGTTGATGTCGTGGTTGAGGGTGTGCGCCATCTCGGCGGCAACGGCTTCGATCCAGCCATCGGCATCGCCATGGTTGATGAACTCGATGCGGTCGTCGTGGAAGGTGGTGGGGCTCATGCGGCAACTCCAGGTGCGTCACGTTCGGCGTCGGCGGCATAGGCGGCGGCGCCCAGCAGTCCGGCGTGGGGATGCATCACCGCCAACGAGGGCACGCGCGCCATGATGGAAGAGAACCGGCCCTTGTGCTCGAAGCGCTGGCGGAAACCGGAGTGCTGCAGCGAATCGAGCATCTTCGGGGTCAGCCCGCCGGTCAGGAACACGCCGTCCCAGGCGCCCTGGGTCAGCACCAGATCGCCAGCAATGGCGCCGAACACGGCGCAGAACACATCCACGGTGCGCATCGCCTGCGGATCGCCGTGCAGGGCGCGGGCGGTCACGTCCACCGGCTGCAGCTGGCCCGGATCGATGCCGGCCATCTCGCACACGGCGCGATGGATGTTGACCAGGCCGGGGCCGCAGATCAGGCGCTCGTTGGAGACGCGGCCGAACTGCTCGGACAGGATCTCCAGGATGCGGATCTCTTCCGGGGTTCCCGGCGGGAAGCTGACATGGCCGCCTTCGGTTTCCAGCGGATAGCAACGGCCGTGACGCATGATCAGGCCGCCGACGCCGAGCCCGGTACCGGGCCCGATCACCGCGTAGTTGCGTGGCTGGCCGGGCTTGCCCGGTACCCAGGCAGCCCCACCGACCTGGACCACGTCATCGGGCTGCAGCAGCGAAATCGCCATCGCCTGCGCGGCGAAGTCGTTGATCAGGTGCAGTTCGTCGAACCCGAGCATGGCAGCGGTGCGGCTGCGCGAGATTACCCACGGATGGTTGGTGATGCGTGCTTCGTCACCATCCACGCGACCGGCCACGGCGAACACGCCGCGGCTTGCCGTGGCGCCGATCTGTTCCAGATGGTGGCGCGCGGCATCACCCAGCGAGGGGAACTCCGCCACCGCGTACTCGCGGATGCTGTCCTTCTGCAGCGGTGCGTCCAGCGAGGTGTCGGCCAGGGCGAAGCGCGCGTTGGTGCCACCGATGTCGGCGACCAGCACTGGCTGCGAGCTGGCACTCATGCCGACGCTCCGCTGTCGGGCGCGTCCAGGTCCTGCGGCAGGAACCCGCCCGCATTGCCCGGGCCCCATTGGCCGGCGGGGTAGGGCTCCAGCGGCAGCTTGGCGTCCTTCCAGGCGTCGGCGACGCTGTCGATCCAGGCCCAGGCCGCACGCACTTCGTCATCGCGCACGAACAGCGTGTGGTTGCCGTTGAAGGCATCCAGGAACAAGCGTTCGTAAGCGATACGGCGGTGCAGGCCGGTCGGCACCGACAGTTCCAGCTCCAGCGGATGCAGCTCCAGCGCGCCCCATTCCGGGCCTGCCAGGCTGCTCATCAGGCCCAGTTCGATGTTTTCCTGCGGCTGCAGCTGGAACACCAGGCGGTTCGGTGCGGCCTGCGCGCGCTGCGGGCGCTCGAACAGCCAGTGGGTGACCGGCTTCAGCGTGACCACCACGCGGGTGGTGCGCTCGGGCAGGCGCTTGCCGGTGACCAGGTGGAACGGCACGCCGCTCCAGCGCCAGTTGTCGATATGCGCGGTGACACCGGCGAAGGTTTCCACGTCGCTGCCTTCCGGCGGCTGGTAGGCCTGTGCCGGCTGGCCATTGATGGTGCCGGCGGTGTAGCGGCCACGGATGCTGTCACGCGCGGCGTGCCTGGCATCGAGCGGGCGCAGGGCGCGCAGCACCTTGACCTTCTCGTCGCGGATGCGATCGGCTTCCAGCGATGCCGGTGGTTCCATCGCCACCATGCACAGCAGCTGCAGGATGTGGCTCTGCACCATGTCGCGCAGTGCGCCGGAGCGGGCGTAATAGGCATCGCGGCCATCCACGCCTTCGCTTTCGGCCACCAGGATGTGCACCGATTCGATGTAGTTGCGGTTCCACACCGCTTCCAGCAGCGTGTTGCCGAAGCGCAGTGCGATCAGGTTCTGCACCGCGGCCTTGCCCAGGTAGTGGTCGAGGCGGAACACGCGGTCCTCGTCGATCCACTGGCCGATGGTGCTGATGATTTCCTCGGCGCTCTCGCTGTCGCTGCCGATCGGCTTTTCCAGCATCAGGCGTGCCGGCGCGGCGAGGGCGCCGCCCTTGGCCAGGCCTTCGCAGGTGGAGATGTACAGGCCCGGCGGGATGGCGAGGTAGCTGACGCACTTGCGGTGCACGAGGTCGGCGACCGCGGCGGCAACCGAGTCGACGTCGCGCAGGTCCACCGAGCGGTAGTCGATGCGACGCAGCAGGGCGCTGATGTCGTCCTGCGTGGCCATCGGCATGGCCTGCTGCAGGCGCGGCCGCAGGATGTCATGGAAGGCTTCGGTGTCATGCCCGGACAGGGCCAGCGCACGGATGCGGAAGTCCTCCGGCAGCAGGCCGTCGCCAAGCAGGCGAAGCAGCGAAGGGAACAGGTAGCGCTGGGCCAGATCACCTGTGGCACCGAACAGGAAGAGGGTGTCGTGCATCGCTCGAGTTTCAGATCCGGGTGACATCGTTGTCAATCGCTTCATGGCTGGGTTCGGGGGACATCCGCGCAACTGCCTGTCCGAGGTTCGTCAGGGGCGTTCTCCGGGGTGCCGGAAGACCGTTCCATTCGAAACCACTGCCTCGGCGGAACCTTCGTTCAACCGCCGACGCAGATCGGTGCGCACCGATCATCGGATAGTGCCACGTGAAAACGTTTACATGGCAGAATGGGCAACTGTATTCGATTGCAGTGCTCGCCGTCATGCGGCAAGCGCGCAATCATCACTGCCATCGGGAGGGCCGAGGCAGTCCCAAAAGACAGCCCGGCTTCGGGCGGACCGGATAGGTGATATGGCAAAAGTGCAGTTGCAGGGTGTGCGCAAGGTCTATGACAACGGCCAGGTCGCGGTGAAGGACGCCAGCTTCGAGGTCGCCGATGGCGAGCTGATGGTGCTGGTCGGCCCGTCCGGCTGTGGCAAGTCGACCCTGCTGCGGATGGTGGCTGGCCTGGAGGAGATCAGCGGCGGCACGCTGACCATCGGTGATCGCGTGGTCAACGACGTGGCGCCGAAGGATCGCGACATCGCGATGGTGTTCCAGAGTTATGCGCTGTACCCGCACATGACCGTGGCCGAGAACCTGGCCTTTGGCCTGAAGCTGCGCGGTCACGACAAGGCGACCATCGACAAGCGCATCGCCGAGGCGGCGCAGACGCTGGGCCTGACCGAGATGATGGACAAGCTGCCCAAGGCGATGTCCGGTGGCCAGCGCCAGCGTGTCGCGCTGGGCCGTGCGCTGGTGCGCGAGCCGGCGGTGTTCCTGCTCGACGAACCGCTGTCCAACCTGGATGCCAAGCTGCGCCACAGCGTGCGTACCGAGATCGCGCAGCTGCACCGCAAGCTGGGCACCACCATGATCTACGTGACGCACGACCAGGTCGAAGCGATGACCCTGGGCCAGCGCATCGTGGTGCTGAAGGATGGCGTCATCCAGCAGATCGATACGCCGATGGCGCTGTACGATCGCCCCGCCAACCTATTCGTGGCCGGCTTCCTCGGCAGCCCGGCGATGAACGTGCTGCGCGGTACGCTGCAGGGCGATGCCGGTGGCGTGACCGTGGTCGATGGTGAGTGGCGTGCACCGCTGGGCCAGGCCACCATCGATCCGGCCTGGCTGCAGAAGCCGATCGCGGTGGGCGTGCGTCCGGAGCACCTGCAGCCGGCGGCCGCCGACGATGCGCATGCGTTCGTCGCACGCATTGAAGGCATCGAACCGGTCGGTAACGAGATCTTCGTCAACCTGAGCAGTGGCCAGCACGCGCTGACCATGCGCGTGGCGCCGCAGGCGCTGCCCGAGGTGGGCGAGCAGATCCGCGTGGCGATCCATCCGCAGGGCCTGCATTTCTTCAATCCGGAAACCGGCGCGCGCCTGTAAGGGGTAGTGCCGGGGGGCGGGCCGGCACCCCCAACCACCCAAGGTGTCGGCCCCCCGCCCGGCCCGCC
>NZ_JCACKF010000014.1:28651-92184 GCF_059505245.1 Stenotrophomonas sp.
TTTAGGGGTTGGGGCCGCCGGCGGGCGGCAACCCACACCCCGGCTGGGGGGCCGCCCGGCGGCCGGCACTACCATTCCTGCACCCACCCGTGCAGGTCCCCGCCTGCTTCAGCGGGCCAGGCCATCCAGCAACGGCACGCGCTGCGCAATGGCATCGCCCACCTGCAGGTCAGCGTCGCTGGCCTCCAGTGGCAGTACCGCCAGTGCCAGGTCGCCGGCCACGCTGGCAATCGTGCCCAGCCCCGCGCCATCCTGCTGCACGCCATCGCCGGCCTGTGCCGGTGCTGCGGTATGCAGCAACTGCACCGCACGCTTGGCCTTGCCGAGGAAGTGGGTGCGGGCGACGATTTCCTGGCCGGGATAGCAGCCCTTCTTCACGCTGTAGCCGTTCAGGCGGTCCAGGCCCAGCTGTTGGGGGGTCCACACTTCGCGCTGGCCTTCTTCCAGCCGCGGCAGGCCGTAGCGCAGGTCGGCCTGGCGCCAGGCCAGGGCGAAAGCGGCCTCATCGGCTTCATTGCCGGCCGCGAACGCGTCGGCGCTGCCAATGCGCAGGGTGCGCGGCAGGGCATCGCTGCCCAGGTCCAGCTCCCAGCCGTCGCCTGCGGTCTGCGCAATCGCCGCGCCGCTGGCGGCCTCGGGCGCGGTGAACGCGCCAGCCGCCGCCAGATCGCTGCGCACCTGCACCTTCACCTTGCGGCGGAACACGAAGCGCTGCAGTTGCGACGCAATCGCATCGGCATCGCCGTCAGCCAGCACCAGCATCACGTGGTCGTCGGCCAGCCGAAGCAGCTGGAACACCGCCAGGGTGCGGCCCTTGGCGCTCAGCCAGGCACTCCACTGCCAATGCTGCAGGGGCAGGGCGGTGACATCGCTGCTGAACTGGGCGTGGGCAAAGACAGCCGCATCCGGGCCCTGCAGGCTCAGCAGCTGGTGGCCGGGCAGGCGCGGATATCCGACGAAAGCAGGGGGCAGGTTGTCAGGCACGTGAACGAGGTCTAAAATTTGTGCGTTGCGAGACCGAACATGATAGGCCAAACAACCCCCACTCCCGACGGCGAATCTGAAGCCCCGCTGGTCCCCGCGGCACCCGTGCCCGTGGAACAGGAAAAAGCGGAAGAATTCGGCGGCCGCGGCGGACTTGATCCGGTGCGGTATGGCGATTGGGAGAAAAACGGACGCTGCATCGATTTCTGATCAGCATTGAGCCAACGCGGCCGTGTGCCGCCCAGCCGAGACAACGAGCCCAGCGAATGGCGACCAGACAACGCCCACTTTCCCCGCACCTTCAGGTGTATCGCTGGCAGATTCAGATGGCCACCTCGATCCTGCATCGAGCCACTGGCGTCTTTCTGTCTGTTGGTGCCCTCATCATCGCCGCCGGCCTGCTGGCCCTGATGATGGGGCCCGAGTCCTGGAACTGCTTCACCGGCCATGCCGGGGCCTGGTATGGCCGCGTGTTCCTGTTCGCGTGGACATGGTCGTTCGCCTATCACCTGTGCAATGGCATCCGCCACGTCGTGCAGGACTTCGCCATCGGCTTCAGCATCCCCGCCTTCATCCGCAGCAGCTGGCTGTCGGTCATCGGCAGCCTGGTGATCACCCTGCTGGTGTGGGCCTATGTGATGTTCGGAGGTGCCGCGTGAGCAAGTTCCGTACCCCGTTGAAGAACGTGCGCGGCCTTGGCTCGGCCAAGACCGGCACCGAGCACTTCGTGCACCAGCGCCTGACCGCCGCCGCACTGGTGGTGCTGGGCATCTGGTTCCTGGTCTTCGTGCTGGGCCTGCTGGGCTCGGACTACGCCACCGCCGCCGCCGCCGTGGCCAAGCCGTGGAACGCGGTGCCGTTGATCGGCCTGCTGATCGCCATGTTCTGGCACGCGCAGCTCGGCATGCAGGTCGTGCTGGAAGACTACATCCACGAATCGCTGCTGGCCCTGGTGCTGCAGACCGCGGTGAAGTTCGTCGCCGTGCTCGGCATGATCGTCAGTGTGTTTGCGGTGGGCCGCATCGCCCTCGGCGTTGCCTGAGCCCAGGCACCTACACAGGAATCCAGATTAGATGTCCGCTTACAAGATCACCGAACACAAGTACGACATGGTCGTGGTCGGCGCCGGCGGTGCCGGCCTGCGCGCCACGTTCGGCCTGGCCGCCAAGGGCCTGCAGACCGTGTGCCTGACCAAGGTCTTCCCGACCCGTTCTCACACCGTTGCCGCCCAGGGCGGTATCTCGGCCGCGCTCGGCAACATGGGCGAGGACGACTGGCGCTACCACTTCTTCGACACCATCAAGGGGTCGGACTGGCTGGGCGACCAGGACGCCATCGAGTACATGTGCCGTGAGGCCATCCCGGCCATCATCGAGCTCGAACATTACGGCGTGCCGTTCTCACGCACCGCCGAAGGCAAGATCTACCAGCGGCCGTTCGGTGGCATGACCACCAAGTATGGCGAAGGCCCGGCGGCGCAGCGTACCTGCGCGGCGGCCGACCGTACCGGCCACGCGATGCTGCACACGCTGTACCAGCAGTCGCTGAAGCACGATGCGCGCTTCATGATCGAGTACTTCGCGCTTGACCTGATCTTCGACGAGGAAGGCGCCTGCCGCGGCGTGCTGGCCCTGGACATGTCCGACGGCACCCTGCACCTGTTCCGCGCCCAGGGCGTGGTGCTGGCCACCGGCGGCTACGGCCGTGCCTACTTCAGCGCCACCTCGGCGCACACCTGCACCGGCGACGGTGGCGGCCTGGCCATGCGTGCCGGCATCGCCATGCAGGACATGGAGTTCGTGCAGTTCCACCCGACTGGCATCTACGGCGCCGGCTGCCTGATCACCGAGGGTGTCCGCGGTGAAGGTGGCATCCTGCGCAACAGCAGCGGCGAGCGCTTCATGGAGCGTTACGCGCCGCACTACAAGGACCTGGCCTCGCGCGACGTGGTCAGCCGTTCGATGACCATCGAGATCCGCGAAGGCCGCGGCGTCGGCGAGCACAAGGACCACATCCTGCTCGACCTGACCCACCTCGGCCCGGGCGTGATCGACGAGAAGCTGCCGGGCATCGCCGAGAGCGCCCGCATCTTCGCCGGCGTCGACGTGCACAAGCAGCCGATTCCGGTCATCCCGACCGTGCACTACAACATGGGCGGCATCCCGACCAATTACCACGGCGAAGTGGTGCAGAAGGTCGGCGACAACGACAACGCGGTAGTGCCGGGCCTGTACGCCATCGGCGAAGCGGCCTGCGTGTCCGTGCACGGCGCCAACCGCCTGGGCTCGAACTCGCTGCTGGACCTGGTGGTGTTCGGCCGTGCCGTGGCCAACCGCTGCGCCGAGACCATCAAGCCGGGCGCCGCGCACAAGCCGCTGCCGGCCGATGCCTGCGACAAGGCGCTGGGGCTGCTGGACAAGCTGCGCCACGCCAACGGCGATACCCCGACTTCGGTCATCCGCGATCGCATGCAGCGCACCATGCAGGCCGACGCGGCGGTCTTCCGCACCAGCCAGACGCTGAAGGAAGGCTGCGAGAAGATGGACAAGATCTTCGACTCGTTCCAGGACGTGAAGGTCTCCGACCGTTCGCTGGTGTGGAACTCGGACCTGATCGAGACCTACGAGCTGAACAACCTGCTGCTCAATGCGGTGGCGACGATCAACTCGGCCGAACAGCGCAAGGAAAGCCGCGGCGCGCATGCGCACGAGGACTTCCCGGACCGCGACGACGTCAACTGGCAGAAGCACACCCTGGTCAGCGTCGACGAGAAGGGCAAGTGCAGCTTCGACTACCGTCCGGTGCACATGTACACGTTGACCGACGACGTGTCCGTGGTGCCGCCGAAGCCGCGCGTGTACTGATCCGACCCCGCCTACCATGCAATCCGCGCCCACGGGCGCGGGCCGCCTGAGCCAACGAGAGCAGCCATGGCCGAGTTTTCACTCCCCAAGAATTCCAAGATCACGAAGGGCAAGCATTTCCCCGTCAAGAACGGCGGCAAGAATGTGCGCACCTTCAAGATCTACCGCTGGAGTCCGGACGACGACAGCAACCCGCGCACCGATACCTATGAAGTCGATCTGGACGCCTGTGGCCCGATGGTCCTGGACGCCCTGATCAAGATCAAGAACGAGATCGACCCGACCCTGACCTTCCGCCGCTCGTGCCGCGAAGGTATCTGTGGTTCGTGCGCCATGAACATCGACGGCACCAACACCCTGGCCTGCACCCGAGCCATCTCGGACTGCGGCAAGAAGGAAGTGCCGATCTACCCGCTGCCGCACATGAACGTGGTCAAGGACCTGGTTCCGGACCTGACCCACTTCTACGCGCAGTACGCGTCGATCAAGCCGTGGATCCGCACCCAGACCCCGGCACCGCCGGACCGCGAGCGCCTGCAGTCGCCGGAAGACCGCAAGAAGCTGGACGGCCTGTACGAGTGCATCCTGTGCGCCTGCTGCTCGACCAGCTGCCCGAGCTACTGGTGGAACGGCGAGCGTTACCTGGGCCCGGCGATCCTGCTGCAGGCCTACCGCTGGATCATCGACTCGCGCGATGAGGACACCGGTGCGCGCCTGGACGATCTGGAAGATCCGTTCAAGCTGTACCGCTGCCACACCATCATGAACTGTGCCCGGACCTGCCCGAAGGGCCTGAACCCGGCGCTGGCGATTGCCGAGATCAAGAAGCTGATGATGGAACGCCGCGCCTGATCAGGCCTGGCTGTACCGGGTAGAGCCACGCCACGCGTGGCTGTGCCACCCCAGTAGAGCCACGCCATGCGTGGCTTTGCTGTATCTGGAGAAGCTCGATGGAAGAAGATGTTCTGCTGAAGAAGCTGCGCTGGCGCTGCCGCCGCGGCATGCGTGAGCTGGACCAGCTGTTCGGCCGCTACCTGGACCACGAGTGGAGCACTGCGCCGACCGAAGAGCGCGAGGTTTTCCTGTTCCTGCTCGACTGCGAGGACGATAAGTTGTGGCGCTGGTTCATGGGCTACGAGGCCTGCCCGCATGCGCACGCGATCCCCCTCATGCAGAAGATCCTCGCCCTCAAGCCTTGAGTGGCGCCCCTCGCGGCTGCAGGCCGCCGCCCAGTTGGCGGTGCTGCTGGCTGCGCCGTGGCTGCTGCGCGCATCGGATCTGCCTTCACGGCTGCTGATGCCCGCAGTGGTGCTGGCCTGGTGCACGGGCCTGGCCGAACTGGCCTGGCGCCAGCGCAGGCCGCGCGTGCAGGTGCTTCTGCCGCCGCTTCCCGAGCCACTGCAGGTGGCCGGGCAGGACGTTGATACGCCACGGCTGGTGGTGCGTGGCCCATGGCTGTTGTTGCTGTGGCGTGAGGATCGGCGCCGCCAGCGCCTGCTGTTCTGGCCGGATGTGCTCGATTCCGGGCAGCGACGTGAACTGCGACTGGCCGTGGCCGCACGCGCCGTTTCCCGTCAGCCCCGTACGATGGCACCATAAGCTGAATTGACCGGCGTGCCTGCATGTTCAAACCCATTCCCGTGGCCATCGGCCTGCGCTACCTGCGCGCCAAGCGCCGCAACGGCTTCATCTCCTTCATCTCGATGGCATCGATCCTGGGCATCGCGCTCGGCGTTACGGTGCTGATCACCACGTTGGCGGTGATGAGCGGATTCCAGAAGGAAATCCGCAGCCGCCTGCTGCAGATGACCGCGCACACCACCATCAGCCGCGACGGCGAGCCGATGCCGGACTGGATGCGCGTGGTCGACGTGGCCCGCAAGGATCCGCGCGTGGCCGGTGCCGCGCCGTACATCGAGATCCAGTCGATGATCAGCGGCCCGCGCGTGCAGGGTGCGATCATCCAGGGCATCGATCCGGCGCTGGAGCCGAAGGTATCGGTGATCGACAAGAAGGTCACCAAGGGCAGCTATGCCAGCCTGACGCCGGGCAGCTTCAACCTGCTGCTGGGCAAGGAACTGGCGATCTGGCTCGGCGTCGACGTCGGTGACCAGGTGCTGGTGACCTTCGCCGAAGTGCAGGGCACGCCTGCCGGTGCCGTGCCGCGGATGAAACGCTTCACCGTCAGCGGCATCTTCGAGGCCGGCTACAACGAGGTCGACCGGGGCGTCGGCTTCGCCAACATGCAGGACCTGGAGCGCGTGCTGCGCAGCGACGGCGCCACCGGCGTGCGGCTGAAGCTGCACGACATGGACCGCTCGCTGGAAGTGGGCGTGGACCTCGCGCAGAGCCTCGGTGGTGCCTACCGCGTGAGTGACTGGACCCAGCAGAACGCCAACCTCTACCACTCGCTGCGCATGGAGAAGGTGGTGATGGGCATCCTGCTGTCGCTGATCATCGCCATGGGTGCCTTCAACCTGGTGTCCTCGCAGGTGATGCTGGTGACCGACAAGCAGGCCGACATCGCCATCCTGCGCACCCTCGGCCTGACCCCGGGCGGGGTGATGCAGGTGTTCATGGTGCAGGGTTCGCTGATCGGCATCTTCGGCACGCTGGCCGGCCTGATCGGCGGCATCACCCTGACCCTCAACCTGGAACGCATCCTCGGTGCAATCGAGAGCGTGTTCAACGTCAAGCTGCTGCCGGAGGATGTCTACTACATCACCGGGCTGCCGACCGACATGCAGACCGGCGACGTGGTGGCGATCACCGTGGTCGCGCTGCTGATGAGCTTCCTGGCCACCCTGTATCCCGCCTGGCGGGCAGCACGCACCCAGCCGGCGGAGGCCCTGCGTTATGAATAAGGTCTTCAACCGCGGCGATGAAGTGATCCGCGCCGAAGCACTGGGCAAGACCTACGCCGAAGGGCGCATGCAGACCCCGGTGTTCGATGGACTGGACCTGACCGTGACCGCCGGCGAGACGGTGGCGATCATCGGTGCCTCCGGTGCCGGCAAGAGCACGCTGCTGCACCTGCTGGGCGGGCTGGATGTTCCGACTGCAGGCGAGGTGTACGTCACGGGCCAGCGCATGTCGGCGCTGTCGGATACCGCGCGCGGCCTGCTGCGCAACCAGGCGCTGGGCTTCGTCTACCAGTTCCACCACCTGTTGCCGGAATTCACCGCGCTGGAAAACGTGATGATGCCGGTGCTGCTGGCCGGCACTGCCGTGGCCGAAGCGAGCAGCCGGGCCACCACGCTGCTGGAAGCGGTCGGCCTCGGCCATCGCCTGGACCACAAGCCGGGCGAGCTGTCCGGCGGCGAACGCCAACGTGCCGCGGTGGCACGTGCGCTGGTCAATCATCCGGCCTGCGTGCTCGGTGACGAGCCGACCGGCAACCTGGATGACCGCACCGCGGGCACCGTGTTCGAGCTGATGCTGGAACTCAACCGCGCGCGTCATACCAGCCTGGTGCTGGTTACCCACGACCGCAGCCTGGCGCGGCGCCTGGACCGGGTGCTGGAGCTGCGCGAAGGGCGCCTGCACGCACTGGCCCACGCCGACGTCTGAGCGGCCGGCAACGGCCGCCTCCCGGCGCCTGAACGGGTTTACCTGCCCTCGCGCCGGTCGCACATCGGCCGGCGCATGATCGCAGCAGGTTCCCCGAGGAGATCGCCATGAAGACCCCGATCCTGATCGCCGGACTCTGCCTGGCGCTGGCCGCCTGCGCGACCACCGGCCGGCTCAGCAGTACCGAGAAACTGGATCTGTACCGCGCCCACGCCGGCGCGCCGCAGAACGACATGCAGTTCTTCGGCAGCCTCAATGGCTGGACCGAACTGGGTGACAGCGCGCTGGCGGTGTGGACCCGGCCGAGCGAGGCTTACCTGCTGGAACTGAGTGGTCCGTGCCCGGACCTGTCGTACGCCACCGCCATCGGGTTGACCAGCAGCATGGGCCGCGTGTCATCGCGTTTCGACAAGGTGCTGGTGCGCGACCCGACCGGTGGCCCGCGCATGCCGTGCTTCATCAACAGCATCCGCAAGCTGGACGTGAAGGCACTGCGTGCCTCCGAGCAGGAGCTGCGCCAGGCGCAGGTGCAGGAGCGCGAGGAAAATACGAAATAGCGCGGTAGTGCCGGCCGCTGGCCGGCAACCTGGCATCTGCGCGATGCCGGCCAGCGGCCGGCACTACCCGTGCGTCAGGCTTCCGGGGTGAAGCCGGCGGGCTTTTCCGCGTCCTTCTCGAACAGGAACTTGACCAGTTCGCCCTCAAGGAATGCGCGATGCTCCGGGGTGCGCGGCGACAGGCGGTTTTCGTTGATCAGCATGGTCTGGTGCGCGAGCCACGCGGCCCAGGCCTGCTTGCCGATGTTGCTGAAGATGCGCTGGCCCAGTTCGCCGGGGTAGGGCACGAAGTCCAGGCCCTCGGCATCGCGTTGTTCGTACTGGCAGAAGACGGTTCGGGACATGGTACTCACTCGTGGTTGCGGGGTTTCTTGGGCGTTCGTTTCGGCGCCTTGATCGTGGCGCCATCGAGCAGCTTGCGGATGGGGGCCGGCAGGCCCAGCGCGGGCAGTTCGTCGGTGGCGACCCAGCGCAGCGTGGGTTCTTCCACGCGCAGGCCGTGCACCTGCCGCGACAGCACCTGCAGGTGCAGCTTGTAGTGGCTGAAGGTGTGCTGCAGCACGGGCAGCTCCTCGGCGTCTTCCAGCGTGCCGTCAACGTGCGCGTCGAACCAGTCCTGCAGTTCGCTGCCGGCCTCGGCCTGCGGCAGCGTCCACAACTGTGCCCAGATGCCGGTGTCCGGCCGCTTCTGCAGCAGCACGCGCTGCTGGGCGTCGCGCAGCAGCAGGGCCATCGCTTCGCGCTCGGGCAGGGCCTTGCTGGGCTTGGGCGTGGGCAGTTCGGCGGTGCGGCCTTCGTGGCGCGCCGCGCACGCGTCCTGCAGCGGGCAGATCACGCAGGCTGGCTTGGCGCGGCTGCACACCGTCGCACCCAGGTCCATCTGGGCCTGGGTGTAATCAGCCATTCGCCCGGCCGGCACCTGCGCCACGTGCGCCTCGGCAATCGACCACAACTGTTTCTCGATGGCCGGCAGGCCGGGAAAGCCGTCGATGCCGTGGTAACGGCTGAGCACGCGCTTGACGTTGCCATCGAGGATCGCGAACGGATCGTTCCAGGCCTGGCTGAGGATCGCACCTGCGGTGCTGCGGCCGATGCCGGGCAGGGCATGCAAGGCATCGAAATCGCGCGGCAGGTCGCCGTCGTGCAGTTCCACGCAGCGCTTCGCGGCGGCATGCAGGTTGCGTGCGCGGGCGTAGTAGCCGAGCCCGGCCCACTGCGCCATCACCGCGTCATTGCTGGCGGCGGCGAGGTCGGGCAGCGTCGGGAAATGCTGCAGGAACCGCTGGAAGTACGGGATGACCGTGGCTACCTGGGTCTGCTGCAGCATGATTTCCGACAGCCAGACCCGATAGGGGCTGCGTGGGTGCTGCCAGGGCAGGTCGTGGCGACCATGGCCGTCGAACCAGTGCAGCAGGCGGGCGACGAAATCGTCCCGTTCTGCAGTTTCGGCGCTGGCGTGCGGCTGGCGGGGCATTGGAGTTCCAGAGAGGCAGCCACCCGTGGGGTGGCTCTACCAGGCTGCGGTAGAGCCACGCCATGCGTGGCTGCGCGGTGTATCAGGCGCCCAGCGCTTCGGGCAGCAGGGCGTCGACGAAGGCTTCCGGGTCGAACACGCGCAGGTCTTCCGGGCGCTCACCGATACCGGCAAAGCGGATCGGGATGCCGAACTCGCGGGCCAGCGCGAACACCACGCCGCCCTTGGCAGTGCCGTCCAGCTTGGTCACCACCAGGCCGGTCACGTTCACTGCGGCATTGAACTGGCGCAACTGCGACAGCGCGTTCTGGCCGGTGGTGCCGTCGATCACCATCAGCACTTCGTGCGGGGCGGTGGGGTCGATCTTGCCGAGCACGCGGCGGATCTTGCCCAGCTCGTTCATCAGGCCGGACTGGGTGTGCAGGCGGCCGGCGGTATCGGCGATCAGCACCGAGGTGCCGCGGGCCTTGCCGGCCTGCAGCGCGTCGAATGCCACCGAAGCGGCATCGGCGTTCTGCCCCTGCGCGACCACGGCTACGCCGTTGCGCTCGCCCCAGGCCTGCAGCTGGGCCACGGCGGCGGCGCGGAAGGTATCGCCGGCAGCCAGCATCAGGCTGTGGCCGTCGTCCTTGAAGCGCTTGGCCAGCTTGCCGATGGTGGTGGTCTTGCCGACGCCGTTGACGCCGACGGTGAGCACCACGAAGGGCTTGGCGTTGCGATCGATCACCAGCGGCTTGGCCACCGGCTGCAGGATCGCGATCAGCTCGGCGCGCAACGCGGCCAGCAGCGCATTGGCGTCGGCGAACTCGCGCGACTTCATGCGCTTGCGCAGGCCCTCGACCAGATCGGTGGTGGCGCCCACGCCGACGTCGGCGGTGATCAGTGCGGTTTCCAGCTCGTCCAGTAGATCGTCGTCGAGCTTGGGGTTGCGCGAGAACAGTCCACCGAAGCTGCGCGCGATGACGCTGTTGCGCAGGCGTTCGCGCCAGCCGGGCTTGCCGGCAGGCGCCGGAACGGCATCGATCGAGGCGGCGGCAGGCAGGTCGTCGGTGACCGGTGCCGGGGTGGGCTGAGGCAGTGGCGCGGGTGCCGGTTCGATGGCCGGGGCCGCCACCGGGGCGACGTCGATCCGGGCGGCCGGTTGCGGAGCGCTCGGAGCGGGAACGACCGGAGCCGGAACCACCGGGGTGGGCTCGACAGCGACCGGAGCGACGGCTGCCGGCGGCGGCTCGACCGGCGCAGGCGCGGCCGGTACGGCTACCGGTGCTGGCTCTTTGTCCTCGATCGGCGCGGCCGACGGGAACGCCGCCGCCAGCTCTTCAGCCGAGTAGTGCTGGGTCTTGGGTGCCTCCGCTGCGGGGGCATCCTGGGGCTTCTTGCGGCGGAAAAAACTGAGCATTGGCAAAAGGCGCTGAAATCAGGGGGATATGCTACCACTCGGGCCTGTCGGGCCGATGTGGACTCAAGGTCGCGGTCCGCCGGCCGTTAACCGGTCCGGAGGGCCACGTCGTGCGGCCCGGAGACCGCCATGGACAACGTGATGGGAATTGCCCTCGGCGGGATGCGTGCGGCCCAGCAGGGCGTGCAGGTGGCTGCGCACAACGTGGCCAACCTGGCGACCCCGGATGCCCAGCGCCTGCAGCTGCAGCGCAGTGCTGCCGGGCAGGGTGGGGTGCAGGCCGCGGTGATTCCCGTCGGCGCCGATGCCGGCGCGCCGCTGGGTGACCTGCTGGCCGCGAAAGCCGAGGTGGTGGCCTTCGCCGCCAATGCCGCGGTGATCCGCCGCCAGGACCAGATGCTGGGTTCGCTGCTGGATCGCGACGCCTGAACCCCTTCGGCAGGCGCCAACCGCCGCCCCTGGTGGGTGCCAACCTTGGTTGGCACGCTCGATCCGCCCCGGTAGGTGCCAACCTTGGTTGGCACGCTTTTGGGGCGCCAACCAAGGTCGGCCTCTACCAGAGCACCGCCGGGTAAGCCGGGCCATGCCCGGCGACCACCCTGTCGATCAGGCCGACAGCTCCAGCAGCAGCTTGTTCAGCCGCGCCACGTAGGCACCCGGGTCCTTCAGGCTGTCACCGGCGGCCAGCGCGGCCTGGTCGAACAGCACCCGGCCGAGGTCGTCGAAACGCGCGCCATCGGCTTCGGCATCCAGCTTGGCAATCAGTGGGTGGCCCGGGTTGATTTCCAGCACCGGCTTGCTGTCCGGCACCTTCTGCCCGCTGGCTTCCAGGATCTGGCGCATCTGCAGGCCCAGGTCCTGTTCGCCGATGGCCAGCACCGCCGGCGAATCGGTCAGGCGGTGTGACACGCGCACTTCGGCCACGTCATCGCCCAGCACGGTCTTCAGGCGCTCGACCAGGCCCTGCTTGTCCTTCGCCGCGGCTTCCTGTTCCTGCTTGTCCGCTTCGGTTTCCAGCGCGCCCAGGTCGAGATCGCCACGAGCGATGTCGACGAAGCCCTTGCCGTCGAAATCGGTCAGGTAGCCCATCAGCCACTCGTCGATGCGGTCGGTCAGCAGCAGCACTTCCACGCCCTTCTTGCGGAACACTTCCAGGTGGGGGCTGTTGCGCACCTGGCTGTAGCTCTCGCCGGTCAGGTAGTAGATCTTGTCCTGGCCTTCGGTCATGCGGCCGAGGTAATCGGCCAGCGACACCGTCTGTGCATCGCCGTCGCCGCGGGTGGAGGCGAAGCGCAGCAGCCCGGCCACCTTCTCGCGGTTGTTGTAGTCCTCGGCCGGGCCTTCCTTCAGCACCTGGCCGAATTCCTTCCAGAACGTGGCGTATTGCTCCGGCTTGTCGGCGGCCAGCTTGTCCAGCATGTCCAGCGAGCGTTTGGTCAGCGCCGCCTTCATCGAATCGATGACCGGGCCGGACTGCAGGATCTCGCGCGAGACGTTCAGCGACAGGTCGTTGGAGTCGACCACGCCCTTGATGAAGCGCAGGTACAGCGGCAGGAACTGTTCGGCCTGGTCCATCACGAACACGCGCTGCACATAGAGCTTCAGGCCCTTGGGCGCATCGCGGTGGTACAGGTCGAACGGCGCGCGGCCGGGCACGTACAGCAGCGAGGTGTACTCCAGCTTGCCCTCGACCTTGTTGTGGCTCCACGCCAGCGGGTCGCTGTGGTCGTGCGCGACGTGCTTGTAGAACTCGGTGTACTCGGCGTCGCTGATCTCGGTGCGCGGGCGGGTCCACAGCGCGCTGGCGCGGTTGACGGTCTCCCACTCGACGGTGGCGCCTTCTTCGCCTTCCTTCGGCATCTGGATCGGCAGGCCGATGTGGTCCGAGTACTTCTTGAGGATGCTGCGCAGGCGCCAGCCGTCGGCGAAGTCGTGCTCGCCGTCCTTCAGATGCAGGACGATGCGGGTGCCGCGCTCGGCCTTGTCGACAGTGGCGACGTTGAAATCGCCTTCGCCGCGCGAGGTCCAGCGCACGCCTTCGCCTGCAGCCAGGCCGGCGCGGCGCGAGGTCACTTCCACTTCGTCGGCAACGATGAAGGCGCTGTAGAAACCGACGCCGAACTGGCCGATCAGCTGCGAATCCTTCTTCTGGTCGCCGGACAGCTGGCGCAGGAAGTCGCCGGTGCCGGACTTTGCGATCGTGCCAAGGTGGGCGATGGCTTCGGCGCGGCTCATGCCGATGCCGTTGTCTTCGATGGTGATGGTGTGCCCGGTGGGGTCGAAGCTGACGCGCACGCGCAGCTCGCTGTCGCCTTCCAGCAGCGCCGGCTGGGTCAGGGCCTCGAAGCGCAGCTTGTCGGCGGCGTCGGCGGCGTTGGAGACCAGCTCGCGCAGGAAGATCTCCTTGTTGGAGTACAGCGAGTGGATCATCAGCTGCAGCAGCTGCTTGACTTCGGTCTGGAAGCCAAGGGTTTCGGTCTGGGTGGTCTCGGTCATCGATAGGGCTCCATGTGCAATGCCGCGCCAGCGCGTGCGGCCTCGCCAAGGGGTATGGCTGATTGTCCCGAAATCAAGGGGTTGGTCGGCCGGGCGGCGCCCGGCACCTGCAGAGGCCGAAGCAACAGCAACGCCAACCCACACCGCCCCGCCTCTGACAGATTTCCCGCGGCTGTTGGTAGGTGTCGACCATGGTCGACACATCTGTCAGACATCGAAATAAATCTGGGGTCAGATCCGTTTTCCGCAGGAAAACGGATCTGACCCCAAGAGCCGTTCCGACAGATCGCAGGAAACTGTCGAAGGCGGGGTGGGTCCGGTTGAGGGGGCGTGAGCCGCATGGATGCGGCGACCGAGCTTACATGGACGTACTTGCAGCGTCCCCCTCAACCGGACCCACCCCGCCATCCCACGGGGATGCCCGCTGTTGCTGTTGCTTCGGCTTCTGCGGGTGCCGGGCGCCGCCCGGCCGAACTACAATCCCGCTCATGCTGAATTTCTCGAATTCCTCCCGCCGGGGGCGCCGATGAGCGGCCGCGGTGGCAATGACGGCCAGGTCCGCATCATCGGCGGGCGCTGGCGCAATACCCGGCTGCCGGTGCCGACCCTGCCGGGCCTTCGCCCCAGCAGCGACCGCGTGCGCGAGACCCTGTTCAACTGGCTGATGCCCAAGCTCGGCGGCGCCCGCGTGCTGGACCTGTTCGCTGGCAGTGGCGCGCTGGGCCTGGAGGCGGTCTCGCGTGGCGCTGCCCACGCCACCCTGGTCGAGCGCGATGCGCAGCTGGGACGCAACCTGACCGCCGCCGTCGCCAGGCTGCAGGCCAGCGACCAGATCACCGTCGTGCAGGCCGATGCCCTGCGCTGGCTGCAAGGGGCGCAGGCGCAGCAGGCCGACCTGGTCTTCATCGACCCGCCGTTTGCCGATGGCCTGTGGCAGGACGTGCTGGCCCAGCTGCCGCGGCACCTGGCCGCCGACGCCTGGCTGTACCTGGAATCGCCAGCCGGCCACGTGCCGGTGCTGCCGCCGGACTGGCTGCTGCACCGCGAGGGTGGCACCCGCGAGGTGCGCTTTGCCCTGTACCGCCGTGCCACTGCTACACTTTGACCTCATCTGAACATCTGCATCCGCCCATGACCGTGGCCAATCGCCGCATTGCCGTCTACCCCGGCACGTTCGACCCCATCACCAACGGTCATATCGACCTTGTGAGCCGGGCCGCGCCGCTGTTCGAAAAGGTCGTGGTCGGCGTGGCGCAGAGCCCGTCCAAGGGCCCGGCGCTGCCGCTGGAGCAGCGCGTGCAGCTGGCGCGTGGCGCGCTGGCCCACCACGGCAACGTCGAGGTCATCGGCTTCGATACCCTGCTGGCCCATTTCGTACGTTCGGTGCAGGGCGGGGTGCTGCTGCGCGGCCTGCGCGCGGTGTCCGACTTCGAGTACGAATTCCAGATGGCCAGCATGAACCGCCACCTGATCCCCGAGGTCGAGACCCTGTTCCTGACCCCGGCCGAGCAGCACAGCTTCATTTCGTCCTCGCTGGTCCGCGAGATCGCGCGCCTGGGCGGCGACGTGTCCGGTTTCGTGCCGGCCGCGGTGCTCGAAGCCCTGCGCAAGGTCCGCGAAGCGAAGTCGGCACAGTCGTAAGCCCCGCTGTACCCGCACCCCATTACGTACACCACCACGCACCATTCCGGGAGGAAACCCATGAACACCACCATGCGCGCGATGCTGATCGCTTCGTTGGCCCTGGCCTTCACCGCCTGCAAGAAGGAAGAGGCCGCTCCGGTCGACGAGGCCAAGCCGGCCCTGGTCGCCCCGGCCAAGGACGACGATGCAGGCTGGAAGAAGTACCTGCAGGAAGTGGCGATCCAGAACATGGGCAACATCACCAACAGCCCGTTCCTGTACTACCTCTCGCCGGAATCGGACCCGGACTTCCAGGCCAAGTACGAGCGCCAGACCGAAAGCGCGACCCAGGCCGTGGCCCGTGGCGTGCAGCCGGGCAACATGCTGGCCTTCGGTTCGTCGGCCTCGGGCAAGATGGCTGACATGATCCAGGCCGTGTTCAAGGACGTGTCGCCGGATTCGATGAAGGGCGTGCGCGTCGTCTTCATCGGCCAGTCGGCCGACAACGCCCGCGTGCAGGCTGCGATCCAGCCGACCGGTGCCGAGTACATTTTCGTCGAAGCCAAGTAATACCGAGCCATGGCGGCCATGCTCCGGCATGGCCCGGGCGGCATCCTGCAAGGGCGCCGCTGATGACCTGACCGGCCCGCGCGCCCGCGCTGGCCGGTCCTTTGTCCCAGGGCGCGGGCGAGGAGTATCGCCGTGTCGCTGAAAATCAACGAGCTCTGCGTCAACTGCGACGTGTGCGAGCCGGCCTGCCCCAACCAGGCCATTGCGATGGGTGAAACCATCTACGTGATCGACCCTGCGCGCTGCACCGAATGCGTGGGTCATTTCGACGAGCCACAGTGCGTGGTCGTCTGCCCGGTCGAGTGCATCGACCCGGACCCGGAGATCGTGGAAACGGAAGACCAGCTGCTGGCCAAGCTGCGCCAGCTGCAGCACGATCACCCCGAACTCTACGCGGAGCCCCCATCCGAATGAAGACGCTGATCGTCCGCCCCCTGTTGCTGCTCGGCCTGCTGCTGAGCCCCATGGCCTGGGCCGACAGCCCGGCCCGTGCCGATCGCCCTGATGGCGCGGCCATTGCCAGCGGCCACGCACTGGCCACCCAGGCCGGCATCGATATGCTGGCGCAGGGCGGCAACGCCTTCGACGCTGCAGTGGCGGTGTCGTCCACGCTGGCGGTGGTCGAGCCGATCAGTTCCGGGTTGGGCGGCGGCGGCTTCTTCCTGCTGCACGACGCGGCCACCGGCAAGGATGTGATGCTGGATGCGCGCGAGACCGCCCCGGCTGCGGCGACCCCGCAGGCCTTCCTCGACAAGCAGGGCGACCTGGACCGTGATCGTTCGGTCAACGGTGCCTGGTCGGCGGGTATTCCCGGCCTGCCCGCAGCGCTGGTCGAGCTGTCGGCCAAGCACGGCAAGCTGCCGTTGTCGGCCTCGCTGCAGCCGGCGATCCGCATCGCGCGCGAAGGTTTCCCGGTGTACGACCGCATGGCCAAGGGCTACGCGTCGCGGCGTGAAGTGATGGAGCGCTATCCCGGCACGCGCGAGGTCTACCTGCGCAATGGCAAGCCGATCGCCAGCGGCGACCTGTTCAAGCAGCCGGAACTGGCGCAGACGCTGGAGCGCCTGGCCGCGGGGGGCTTTGATGGCTTCTACAAGGGCCAGACCGGAAAGCTGTTGCTGGCGGGCGTGAAGCAGGCTGGCGGCAAGTGGACCGCTGAAGAACTGGCCGGTTACCGCGTCAAGCAGCGCGAGCCGATCGTGTTCAACTACAACGGCTGGAAGATCACCACCGCGCCGCCGCCGTCGTCCGGTGGCATCGCGCTGGCGAGCATGCTGCAGATCCTGGAAGGCTGGGACATCAGGAAGATGGACCCGGCCCACCGCACCCACCTGGTGGTGGAGTCGATGCGCCGCGCCTACCGCGACCGCACCTTCTTCCTCGGCGATCCGGACTTCGTGCAGATCCCGCAGAAAGTGCTGACCAGCAAGGATTATGCGCAGGGCCTGCGGGCGACCATCCATCCGGAGAAGGCCACGCCCAGCGACCTGCTGTCGGGCAATCCGACGCCGCTGGAAGACGACGAGACCACGCACTTCTCGATCATCGACCGCGACGGCAACCGCGTCGGCGCCACCCAGACCGTCAACCTGCTGTATGGCTCGGGGCTGATTCCCAAGGGCACCGGCGTGCTGCTGAACAACGAGATGGACGACTTCGCGCTGAAGCCGGGCACGCCCAATGCGTTCGGCGTGATGGGCTATGAGGCCAATGCGCCGAAGGCCGGCAAGCGCATGCTCAGCTCGATGACGCCGACCTTCATGGAGAACGCCGACAAGGTCGTGGTGCTGGGCACCCCGGGTGGCAGCCGCATCATCACCATGGTGCTGCTGGGCATCCTCGGCTACGACGACGGCCTGGATGCACAGCAGGTTGCCGCGCTGCCGCGCTACCACCACCAGTGGCTGCCGGACCTGATCGAAGCCGAGGACGATGCGTTCGACGCGGCGACGGTGAAGCAGTTGCAGGCGATGGGCCACAAGATCGACCTGCCGGGTGACGTCGCCGCAGGCGGCCGCGGTTCCAGTCACGTGTGGGGCAACCTGCAGACCGTGGAATGGGACCGCAAGGCGAACAAGCTGTTCGGCGGCAGCGACCCCCGCAACCCGGTGGGCAGCGCCCAGGTCGTGCCGGCACGCTGATCCGGTAGCGCCGGCTGCTGGCCGGCAATCCGGCAGATTAGCGAAACCCCGCCTTTGCCGGCGGGGTTTTCTGTTTCCTTTCTAGCGATTATTTAACGGGCTGGCGCCGATAATCGACGCATGAAACTCTGGTCTATTCGTGGAAACTCGCAGCGCCTCGATGGCGGTGCGATGTTCGGCAACGCACCGCGTGCGTTGTGGGAAAAATGGGCGGCACCCGACGAGCTCAATCGCATCGAGCTGGCCTGCCGCGCACTGCTTGCCAGTCCGCTGGAAGGCAAGACCGTGCTGTTTGAAACCGGTATCGGGGCGTTCTTCGATCCGCGCATGCGCGAGCGCTACGGCGTGCAGGAAAGCCAGCACGTACTGATCGATTCGTTGCGCGAAGCCGGCTTCGAGCACGAGGATATCGATGTGGTGGTGCTCAGCCACCTGCATTTCGATCATGCTGGCGGCCTGCTGGCGGCATGGAGCGAAGGGCGTGAACCCGAGTTGCTGTTCCCCAACGCGACCTACGTGGTCGGTGCGCAGCATTGGCAGCGCGCCGTGCAGCCGCATCCGCGCGACCGTGCCAGCTTCATTCCGGAACTGCCGGGCCTGCTGCAGGCCAGTGGCCGGCTGGAAGTGGTGGACGGGGAGTACTCGAAGGCACTTGGCCGCAGCGTGCGCTTCAGCTACAGCGACGGGCATACGCCGGGACTGATGCTGGCCGAGATCGTCGGTCACGCGCATGCCGGCGAAAGTGCGCATGGTGGCGTGGTGTTCTGTGCCGACCTGATCCCGGGGCGCTCATGGGTACACGTGCCGATCACCATGGGCTACGACCGCAACGCCGAGCTGCTGATCGACGAGAAGCGGCAGTTCCTTGAAGACAAGCTGGCGCGCAACGTGCGGCTGTTCTTCACCCACGACCCGCAGGTGGCGCTGGCGCAGCTGGGCCGTGATGACAAGGGACGTTTCGTGACCCTGCACGAACAGGGCGAGCTGAAGGCGCGCGCCCTGGGGTAATGAAAAGGCCGGGCAATGCCCGGCCTTTCACTGATGGTGGCAGATCCACGCCATGCGTGGATGGCGTTCGATCCGGACGCGACGATTACGACGACTTCAGGCAGCTGCTCATGAAGGTCTTGCGCGCATCACCGGCCAGCTTCTTCGCGCCCGCGTCAGCGTTGCACTTGCGCATCCGTTCCTGCTGCGGATTGACCGCCTTGGTCTCGGCGGCGTGGCCGCTGAGGCAGGAGCTCTGCGCGGTCTTGTAGGCATCACCCTTCAAGCCCTTGTTCTTGGCCGAGCATTCGGCCATGCGCTGCTGCTGCGGGGTGGTGGCGTTGGCAGCCAGGGGCAGGCCGACCAGCAGGACGGCGGCCAGCAGGAAAGAGGCTTTCATCGGGAGCTCCAAGGGTGGCGGGTGCGCGGAGCATTCGCTTCAGGCCGGCAAGGCCACGTGAAGAATCACGCCAGTGCCGCGCCTGCTTGCGGCAACGTTCAGACCGGCGTATTACTTAGCCATATGGGTAAGTATTATCCTGCCATTGAAGACGTCTTCCAGGCACTGGCCGACCCGACCCGTTGCGCGATCGTAGCGGCGCTTGGGCAGGGGCCGCGCACGGTGTCGATGCTGGCCGAACCCTTCGAGATGGCCTTGCCCTCGCTGATGAAACACCTGGCCGTGCTGGAGCGCAGCGGCGTGGTGCGCAGCCACAAGCAGGGGCGCACACGCACCTGCGAACTGGTGCCGGCGCGGCTGGGCCAGGCCGAACAATGGCTCGCAGAACAGCGTGCCGCTTGGGAAGCGCGTTCCGACCGCATGGTCGATTTCGTCGAAACCCTTCACCGACAGGAGCAGGCCCATGGCCGTAGCCGCAGGTAACAACCCCGACACCGATCTGGTGATCAGCCGTGTGCTGAACGCACCGCGCGCCGCCTTGTGGCGGGCGTGGACCGACCCGGAACTGCTGCGCCAGTGGTGGTGCCCGAAGCCGTGGACCACCGAGGTACGCGCATTCGATCTGCGCCCCGGCGGGGCCTTCCACACCTTCATGCAGGGCCCCGATGGCGGCAGCAGTGACAATCCGGGCAGTTTCCTGGAGATCGTGCCGCAGCAGCGCCTGGTGTTCACCTCGATGCTGGGTGCGGGCTGGCGACCGCAGTCACCCTGGCTGGGCTTTACCGCCGTGATCACGATGGAGGACGAGGAGCAGGGCTGCCGCTACACCGCGCGGGTGATGCACCCGGACAAGGCCCTGCGTGACCAGCATGAGCAGCTGGGCTTCTTCGACGGCTGGAACACCGCCATCGACCAGCTGGAAGCCTTCGCCGCCGGGCTGTAGGCCGGAATGCGGGGTGGTGGGGTCAGAGCCCTTTCTGCGAAAGGGGTCCGACCCCCGCGATGTTGGGGTCAGATCCCTTTCGCTGTGAAAGGGCTCTGACCCCGGTTCACCGGATCAACCGACGCGGGTACCGAAGATGCGGTCGCCGGCGTCGCCCAGGCCCGGCAGGATGTAGCCCTTGTCGTTGAGCTGGGCATCGATGGCTGCGGTGTAGATCTCCACGTCCGGGTGCACGGCCTTGACCGCTTCGATGCCTTCCGGCGCGGCCACCAGGAAGATGCCCTTGATGCGGCGGGCACCGGCACGCTTGAGCATGTCGATGGTGGCGATCAGGGTGCCGCCGGTGGCCAGCATCGGGTCCAGGATCAGCGCGTCGCGCTCTTCCAGGCGGCCGGTCAGGCGCTCGAAGTAGGGCACCGGCTGCAGGGTTTCCTCATCGCGCTGCAGGCCGACCACGCTGACGCGTGCCGCCGGGATCAGCGACAGCACGCCGCTGAGCATGCCCAGGCCGGCACGCAGGATCGGCACCACGGTGATCTTGGCACCGGCGATGCGCTGCACGGTGACCGGACCGGCCCAGCCGGGCAGGGTGTGCGGCTCGGTGTCCAGGTCGGCGGTGGCCTCGTAGGCCAGCAGCGTACCCAGCTCGTTGGCCAGTTCGCGGAAATCCTTGGTGCTGAGCGCAGCGTTGCGCATCAGGCCGATCTTGTGCTGCACCAGCGGGTGGCGCACTTCGACGATCTTCATGGTCGGGAAGGGGGGGAAAGGAGAGAGGAGGCCATTTTGCCGGATTGGCGTGTCGAACCCCAAACCGGGCCTGGATCTGATGTACATGAAATGTGCAGGCGCATGTCACGGCCATGCAACCTTGCGGACATACCGTGCAGACCCATTCTTAACAGGAATGGGGATTCCCAGTGCATATCAAGACTCCGTTGGCCGTTGCCATCACCCTGACCCTGGCGATGGGGGCCGCGGCACCGCTGCAGGCTGCCGGGCAACAGGCGGTAGCCGCTACCGGCGCCGTGGCGGCCGACGCGGTCGACCTGGACCGTATCGAAGTGCGCGCCCAGCTCGAATCGCAGATCCGCGCGGTCGACCTCAAGCGCAGCAGCGACGCCATCGAGGACGCGGTGTCCTCCGATGCCCTGGGCCAGTATCCGGACAAGAACGTGGCCGAATCACTGCAGCGCCTGCCGGGCGTCAGCGTGACCCGCGACCAGGGCGAAGGCCGCTTCGTGGTCATTCGCGGCCTGGATGCCAATCTCAACAGCGTCAGCGTGGATGGCATCGCCATCGGTACGCCGGAAGATTCCAGCCGCGCCGCGCCGCTGGACGTGATCCCATCGGACTCCACCGAGCGCCTGCGCGTGGTCAAGTCGCCGACCCCGGACATGCCCGGTGATGCCATCGGCGGCGCCGTGCTGGTCGAATCGGCGTCGGCCTTCGACCGCGACGGCCGCAGCCTGCGCGGCAAGATCGAGGGCAGCCACCAGCAGCTGTCCGGCGAGACCAGCCCCAAGGCCGCCTTCAACTACAGCGAAGTGTTCAACGACACGTTCGGCGTGGCGCTGGGCGTGAACTACCAGAAGCGGAAGTTCAAGTCGGACAACACCGAAGTGGAATATGACGGCGAGGACGATGCCGCCCCCGGTGACGTGACCGCGATCAACCTGCAGCACCGCAAGTACGAGATCGAGCGCAAGCGCATCGGTGCCAACCTCAACCTCGACTGGCGCCCCAACGAAGACAGCAAGTACTACCTGCGCACGCTGTACAGCCAGTTCGACGATGCGGAGACCCGCCAGCGCGTGATCTTCAACTTCGACGACGCGAAGATGGTCAAGACCGGCACCGACCAGTACCGGCTCGATGGCATGCCGAAGGACTCGATCGACAAGCGCATGCGCTACCGCACCAAGAAGGAGAACACCTTTGCGGCCAGTCTTGGTGGCGAGAACAAGCTGACCAACGCCGTGGTCGATTACCGGATCGGCTACACCCGTACCGAAGAGCGCGTGAACGACGAGATGGAGGCGCGCTTCAAGCTCAACGGCAAGGCCTTCAATGGCACCCTGGACCAGAGCAGCCGCCTGCCCAGCTACAGCTTCGATAACCCGCAGTGGCTGGACAACGGCAACTACGCGTTCGACCGCGTCGTGCTTTCGCCCAAGCAGGTGAACGACAAGGAACACAGCGCGCAGGTCAACGTGCGCTTCGACGGCGACAGCAGCAGCATCAAGTTCGGCCTGCTCGGCCGCTGGCGCGACCGCGACGTGAATGTCGATGAGCGCGAACTGCGCGTCGGCCCGAAGGTGGTGCTGTCGAGCTGGACCACCTCTTCGCCGGAGCACCGCCACGGCAACATGGGGGATGGCATGGACTCGGCTGCGATGCGCGCGTTCTGGGCCGCCAATGGTGGCCAGTACAGCGCCCGCCCGCAGGATGTCGGCGGCAATGCGATGACGTCGCTGGAAGAGGATTACGTGGCCAGCGAGGACATCTTCGCCAGCTATGCCATGGGTACCTGGGATGTGGGCGCGCTGCGCATCATCGGCGGCGTGCGCGTGGAGAACACCCGCTTCAAGGCAGTCGGCAACCAGGTGGACGTGGCCGCCAACGGCCGCAGCTTCACCGTCACCCCGCGCGTGGCCAACAGCAGCTACACCAACGTGCTGCCGGGCCTGCATCTGCGCTATGACGCGGCCGATGACTGGGTGCTGCGCGCCTCGGCCAACAAGACCGTATCGCGCCCGTCCTTCGGCGACGTCTCGCCGCGCGTGGGTTACAGCCGCGGTGACGAGGAAGTGCGCCTGGGCAACCCGGAACTGGATCCGTACGAGTCGAAGAACATCGACCTGTCGGTGGAGAAGTACATCGGCAGCAGCGGCATCGTTTCGCTGGGACTGTTCCACAAGTCGATCGATGGCTACATCGTGGAGACCGTGCGGACCAATGATCCGGCCTACGGTGGATTCGACGTGACCCAGCCGATCAATGGTCGCAAGGCCACCGTGCGTGGCGCGGAGTTCAACTGGCAGCAGCAGCTGGCCTTCCTGCCGGAGGGCCTGGATGGCCTGCTGGTCGGTGCCAGTGGCACCTGGCTGGACACCACGTTCGATGCCGGCATCAAGGGACGTGAGGGCGAGGACTTCACCCTGCCGCGCGCTTCCAAGCATGTCTACAGCGCACACATCGGCTATGAAAAGTACGGTGTAAGCACGCGTCTGGCGGCCGTGTACCGCAGCGAGTATCTGGACAGCATCGGCAAGGAGCGTGCATTCGACATCTACGTGGCACCCAACACCCAACTCGATTTCTCGCTGGACTACAAGTTCACCCCGCGCGTGAGCATGTACTTCGAAGCACAGAACCTGCTGGACAAGCCGCTGGAGCTGTACCAGGGCACCCGCTCGCGCACCCTGCAGATGGAAGAGTACGGCCGCACCTATGCGCTGGGCCTGAAGGTGGCGCTGTGATGGGGCGTGCCGTCACTGTCCTGGCCGCCGCGCTGGCGGCTACGCTGGTCGCCGGCTGCACGCCGGCCACCGGCAACGATCCGGTTGCGGGAGCGGCCGCGCCGGCCGCCAATGGCGAGCGCGTGGTGAGCACCATCGCCGAAGCGTTCCTGTCACCGATGACCCCGGCCGACAACATCGACTCGCCGGCGGCCTGGCGCGCGCCGGACGGCGCGCTGTGGCTAATCGCCACCGCCAAGGCCACCGACAAGCTGGTGGTCTACGACGGCAGCACCGGCCAGCACCTGCGTGACGTCGGCAGCAGCGGCACCGCACCGGGGCAGTTCGACCGCCCAAACGGCATCGCGGTGACCGACGACCTGCTGTGGATCGTCGAGCGCGACAATCACCGCGTGCAGGTGCTGAGCCTGCCGGACTTCGCGCCGCTGGCGACCTTCGCTGCGGACGACCTGCGCAAGCCGTACGGTCTGTGGGTCGACCGCCGTGCCGATGGCTACAGCGTCTACGTCACCGATTCCTGGGACAACGGCGAGGATGCGCAGGGGCGTGACATCCTGCCGCCGCTGGCCGAGCTGGACAAGCGCGTGCGCCAGTACCATGTGACCCGCGACGGCGCGAAGGTCGAGGCGAAGCTGGTGGCCAGCATCGGCGATACCACCGAGGCCGGTGCACTGCGCGTGGTCGAGTCGATCTGGGGCGACCCCGAGAACGACCGGCTGCTGATTGCCGAAGAGGACGAGCGCTACGCCAGCGAGTTCAAGGTCTACACCCTGGCGGGCCGCTTCACTGGCACCACCTTTGGCCGCGACGTGTTCAAGGCCCAGGCCGAAGGCGTGACCCTGCGCACCTGCGGCAAGGACGGCTGGTGGATCACCACCGAACAGGGCAAGCAGCGCAGCGTGTTCCACCTGTTCGACCGGCACACGCTGAAGCCGGTCGGCGCGTTCCAGGGCAATACCGTGGCCAACACCGATGGCATCTGGATGATGCAGCAGCCCAGCGCGCGCTTCCCACACGGTGCGCTGTATGCAGTACATGACGACCAGGGCGTGGTGGCCTTCGACTGGGAGAGCATCGCCAAGCAGCTGGCGTTGCCGCTGGAGTGTGGCGCATGAGCGGGCAGTGCGTAATGCGCGCGCTGGCGCTGGGCCTGCTGCTGTCGCTGCCGTCGCTGTCGTTCGCGGCGGCCGAACCGAATACCCAGGTGCCGGCAGGTAGCCGCCACTACGCGGCGACGACGGTGCCGGACCGCATCGTCGCCTCGCCGGCGGTTGATTCCAGTCATGGGTTCGCCGTGGCCTGGCGTACCGACGACAGCGTGCAGGCGCCGCTGCTGGAAATCGCGCTGGCCGCAGATTCGCCGGCCATTGAAGGCATCCGCCAGGTGCGTGCGACGACCCGCGCGCTGCAGACCGAGAACGGTCTGTCGCACCACCATCGGGCAGATATCGATGGCCTGCAGCCGGATACCCAGTACGTCTACCGTGTGCAGGGCAATGGCAGCTGGAGCGCCTGGAACCAGCTGCGCACGCTGGCCAGCGCCGATCAGCCGCTGACCCTGCTGTACTTCGGCGATACCCAGAACAAGAACGTCAGCCATGTCAGCCGCGTGGTGCGCGCCGCGCAGAAGGCCGCGCCGCAGGCGCGCATGAGTCTGTTTGCCGGCGACCTGGTCAGCGGTGGCGACAACATGGATGACAGCGAGTGGGGTGAGTGGTTCGCTGCGACCAGTTGGCTGGCGCAGGAAACGCTGGTGGCGCCGGCCATCGGCAACCACGAGTACTTCGAGGAATTCGAGGACACCCCGCAGGAGCGCCGCGTGCTGGGCCGCCACTGGCCGGTGACGTTCGCGCTGCCGGGCAATGGCGCCACCGCCGCGCAGCAGACCAGCTACTGGTTCGATGCGCAGGGCGTGCGCGTGGCCGTGGTCGATGGCACATCGGCACTCGACCTCGGCACCGCCAAGGCGCAGGCACAGTGGCTGGACAAGGTGCTGACCGGCAATCGGCAGGCGTGGACCATCGTGCTGCTGCACCAGCCGTTCTACTCGCCGCGCGAAGGGCGCGAGAACGCCGCGTTGCGTGACGTGCTGCTGCCGGTGGTACGCCGCCACAACGTCGATCTGGTGCTGCAGGGCCATGACCACACCTATGGCCGCCGTGGCGAAGGGCAGGCCGCGACGCCGCAGTATGTGGTGACCGTGGCCGGACCGAAGCAGTACCGCCTTTCCGACGAAGCGCGCAGGACGATGGACCCGGTGGCCGAGGACACCCCGCTGTTCCAGGTGCTGAACATCGACCCGCAGCACCTGCGCTATGAAGCACGCACCGTGACCGGCCGTCTTTACGATGCCTTCGAATTGCGTCGTGATGCCAAGGGTGGAAAGCAGCGCACGGAGTTGACCGAAGGCCGCATCACGCCACGCGACTGCCCGCGTGCGCAGACCGCCAAGGGTCGCGCCGACCGCTGCTGGGAATGAGGAGACGCCGATGACCACACCCCGCCGCATCATTCCATTGGCTGCCATCGGCGCGTCCCTGCTGTTGCTGGCCAGTGCGGTAACCGCCGCCGATACCGTGCTGCATCCCTTCCTGGTCGCCCAGCCGGCGCAGGCCCCGCAGGAAGTGAACCTGGCGGTGGAGATCCCGGCCGGCAGCTTCACCAAGTACGAGATCAAGGAAGACGGCCTGGTGCACGTGGACCGCTTCCAGTCGATGCCGGTCGCCTATCCGGCCAACTACGGCTCGATGCCGCGCACCCTGGCCGGCGACAACGATCCGCTGGATGCGTTGGTGTTGACCCGCGAACCGCTGCATCCGGGCGTGATCGTGCGTTTCCGGCCGATCGGTTACCTGAAGATGATCGATGGCGGCGAGCACGACGAGAAGATCATCGGGGTGCCGACCGACAAGGTCGACCCGACCTACGCCAGTATCCGCGACCTGGCGGACCTGCCGGAGGCCGAGCGGCAGCGGATCGAAGCGTTCTTCCGCGTCTACAAGGACCTGCCGGCCGGGCGCAACCCGGTGCAGCTAAATGGCTGGGGCAACGCCGCCGAGGCACGGTCAGTGATCCGCGAGGCCATGCAGCGGTTCAAGCACTAGCACCCCGCCGTGGGTGGCCGGACGCGCGCATCACCTTCACCGCCCCTGGCTATCATGTCCGCCTTCCACATCGAAGGCGGTGCATGTGTCGGTAGCGTTGGTATGGTTCCGCCGTGATCTGCGGCTGCAGGACAATCCGGCCCTGCAGGCCGCGCTGGATGCGGGTCACGACGTGGTGCCGGTCTATCTCCACGCGCCGCACGAGGAAGGCGAGTGGGTGCCTGGCGCGGCCTCCGATGCGTGGCGCCACCGTTCACTGGGTGCCTTGGACGCCGACCTGCGCACGCGCGGTTCCTCGCTGGTGCTGCGTAGCGGTGACAGCCTGCCGGCCCTGCAGTTGCTGGTCGAGCAGACCGGCGCCGAGGCGGTGTACTGGAACCGCAAGTACGAGCCGGCCACCCAGCCACGCGACGCCACCATCAAGCGCACGCTGCGTGAGCAGGGCATCGACGCGCAGAGCTGCAATGGCAGTCTGTTGTTCGAGCCCTGGGACATCGCGACACAGCAGGGTCAGCCGTACAAGGTGTTCACTCCGTACTGGCGCAACGTACTCAGTCATTGGCGCCTGCCGACGCTGAGTGCCGCGCCGAAGGCACTGACCGCGCACTCGGTCGACGGCCTCGCATTGGACGAGCTGCGGCTGGCGCCCACGCTGGACTGGGATTCCGGCTTCTGGGAGCACTGGCAGCCGGGCGAGGCCGGCGCGCTGGAGGCGTTGTCCGTGTTCGAGGACGGCGCGTTGCGCGGTTACCGCGAGCAGCGTGACCTGCCGGACCGGGTCGGCACCTCGCGGCTGTCGCCGCATCTGCATTTCGGCGAGATTGCACCGTGGCGCATCGCGCATGCGCTGGAGAGATTGCGCAGTGCCGGCACTGACGCCGACATCGACGGCTATCTGCGGCAACTGGGCTGGCGCGATTTCGCCTACCACCTGTTGCATCACTTCCCGAAGACGCCGACCGACAACCTCAATCCGCGTTTCGACCGCTTCCCTTGGGCCACGCCCACTGCAGCGCAACTGCATGACTGGCAGCGCGGCAACACCGGCGTGCCGATCGTCGATGCGGGCCTGCGCGAGCTGTGGCACACCGGTTACATGCACAACCGGGTACGGATGATTGTTGCCAGCTACCTGTGCAAGCACCTGCGTGCGCACTGGCTGCAGGGCGCGCGCTGGTTCTGGGACACCCTGGTCGATGCCGACCTGGCCAACAACACGATGGGCTGGCAGTGGGTGGCAGGCACCGGCGCCGACGCGGCCCCGTACTTCCGGGTGTTCAACCCGGTCACCCAGGCGGAGAAGTTCGACCCGCAGGCGCGCTACATCAGCCGCTGGGTGCCCGAACTGGCGGCGCTGCCGGTGAAGGCGCGCTTCGCGCCGTGGCAGCATCCGCTGCTGCTGGCGGCGCATGCCCCGGGCTATCCGCGTACGCCGCTGGTGGATCTGGCCGCCGGCCGCGATGCTGCGCTGGCCGCCTACCGGCAGACGGGGGCTGGGTAAAGCGCGGGCTGAGCGTTCCAGTCAGTTAGCTGAACGCGGCCCTGTTGCCGCGACCGATCATCATCCCGACATCGCATCGGGCTGTTTATTCTCTCTGCGCCCGTAAGCCGCCGACCCGACCGGAAAACAAGGAGAACCACATGATCCGCAACACCACCCGCAACGTCGCACTGGCCCTGATGAGTGCGGCCGTCCTGTCGGCCTGCGCCACCGGCGGCTCCTATGTGCAGAGCGACCAGTACGGCAACCCGACCGAACAGCAGAACCGTACCGGCCGCAACGCGCTGATCGGTACCGCCATCGGTGTGGCTGCCGGCCTTCTGACCGGTGACAGCGCCACCGAGCGTCGTCAGCACGCACTGATCGGTGCCGGTATCGGTGCGCTCAGCGGCGCCGCCGTCGGCCAGTACCAGGATCGCCAGGAACGCGCGCTGCGCGAGCGCACCGCCAACACCGGCATCGATGTGCAGCGCCAGGGCGACAACATCATGCTGAACCTGCCGGACGGCATCACCTTCGACTTCGGCAAGGCCACCCTGAAGCCGCAGTTCTACGGCTCGCTCAACGGTGTGGCCGGTACGCTGCGCGAGTACAACCAGACCATGATCGAAGTGGTGGGCCACACCGACAGCATCGGCAGCGACGCGGTCAACAACCGCCTGTCGAAGGAACGCGCAGATTCGGTGGCGCAGTACCTGATCGGCCAAGGCGTGCAGAGCGTGCGCATCGAAACGCTGGGGGCCGGCAAGTCGTATCCGATTGCCGACAACAGCACCGATGCCGGCCGTGCCAAAAACCGTCGCGTTGAAATCCGCGTGATTCCGCTCAAGCAATAACGCGTAGCGTTGTTGCTGTTCCGGCCTGGCCGGAACGAAAATGCCGCCCTTGCAGGCGGCATTTTCTGTAGGTGCCGAGCTTGCTCGGCACGCCGATAGCGCTTCCGGTTGCGGCTTCTCCGAACGGCGCCGACCAAGGTCGGCATCTACCGAAAGCCACGCAGCCGGAACGAAAATGCCGCCCTTGCAGGCGGCATTTTTGTGGGTGCCGAGCTTGCTCGGCACGCCGACAGCATTCCCGTTCGCGGCTTCTCCGAACGGCGCCGACCAAGGTCGGCATCTACCGGACGCCCGGCGCAGTCGGAAGGAAATGCCGCAACTCATCTCCTGGTAGATGCCGACCTTGGTCGGCGCCGTTCCAACCGCAGTCGAGCATGGCTCGACTTTACCGAAGCCGGTTACACCGCCGAGGCGGCGACCTTCTCCAGGATGCGCTTGCCGCTGCTCTCCAACGCCGCGTCTTCCTGGGCCTTCTGCTGCTGTGCCAGCTTCGCACCCGGGCACTGCGCCAGCATGTAGTTGGCGTCGAAGTTGAGCTTTTCCACCAGGAAATCGACGAACGCCCGCACCTTCGGCGAGACCAGGCGGCCACCGGCGAACACGGCGTTGAAGTCCACTTCCGGGCCGGTCCAGCCGGCCAGCACGCGCCGTACCATGCCGGACTCGACGAACGGCTTGGCCATCACATCACCGGTCAGCAGCAGGCCTTCGCCACACACCAGTGCACCATTAAGCGCAGACATGTCGTTGGCGGTCATCAGCGGGGTGACCGGGAAGTCACGCAGCTCGCCGCCGTTCTCGCCCAGCTGCCAGGTGAAGCGCGGTGAATTGCCAGTGTGATACGGCTTGCGCATCGCCAGGATGCGATGGAACTGCAGTTCTTCCGGATGCAGCGGCTCACCATAGCGCTCGATGTAGGCCGGGCTGGCGAACACCTGCGTGCGCAGGCTGCCCAGCTTGCGCGCGACCAGGTTGGAATCGGGCAGGGCGCCCACACGCAGCGCCAGATCCGCTTCGCCGGCAATCAGGTCCAGCTTCTCGTTGCCCATGTGCATGTCCAGGCGGATTTCCGGATACTGCGCATGGAACTGGCCCAGCAGCGGGGCGATCCAGGTGATGCCGATCGAATAGGGCACGGTGAAGCGCAGCCAACCGCGCGGGCCGGACTGCAACTGGCTCACCGCGCTTTCGGCTTCTTCCAGCTCGCGCGCGATGCGCTGGCAATGCTCGTGGTAGATCGAGCCGGCTTCGGTCAGGCCGAGGCGGCGGGTGGTCCGGTGCAGCAGCCGCGCGCCCAGGCGCGTTTCCAGCTCCTGCACTTTGCGGCTGACCGTGGTCTTGGGCAGGCCGAGCGATTTGGCAGCGGCAATGAAACTGCCTTGCTCGACCACCTTGACGAAGATCAGCGTCTCGTTGAGATCGTGGGACATGGTCGGGGATCCTGGACGTCGGGGATGGGACAATCGTGACAGAACGATTGGACCGGGAGCGGGATGATTATTCCCCTTAATCAGGACTAATCAAGTAAAGGTTTGAGGTCTATCGTGGCGCCATTCGTGAAATGGAGCCCCCTCGCCATGAGCCTGCGCAACATTCTTGCCCGCTTCCGGCATGTCGGCCAGAACGCCCTGGACCTGGCGATGACCGTCGAAGCCCGTCCGAGTTCCTTGGTACACAAGGACTTTCGTGAGTTTACCGCGCCCATGCGTCAGCAGCGTGGCGGTGCCATCCGCCTGGCCCCGCACAAGGGTGACCGGCTGCGCCGGATCGGGACTATCCCGGATTTGGGAGGAAATGTCCCGTGAATGGGATACTGACGCCCGAAGTCCTGGTCCTCGGCGGCACAGGTGCCGTCGGCCAGGGCGTGGTCGGCGCATTGCTGGAAGCCGGCAGCCCGGTGCTGGTGGTTGGCCGCGACCCGGGTCGGCTGGCGGCGCTGCATGAGCAGTTCGCCGACGAGCCTGGCCTGGAGACGCTGCTGGGCTCGCTCAGCGATGACGGCTCGGCACGTGCCTTGGCCGAACGCATCGCGCAGCGCCCGCGTCCGCTGGCGGCGGTCATCGCCGCAATGGGTGGCCCCTACCGTCGCGGCCGGGTGACCGACCGCAATGGCGATGAGCTGTTGGGGGCGATGCAGGCCGACCTGATGCCGCACGTGCACGCGGTGCGTCACCTGCTGCCACTGCTGCAGGACAACGTGCATGCACGCCGCTACGTGATGATCGGCAGCCCCGCCAACGCCAAGCCCTGGGCGGGCTACGGCGAGACCTCGATCACCACCGCCGCGCTGCGCATGTACGCGCAGGTGGTGCACCAGGAAGCGCAGGCACTGGGTGTGCGCGCGCAGATGCTGGAAGTCTGCAGCCCGGTGTGCACCCCGGCCAACGCGGCCAATGCGTGCATCGAGTGGCCAAGCTCGTTGCTGGTCGGTCGTCGTGTGGTCTCCCTGCTGGACGGCTGCCGCGACAACCGCGCCATCGTCCGCTGCGACAGCAGCGATGCCGAACTGCCGCGCGGCCTGCTGCACCTGGATGTCCCTCCACTGTGGCGCGATACCGCGGGCATCGCTTGACCTCGACCATGGTTGAGGTCGCAGTATGCGCCGCCGATTTTTGCAACACGTTCTCATATAGCTGTACCACCCCTCCGTACGGATGCATGCCATGACTTCCCCCAATACCACCCCACATCGTTTCGGCCATCGCATCGCGATGGTCGGCGTGTCGATTCTCGCCGCGGCCGTGCTTGCGGCCTGCAGCGGCGGCCATGCCGAAGAGGCCGGTGCTCCGCCGCCGCCGCAGGTCAGCGCCGCGCCGGTGCTGGTCAAGCAGGTCAGCCAGTGGGACGAGTTCAGCGGCCGCGTCGAAGCGGTGCAGAGCGTTGAACTGCGCCCGCGCGTGTCCGGCTACATCGACAAGGTCAACTACGTCGAAGGCCAGGAAGTGAAGAAGGGCGAAGTGCTCTTCACCATCGACGCGCGCAGCTACCAGGCCGAGTACGATCGCGCGGCCGCCGAGCTGGCCCGCGCCCGCACCCAGGCCACGCTGGCCCGCAGCGAGTCCGAGCGTGCCAAGCGGCTGTCCGAGCAGCAGGCGATCTCCACCGAGACCGCCGAGCAGCGCCGCGCGGCTGCCGACCAGTCCGGCGCCGCCGTGCAGGCCGCGCAGGCGGCTCTGGATGCAGCCCGCCTCAACCTGGAGTTCACCAAGGTGCGTGCACCGATCGATGGCCGTGCCGGCCGCGCGATGGTCACCGCCGGCAACCTGGTCACCGCCGGCGACAGCGCCAGCGTGCTGACCACGCTGGTCTCGCTGGATACCGTGTTCGTCTACTTCGATGCCGACGAAAGCACCTTCCTGCGCTATGCACAGATGGCACGCAAGGGCGAGCGCCCCAGCGAGCGTGACAGCGCGCTGCCGGTGAAGGTCGGCCTGTCCGGGGAAGAGGGCTACCCGCATGCGGGCAAGGTCGACTTCCTCGACAACCAGGTGGCCCGCAGCACCGGCACCATCCGCGTCCGTGCGCTGCTGGACAACGCCGACCGCCAGTTCACGCCGGGCCTGTTCGCCCGCGTGCAGCTGCTCGGCAGCGGCCAGTTCCAGGCCATGCTGATCGATGACAAGGCCGTGCTGACCGACCAGGACCGCAAGTACGTCTACGTGGTCGACAAGGATGGCAAGGCCCAGCGCCGCGACATCCAGCTCGGCCGCACCGCCGACGGCCTGCGCATTGTCGAGCACGGCCTTGCCGCCGGCGACAAGGTGATCATCGACGGCGTGCAGAAGGTCTTCATGCCGGGCATGCCGGTGCAGGCCAAGGCCGTGGCGATGCAGCCGCAGGCTGCGCCGCCGGCACCGGGCCGTGATGCGACTGCCGCACTGAACCACTGATCCGCGTCCCCGCTTAGCTGCCGGCGCCAGCGGCAGCCTTCCCTGCCTTCGTCATCCCGGCGAGGGGCAGGGTGGCTGTTGCCCGCCGAACGCCTTTCCCAGGAATTCCTCCATGGACTTTTCCCGTTTCTTCATCGACAGGCCGATCTTCGCGGCGGTGCTGTCGATCGTGATCTTCGCCGCAGGCCTGATCACGATTCCAATCCTGCCGATCAGCGAGTACCCCGAAGTGGTGCCGCCGTCGGTGGTCGTGCGCACGGTGTATCCGGGCGCCAACCCCAAGGTCATTGCCGAGACCGTCGCCACGCCGCTTGAAGAAGCGATCAACGGCGTCGAAGGCATGATGTACCTGAAGTCGGTTGCCGGCTCGGACGGCGTGCTGCAGATGACCGTCACCTTCCGCCCGGGTACCGATCCGGACGCGGCGGCGGTGAAGGTGCAGAACCGCGTGGCGCAGGCGCAGGCGCGCCTGCCCGAGGACGTGCGCCGGCAGGGCGTGACTACGCAGAAGCAGTCGCCAACCTTCCTGATGGTGGTGCACCTGACCTCGCCGCAAGGCAAGTACGACACCCTGTACCTGCGCAACTACGCCCGCCTGCACGTCAAGGATGCGCTGGCGCGTATTCCGGGCGTGGGTGACGCGCAGATCTTCGGCGGCGGCGACTACGCCATGCGTGCCTGGCTGGACCCGGACAAGGTGGCTTCGCGTGGCCTGACCGCCAGCGATGTGGTGCGTGCCATGCGCGAGCAGAACGTGCAGGTGTCGGCCGGCCAGCTCGGTGCCGAACCGTTGCCGAACAGCCAGTTCCTGACCCTGATCAATGCCCAGGGCCGACTGAAGACCGAAAAGGAATTTGGCGACATCGTGCTCAAGAGCGGCACCGATGGCGAGATCGTGCGCCTGGCCGACGTGGCCCGCCTTGAACTGGGTGCCGGTGACTACACCCTGCGCTCGCAGCTGGATGGCAAGAACGCGGTCGGTATCGGTATCTTCCAGTCGCCCGGTGCGAATGCGCTGGAGATTCGTGACCAGGTCATCTCGACGATGGACGAGATGCAGAAGACCATGCCGGCCGACGTGAAGTACGAAGCGGTGTATGACACCACCATCTTCGTGCGCGACTCGATCAAGGCCGTGGTCTCCACGCTGCTGGAAGCCATCGCCCTGGTGGTGCTGGTGGTGATCCTGTTCCTGCAGACCTGGCGTGCCTCGATCATCCCGTTGATCGCGGTGCCGGTGTCGGTGGTGGGTACCTTCGCCGCGCTGTACCTGCTGGGCTTCTCGATCAACACGCTGAGCCTGTTCGGCCTGGTGCTGGCGATCGGCATCGTGGTCGACGACGCGATCGTGGTGGTGGAGAACGTCGAGCGCAACATCGAGGAAGGCCTGTCACCCACCGCTGCGGCCCACCAGGCCATGCGTGAAGTGTCCGGCCCGATCGTGGCGATCGCGCTGGTGCTGTGTGCCGTGTTTGTGCCGATGGCCTTCCTGTCCGGCGTCACCGGCCAGTTCTACAAGCAGTTCGCAGTCACCATCGCCATCTCCACGGTGATCTCGGCGATCAACTCGCTGACCCTGTCGCCGGCCCTGGCCGCGCGTCTGCTGAAAGCCCATGGTGCTCCGAAGGATGCGCCGAGCCGCCTGATCGACCGCCTGTTCGGCTGGGTGTTCCGTCCGTTCAACCGCTTCTTCAAGTCCAGCTCGGAGAAGTACGAGCGTGGCGTAGCCCGCATCCTCGGCCGTCGTGGCGCGGTATTCGTGGTCTACGCGATCCTGCTGGTCGGTACCGGCGTGATCTTCAAGCTGGTGCCGCCGGGCTTCATCCCGACCCAGGACAAGCTGTACCTGATCGCCGGTGTAAAGCTGCCGGAAGGTTCGTCGATCGCGCGCACCGATGAAATGCTGCGCAAGGTCGCCAAGATCGCCCAGGAAACCGATGGCGTGGCCCACACCATCTCGTTCCCGGGTCTGAACGCGCTGCAGTTCACCAACACGCCGAACACCGGTGTGGCGTTCATCCCGCTCAAGCCGTTCGCCGAGCGCCATGGCCGCACCGCCGCACAGATCAATGCCGAGATCAACCAGAAGATCGCCGGCCTGCAGGAAGGCTTCGCGTTCGCGATGATGCCGCCGCCGATCCTCGGCCTGGGCAACGGCAACGGCTACCAGATGTTCATCGAGGACCGGGGCAACCTGGGTTACGGCGCGCTGCAGAATGCGGTGCAGGCAATGCAGGGCACCGTTGCGCAGACGCCGGGCATGGCCTTCCCGATCAGCAGCTACCAGGCCAACGTGCCGCAGCTGGATGCCGAAGTGGACCGCGTCAAGGCCAAGGCGCAGGGCGTGCAGCTCACCGAGCTGTTCGACACCCTGCAGACCTACCTCGGTTCGGCCTACGTCAACGACTTCAACCAGTTCGGCCGTACCTGGCAGGTGATCGCCCAGGCCGACGGTCCGTTCCGCGAGACGGTCGAGGACATCGGCAAGCTGCGTACCCGCAACGACCGCGGCGAAATGGTGCCGATCGGTTCGATGGTCACCATCAAGCAGACCTTCGGCCCGGACCCGGTGCTGCGCTTCAATGGCTATCCGGCAGCAGACCTGGCCGGTGAGGCCGACCCGCGCCTGCTGTCCTCGGCCGAGGCGATGAACAAGCTGACCGAGATCGCCGGCAAGGTGCTGCCGGTGGGCATGACCACCGAATGGACCGACCTGAGCTACCAGCAGGCGACCCAGGGCAAGGCGGCCTTCATCGTGTTCCCGGTGGCGATCATGCTGGCCTTCCTGGTGCTGGCCGCGCTGTACGAGAGCTGGTCGCTGCCGCTGGCGGTGATCCTGATCGTGCCGATGACCCTGCTGTCCGCGCTGTTCGGCGTGTGGCTGACCGGTGGCGACAACAACGTGTTCGTGCAGGTCGGCCTGGTGGTACTGATGGGCCTGGCGTGCAAGAACGCGATCCTGATCGTCGAATTCGCCAGAGAGCTGGAGATGGGCGGCAAGGGCATCGTTGAAGCCGCGCTGGAAGCCTGCCGCCTGCGTCTGCGCCCGATCGTGATGACCTCCATCGCCTTCATCGCCGGTACCGTGCCGCTGGTGCTGTCGCATGGTGCGGGTGCCGAGGTGCGCTCGGTGACCGGTATCACCGTGTTCGCCGGCATGCTGGGCGTGACCCTGTTCGGCCTGTTCCTCACCCCGGTGTTCTACGTGGCCCTGCGCAAGTTCGTCACCCGCAACGGCGGTGGCCAGCTGGTGCAGCACGGCGAGCCGACCATCCACCACTGACATGGAACCCCGTCGCCGCCGGTCACTGGCCGGCGGCGGCTTTCCCCTCACAAGGCATGCATCCATGAATACCCATCAGAACAAGATCGCGCTGGTCACCGGCGCCACCCGTGGCATCGGCCTGGAAACCGTGCGCCAGCTGGCCCAGGCAGGTGTGCATACGCTGCTGGCCGGTCGCAAGCGCGATACGGCGGTGGAGCTGGCACTGAAGCTGCAGGCTGAAGGCCTGCCGGTCGAAGCCCTGCAACTGGACGTGACCGACGCGGCCAGCATCGCCGAAGCGGTCGAGCAGGTGCGCCAGCGTCACGGCCGCCTCGACATCCTGGTCAACAATGCCGGCATCATGATCGAGAACCCGGCGCAGGCGCCGTCGGAGCAGTCGCTCGACACCTGGAAGCGTACCTTCGACACCAACGTGTATGCGCTGGTCGCAGTAACCCAGGCATTCCTGCCGCTTGTCAAGCAGGCCAAGTCCGGGCGCATCGTCAACGTGTCGAGCATGCTCGGCTCGCAGACCCTGCACGCGGATCCCTCATCGGGCATCTACGACTTCAAGATTCCCGCCTACAACGCGTCCAAGGCCGCGGTGAACAGTTGGACCCTGAGCCTGGCCTACGAGCTGCGCAACACCCCGATCAAGGTCAATACCGTGCATCCGGGTTACGTGAAGACCGACATGAACGGCGGCAACGGCGAAATCGAAATCGCCGAAGGCGCGCGCTCCAGCGTGCAGATGGCGCTGATCGGCGAATCCGGTGCCAGCGGCAGCTTCACCTACCTGGGCGAGGTGCTGCCATGGTGATCCGCACGTTGGCGATGGCCGTCTCCAGCCTGGTGCTGGCAGGCTGTGTCAGCGTCGGCCCGAACTACAAGGCCCCGGTGCAGGAACCGGTGGTCCTGCAGAGCGCACAGCAGCCGGTCTTCAGCAGCGTTTCGCCGGTGGCCAGCTGGTGGGCGCAGTTCGATGATCCGGTGCTGGAACAGCTGGTGCATGGCGCCCTGTCGGACAACCTGGACCTGCGCGTGGCCGTGGCCCGCGTCAGCCAGGCCCGCGCGGTGTTCGTCGAAAGCCGTTTCGACCAGGCGCCGCACATCACCGCTGGCGGCAGCTACGACCGCCGCAAGCAACCCGATCCGCAGCTGGGTGGGCAGCGGGTGTTCAGTGAAAGCTACCAGCTCGGCTTCGACGCCGGCTGGGAGCTGGATCTGTTCGGCCGCAAGCGCCGTGCCGCTGAGGCCGCACGCGCCGACCTCGGTGCCGAGCAGGCCAACCTGGCCGATGCGCAGGTACTGGTCGCCGCCGAAGTGGCACGCAATTACTTCGAGCTGCGCGGAACGCAGAAGCGCATCGCGGTGGCCCAGCACACGCTGGAAAACCTGCGCGATACGCAGAAACTGACCGAGGCGCGCTGGGAACTGGGCGCGGGAAGCGAGCTGGATGTGCAGAGCAGCCGCGCCCGCCTGAAGGCGATCGAGGCCGACATCCCGTTGCTGGAAGTGGCCGAGGCGCAGTCGCGCAACCGGCTGGCCGTGCTGCTCGGCCAGCGCCCGGAAGTGCTGACCGACATGCTCGCGCCGCACGACGTGCCGGCCTTCGCCAAGGCGCTGCCGCTGGGCGATACCCGCGAACTGCTGCGCCAGCGCGCCGACGTGCGCGTGGCCGAGCGTCGCCTGGCCGCTGCGACCGCACGCGTGGGCGTGGCCACCGCGGACCTGTTCCCGCGTTTGTCGCTGTCCGGCTTCGTCGGGTTCCTCGGCGGCGATGCCAGTGGCCTGGTCAATGGCAACAACAAGGCCTGGTCGCTGACCCCGTCGCTGAGCTGGGCGGCATTCGACTTCGGTACCGTGCGTGCACGCCTGCGTGCCAGCAAGGCTGAAGCCGAAGGCGTGGCCGCGCAGTACGAGCAGGCCGTGCTGCTGGCGCTGGAAGATACCGAGAACGCGCTGACCCGCTATTCCAAGCAGCAGGCACGGCTGGCGATCGTGGTCGAGCAGGCACAGGCCGCACGGCGTGCCGAATCACTGGCACAGATCCGCTATCGCGAAGGCTCGGAAGACTTCCTGACCCTGCTGGATGCGCAGCGCACGCAGCTGGCGGCCGATGACGCCCTGGCGGCGGCCGAGTCCGAAGTCAATGTCAGCGTGGTGGGCGTGTACAAGGCGCTGGGCGGCTGGGGGCAATCACCGCAGCAACCGAGCGTGGCGCACGTGCAGTAACCGCAGGGGACGGAGGCAGTGCTTCCGTCCCCTCCTGCTTTCAGGGCCACTGATTGGCCGGCACCTCGCGCTCGCGCATGCGCACGATGCAGAAGCGATGGCCGGTCGGTGCTTCCATCACCCACCAGCGTTTGACGAAGCCTATCCGGCGCGCGCCGAGCTTCTCCAGGCGGTCGGCCTCGGCATCGATGTCGTCGCTCTCGATGTCCAGGTGCACCCGTGACGGGTGACCGACCCGCTGGACTTCCACGTTCAAGCCCGCCGGTGCACCCAGCAGGTCGGCATACTCGGCGCCCCCTTCGACACGCGCCGCCTGTGCCTGCAGGCCGAGCGCGGCGGCCCAGAAGCCGGCACCTGCGTCGGCGGGAAGGTCCTGGCAGTCGATGATGAATCCAGCCAGCCGGCTCTGGTGGGCCATGTCCTGCTCCGCAGTTCGGGGGAGGAGGCAGGGTAACGCGATGCGTTCCGCGTACATCTTCACCTTCGTGACGTTTCTGACTCTGCCGGAATGCCGGCCCGACGTGTAACAAGTGGGTCAGGCACTCGGGAGGACAGGCGATGGCGGATGGAAGGCGGGATACCCAACGGATGTTGTTCGGCGATCCGGGTCCACCCGGTGCGGGTCTGTCAGTGGCGGTCGTGGTGCTGCTGGTGCTGGCGACGATGGCGGCGGCGGTCGGTTTCCTGCGCCTGCAGGATTCGATGTTGGGGCTGGGCCTGATTGGCGTGGCCGTGTTCCTGGCGATCGGGGCCCGCATCTGCCAGGCGCGCGACCAGCATCAGGCGCTGTATCGCCTGCTGTCGCGGCAGCCACCGCCGTAGCGGCGGCTGCCGTGGCTGCTCAGTGCCTGGGCCAGTCCAGTTCGACCACCAGCGGGAAATGATCCGATGGCAGCACGCCACCGATGCGGCGGTCATCGGTCAGGAAGCTGCGCGCATGGAAGCCGCGCACCAGGACCCAGTCCAGCTGCACGGTGGCCTTGCCGGTGAAATCGTGGAAGGTCAGCCGCGGGCCCTGCGGAGCCTTCACCTGGGTACGGGTGTCCTGCAGCACGCGGGTGAATGCCTTGTAGGTGTCGCCGCCGGGTTCGCTGTTGAAGTCGCCGGTCAGCACGACGGGCAGATCGGCCGGCAGGTTGGCCACGCGCTTGCCGATCAGTTCGGCACCCTTGACCCGCCGCGGCTCGTCTTCGTCGCGGTAGGGCAGGTGGGTGTTCATGAAGTAGAAGCGGCGGCCGTCGTCGATGCGGCGGAACAGCGCCCAGGTGACCATGCGTGGATACAGGTTGCCCCAGGTGATGCTGCCGGGCACATCGGGCGTATCGGACAACCAGAAGTTGCCTGATTCCTCGATCGCCAGCACCTTGCTGTCGTAGAACACGCCCATGTGCTCGTCGCCGCTGCCGCCGCGGCGGCCCTCGCCGAACCAACGGTAGCCGGGGAGGTGTCCTGCCAGGTACTCGGCCTGCTCCTGCACCAGTTCCTGGGTGCCGATCACCGCCGGGTGCGCATCGAGGATGACCTTCACCATCGCGTCGCGACGGTCGGGCCAGCGCTTGCCCGGCTCGGTATCGGCCGGGGTGCGCACATTGAACGACATCACCTTCAACGGCGCGGGAGCTGCGGCCCAGGCGCTGGTCGCAGGCAGGGCAAGCGCCAGCAGCGCAGACAGTACAGGGCGACGGAAACGCGACAACATCGTGGAATCCCTCCATTCCATGAAAACGGTTTCATGGAGCATCGCACGGATTGCCTGTTCATGGCTGTGCGCGCGCTGGCGGTATCCGCCGGTCGCCGCGGCGTATTCAGCAGGGCCTTGACAGCGCATTGACCCGCCAGCGCGGGCCTGCGTGCTAGAACGGCGCTGCCGGCCACTGAACCCGGCACCGCAGCAACCATCAACGGAACCACAAGGAGCTGTGCCATGACACGATTGATTCGCGCCCTGCAGGTGTCGCTGAACCTGCGTTCGGACAATTCCACGCAGTGCATCCGTTCCAAGTATCGCTACTGGAATATCTTCTGACCGGAAGGACTCCACGTATTCGATGACATCGCCAGGGAGGGTCGATGATCTTCCCTGGCATTGGAGGCAGGGCATGGATGAGCGTGCAGCGGATGCGGAAGTGGTTTCCATCGACGACCTGCTCGAACGCGTGCGTCGCGAAGGGCCGGTACTGCGCTTCAACAATGATGTCGTCGGCATCTTTGATCCGGCCCTGGCGGTCAGGATCGACAAGGCCAACACCGACCAGCACACCGTACCGGATTCACTGATTGATTTTCTCGGGCTGCGCAGTGGCAGGGACCCCGTTGCGTGGCGCGAGGTGCGGGCGTTGCTGAGCGAGCAGGCCGGGCGGCTGGCCAGTCCCGGCCACATGCGCGACCTCTACACGCGCATGCACGGCTTCCTTGCCCAGCGCGCGGACAGGCCGCATGACCTCAGCGAACTGAGCTGGTGGACGATCTCGCAGTCGCTGTTGCCGATGCTGATCGACGGCCTCAGTCGATCCGACGTCGATGCGCTCATCGGTGAGCAGAAGACCCGATACAACGCCATCGTGCTGCAGAACTTCTCGTTCTGGCGGCGGATCATCGACTTCCATCTTTCCCGCCGCGCGGCGCGCACGGTGTCGCGGCACATCCGGCGTCGTGCGCGCCAGACCGTGCCGCGCGAGGACTTCCTGCAATCCCTGCTGCCGCTGGTGCAGCGGGTCGGGGTGGACCGCGTGGCCTATCTGGTGTCGATGGTGCTGGCCGGCATGTCGGGCCTGCCGGGCATCACGGCGGCCAGCCTGCTGTACGCGATGCATCGATTTCCGCACTGGCAGGCGCGCATCCGCGAGGAAACCTCGGCGCTGAGCTTGGAGCAGTTGTATGCGCTGCCGATCAAGTCGCTGCCGTGCACGTCGCGTTTCGTCAAGGAAACCCTGCGGCTGTGGCCGGGACTGTTCGCCCTGCATCGTCCGGCCTCGCACGATATCGACATCGAGGGCGTGTGCATCCGCAAGGGCGGGGCATACGAGTTGTCGTCCTACTTCCAGCATCATTCGCCGGAGTACTGGCAGAACCCGGACAGCTTCGATCCTGATCGCTGGTTGCCGGAGCGACGCCAGGCCAACAAGGGCGCCTACGTGCCCTTCGGATTTTCCTCGCGGGCCTGCATCGGCAGTGCGGTCGGCCACGCGCAGCTGCTGCTGTTCTGCGCATTGGTGACCCGCGATTTCGAGTTGACGGTACAGGATGAGCCCACGCCGTGGATGCAGCTGGAAGGCTTTGCCATTCCGGTCGATTTCATCGGTACGCTGACGCCGCGGCACGCCTGACAGCATCTGTACAGCCTGGCTCAGTCTTCAATCTCGCCACGGCGGCCTGCCGCGCGCACCGCCTGCGCGGTGGTGGCCACGCCGAGCCGTTGTCGCGCTCGCCGCAGGTGGTTCTCCACCGTGCGTGCAGACAGCCCCAGCGTGGCCGCGATCTCCGCCTGGCGCCGTCCAGCGGCGACCCAGCGCAGCACCTCGCGTTCGCGTGCGCTCAACGCGCCTGCGGGGATATCCGCAGGCGCCTCGGCGAACTGGCGCGCCGCACGGAAGGCTGACGTTCCGACCATTTCCAGCAGCAGGCGCGCGCTGGCGGATGCATCAATCGAGGTGCCGGCGAAACTGACCGCACCCTCCAGGCCGGTCGGGCCGAACACCGGCACCTGCAACCCATGCAGGCCATCGCCGCGCGGCTGCTTCACCACCTGATAGCGTTCGCCGCGCACGCCCTGACGCTTGCTCCAGAAGAACGGTGCATTGCCGTCCAGTACATGGCGGTTGACCGGGCAGGCATGCAGGTAGCGGGCAAGTCCGGTATCGCTGCCGTCGCCGAACCAGTCACCCTCGATCCAGTACACGCGCTGCGCGTCGCGTTCCAGCCCGGTCCCGGTGGCAAACACCAGCAGTCGATCGTAGCCCAGGGGGGAGGCGGCGGCGCGCAGCACGCCGCCCACCGCGGGCAGTGACCGCGCCTGTTCCAGTTCCAGCAGCGCGGGCACCAGCGCAGGCATGTGCTCAGCGCCCCGCCAGTGCATCGAGCAGCGTACGCGCGGCCAGCTTGCCCAACGCGTTGCCGGCCAGCGGACTGTCGCCGGTCAGCAGCAGGCGATCCTGCAGCACGCTGCCATCGATGCCCTCATTGACGATCTGCACGCCCTGCTGGGCCAGTCGTTCACCGAAGAACCAACGCAGCTGCCCCGGCATGTAGCCGATCTCCGGTGTCTGCCGGTCCATTGCGTCGGGGAAGGCGCAGATGCGGTAACCACGGAACAGCGAGCCACCGTCGGCTTCGTCGACGCCCGCCGCCAGCAGCGCCGCCGGGCCATGGCAGAGCGTGATGATGTGGCGCTGCCCGGCCATGGCCCACTGCAGCGTGGCCTTCACCGCCGCGCTCTCCGGCAGGCCGATCAGTGCGCCGTGGCCACCGGGAATGAAGATGGCGGCATAGTCCGAATCGGCTCCCAGGCCGGCCACCACCTCATCCAGCTGCAACGGCTGGCGGAAGCGCGCCTCATAGCGTTCGTACAGGGCACCGATCTCGCGGTCCTCGCGCGGGAAGGCCCACCATTCGAACTTGACGGCGTTGCCGGACAGCGTCGCCACGTCGATGTCGAAGCCGGCCTTGTCCAGGTGGTACATCGGCAGCAGGGTTTCCACCGGATGGTTGCCGGTGGAGAACAGATGGCCATTGGCGGTCGGTAGATAACGCTCGTCGGCGGCGATCATCAGCACCTTCCAGCGGCCGTCGCGGCGTGCATCCGGATAGTCGGCCCCGGACAGGTCGCTCTGGGGCGAGGTGAACTGCGACAGCGAGTACGGCGACGGGAAGAAGGCATCGCGCTCGGCCGGATCGGGGCTGGGCTGGCGGCTGGGCTCTTGCGTGTTCATGCGGACCTCCGTTGGGGGAAAGTGAGCCCAGCATAGGAGGCCGCGTGCGCAGGCGCGATGAGGGATTCCCCTCAATGGACCACCACCCGGATGCTGCATCGCGCCACCGGCCCGGTTGGACAGCGGGATTATGTCGTGTTATCTAGCCGGTGCCGGGATAATCCCGGCATAACCACACAGCAAGCAAAGGAATGAAAATGAAAAGATTCGCCCGAGCATTGCGCGTCACTCTGAATATCCATCCGAACGAGAAGAGCAGTGTGTGGAATACCTGGCCGCTCTGGGTCGAGTTCTGATCCCGCGGGGCAACCCCGCCATTGAGCGGTAGCAAGACGAAGGGACTCGTCTTTCGAGTCCCTTCCTGCCGGAGACGCACTGCATGCAAGGGATGTCGAATGAAGGCAGCGCCATTGCTGCCGAGCGCTTGGCTGCGCGGGTGGAGCGCGAAGGACCGGTGCTGAAACTGGAAACCGGCGGTATCGGGGTGTTCTGCCCAGAGCTGGCCGGCAAGGTCGACAAGGAGAATTCCGAGCACCTGTTCGTGGTCGAGTCGCTGGCCGACCTGTTCCGCCGGCACGAACGCGTGCGCTGGACCGAAGTGCGCAGCCTGATCGCGACCCGCAGTGCTGAGCTTACCGGAGCGCAGACCCTGGAGGCGCTGCAGTCGCGCATGCGGCAGGCGTTGGACGCACTGTGCGGGCGCGAGCTGGATGCCACGCCAGCCGTGTGGAAGGTGATGGCGCATCCGCTGGTGCCACTGGTGATCGACGGGCTCGACGCGCGCGGTACCGAGGCCATCGAACGCGCCCTGCATCTGCGCTACACCACCCAGGTCGAGCAGGTCATCCATCGGCGTCATCTGCTGCGCAACTTCCTCATCGGTCGTGGCGAATCGCGGGCGATCGCCGCCGAACTCAGGCGCCGGGTCCGCAGCGGACGTTCGCCGCTGGACTATGCACAGTCATTGTTGACCCTTCGCGAGCGCATCGGCCTGGACAAGGTCACCTACCTGGTCACCGTGCAGCTGATCGCCATTTCCGGGGTGCCCGGCATGATGGCCGCCTGCCTGCTGCTGGCGATGCAGATGCATCCACACTGGCGCCAGCGCATCGAGGAGGAATTCGCGCCGCTCTCGGATGCGGAAATCCATGCGCTGCCGATGGCCAGGATTCCCTGCACGATGCGCTTCCTGAAGGAAGTGATGCGACTGTATTCCACACCCTTCAACAACCGCCGGGTGGCCGCCTGCGATCTGCAGGTGGAAGGGCAGGCCATCGCCGAGGGCACGGTGTTCGAGCTGAGTTCGTTCATCCAGCATCGCTCGGCGAAGTACTGGGATGATCCGCTGCAGTTCGATCCCGATCGTTGGCTGCCCGAGCGGCGCAAGCGCACCGCCGGCATCTATGTGCCTTATGGCTTCCCCACGCGCTCCTGCGTGGGGTCGGCGGTGGGCAACGCGCAACTGGTACTGCTGTGTGCGCTGCTGGCGCGCGAATTCCGTTTCACCCCCAGCGCCGACTACCGGCCCGAGGTGCGCATGGAAGGCTTCGCGATTCCCGCGGCGCTGCACGGCACGTTCTCGCGCCATACGGCCGGTGCCTGATCTGCAGGGGCGGACGGCTTACTTTGCCGTACGCCCGCGTTCCTGCATGTCCTCATGCAGGATCCGCCGCAGCTCGATGATGGCCGGCGTGGCTTCCTGCACGCTGTGACCGGACACGATCACCTTCTCCGAAACGGCGTGTGGCAGGTGTGAGCTCCAGTAGGGCACCAGCCCGTCATCGGTTTTTTCCAGTGGGCCATCGGCCTTGGCGCGGGCGATGATCGAGTGGTAGTGCACCTTCGGTGACATCGGCAGGTCGGCCACGGCACGGACGAACGGGTCGTCCTTGTCCAGATTCTGGATGCTGTTCATCTGGTAGCCGTGCTTGCCATCGTTGCGATCGATCTGGCCGTCGTTGGCCAGCGTCGCCACGTCCTCCAGCACGGTCAGCGGCAGCCGTACCAGGCGGCCGATCCAGCGGCCGAGGCGGGTACCGGCCACGTCGGTGCCGCGATGCGGTGTGGCGATGAAAACCACCCGCGATACTTCCGGTTCCGGCAGGAAGGTCAGTACTGGCGCGCCCTTGGTGCGCAGCAGCTCGCGCTGGGCGGGCGTCATCTGCGCGGTGGCCAGCAGGGTGTCGACCAGGTGGTCGCCGGAGGAAGAGACCATCAACCGCGCGATCACCCCGCCCATGCTGTGCCCGACCAGCACCATGTCATGCGAGGCCTGCGCCTTGCCGCTGGGGTCGAAGTGCTTGAGCACTTCGGCCAGCGTGTGGCGCATCGCATCGTGGCTCATCGCGATGGGCATGTTGGTCGGGTAGTAGAACTGCCAGACCTGGAAGTCCTGGCGGATCTCGTCGTCGCGCATCAGTTCGTTGGCCACGTTCACCCAGGCCTCGGGACTGCTGGCCAGGCCATGGATCATCAACAGCACGCGGCGGTTCGGGTCGTAGGGCTGCATCATGTACAGATGCGGCGCGTCGATGCCGCCCTTGCCACCAAACAACGAGCGCAGCGACTGCTGGCTGAAGTTGGAGCGCGCCAGCCACAGTGCGTAGCCCGCAGTGAAGTTGGCCGCCAACGGCACCTGCTGGCCGTGCAGGGTTACTTCCGAGACCTGGTAGGGATCGTGGATCTCCAGTTCCGGCTCGTCGTCGTGCAGCACTTCCCACAGGTTCTTTCCCGAGAAGCGCAGCAGCACCGTCATCGAAGGCGAGGGCATCTCGCTCCAGCTCTGCGCGGCCGGGGTGCTTGCCTGCGCGGCGGGCGTCGCTGCCGAAGGCGGGGTGGCCGTGCTGCCAGCCGGATCGTCCATCACCGCCACCAGCTCGGCACCGAAGCCATCGCGGCGATGCACGCTGCGCAGCGTGCCGGTGAACGACAGCGAGGCCGCCGGTACCAGCTCGGTGGGGGTGCGCGTGTCCAGCGGCGATGCTTCGCCTGAAGGGGCCAGCACGAAGGTCCAGCGGCCCAGCTGGAAATGGCTGGCCTGGCTGTGCACGCGCCCGGTGGCGTACGCGTTGTACAGCTGCACCGAGGCTTCCTGCACAGCCAGGTTGTAGTAGTCGCGCACCTGGGTCTGGCGGTCCTCGAAACCACGCTGGTTGGCGGTGCGCTCGGTGAAGAACAGATAGGCATAGGCCTGGCGCGCGACCTGCATCCACGCATCGAGGCGCGGCTGGAAGTCGGCATCCAGTTCGGTGATCGCGGTCTTGGCGCGGCCGGATGCCGAGTACTCGCGCTTCGGTGCCGGCAGGGTCATCGCATGCTGCAGCCACAACTCGGCCAGGCTGGAGCGCTTGTCTTCCTCGCGCACCACGATGCTGCTTTCCATGGCCTCGATGCACGGCAGGCCGGGCTTGGCACAGACGCCCTCATCGAGCCCGGCCACGCGCAGGGTCTCGGTGGTCGCCGCGCTGAGCTTGCCGGAGGTGAGGATGTCACCGCGCTTGAGCGCGATGTACTGGCCGGGCGTGACCGAGGCGACCTGCACCGACGGTCCGAACTGGCGCAGCGTCGCGCAGCCCCCCAGGGTGAGCAGCACGGTGATGATGAGGGTCGTGCGGCCGATGAAGCCCATGCCCGTGGTAGCCATACGATGCTCCTGCGCGGTGGCGTCACTCTAGCGGCCGGCCTGTCAAAGCGGAATAGACCGAACGGTCGGTTTGGGCCTGGCCGCCGTGGGCGATTCAGCCATTCAGTGTGACACTGCGGCGAATGGAACGGACACGGTGATCGCGATGGCCTGGCTGGAAACCCGCATTCCCCCGCCCGTGGTAATGCTGCTGTGCGCCGCTGCGGGCTTTGCAGCACGCTGGCTGTGGCCGGGTTTCCACCTTCGGGTGCCGGTGCCGGTTCTGCTCGCAGGCGTGACGGTGACGCTGGGTGTCGTGCTCAATCTGCTGCCCAAGCTGTCTTTCCAGCGCGCCGGTACCACCGTCAATCCTCTGCGACCTTCGGCGTCGAGCGCGCTGGTTACCAGCGGAATCTACCGCCGCACGCGCAATCCGATGTATCTGGGCCAGGCGTTGGTCCTGCTTGGCGCCATGGTGTACCTGCAGAACCTGATCGCGCTGCTGGTGGTGCCGCTGTTCCTGGTGTACATCACCCGGCTGCAGATCCTGCCGGAGGAGCGGGCACTGATGGCCCGCTTTCCCGAGGCGTACGCGCAATACCGTCATCGCGTGCCGCGCTGGCTGTAGCGTCGGCTACGCCATCAGCGGCTGATCTGGCACTTCACCGCAGCCGAATAGCCCTCGTAGTCGTCGCCCGCGATCACGTGCAGGGTGTGGCGCTTGTCGATGCGCTTCACGTACGACGGCTCTTCGGTGTTGGCATGCTCGTTGACCTCGGTCACCGACCAGGCCTTGGCCAGGCGCTTGGAATCGACGCCGTTCAAGTACACGAAGAGGCTCTTCTCGCCTTCGGCCACGTTTACATCGGCACTGGTGACCGTGCCGCCAAACAGCGCGACCGGCTTGTCCTCCGGCTCGAAGGTGCCGCCCGGTTTCTTGGCCAGGCCGGCGGCCTGCAGCGCATCGATGGCGTCGGCCGCACTGAAGTTCGAGCCGGCCTTGCAGGCCAGCAGCGCTTCCAGCGTGGCGGTGCCGGGGGGCGCGATGGCCGGTGCCGCAGCGTGCGTGGCTGGGGCTGCGGCGAGGGTGGTGAGGAGCAGGACGAGCGTGGTTGTGGCGGTTTTCATTGCAGATCCTTCTGGCGGCAGCAGGCCGGGGCAATGCAGCGATGGAGCGAAAGCTCCATCCCGATTATGCCCCACGCTTCCCGCACGACGAGCAGGCACAAAAAAGCCGGAATCCCTTCGACGGGAGATCCGGCTTCTTGCGGCCTCGACAGGCCATACAGATGGTGGAGGTGGGCGGAATTGAACCGCCGTCCGAAGGCACTCCATCCCCAGCACTACATGCTTAGCTCACCGTTGGATCTCGTCCCCGAACAGCACGGTGCGCAAAGCGCATCCGGGAACCAGCCTGTTGTGTTCTAGTGCCGGACTGACAGGCAGCCATCCAGCGCGATTCCATGATAGTGACTCTACACCGCGAGCATGGACACAAGCGGTTTCGAGGCTTAGGCCTTAAGCGGCCAGAGCGTAGTTGTCGTCGTTGGCAACTAGAGTTTTGCAGCTGGATTTACGAGGAAAGCTACCCCCTCGGCATGCGCCAGGCGACTTCACAACCCCCGTCGAAACCAATGCACCCCCGGTTTCTTCAAGTTCTGCAAGGTACGAGGCCTGTTTCGTGTCGCCACGGCCAGTGCCTGCCCAACGCTGCCAATGCTACGCCAAAACAGCTGAACAGTCACCGTGGCAATCCACAACATGTTGTAGAGCCAGCGGCATAGCGGATTGGTAACGTCACTGGCACGAATTTGCGACACACTGGCGGCGACCATCCGGGCCAGGACAGACACGGAGACTGTGGGTGACCGATGCAAGCCAACAACGCAGCCTGCGGCAGCTGATCGGGCCGGTCGGTGCCGACTACCAGCGGCGCGCCCTGCCGCCCGGCTGGGTCTGGGCGGTGCTGGCGGTGTTGCTTGCGGCCACCGCGCTGACCGAGCTGCCGGCGACTGCGGCCGCGGCATTGGTGGCCAGTGCGGTGGTTGTGCACTGGTCGCAGCGCGGTCGCATCCATTGGCTGGGCTGGCGCCTGCCGGGCCTGGCAGTGTTGGCGGCCCTGCTGTGGGGGCCGGACGTGCTGTCGCAATGGTTCGAGCACGGGTTGGCCGTGGTCCTGATGTCGTTGGCCAGCCTCAGCATCGGCGTGCATGTATGGCAGTCCCGACAGATGGCGCGGCAGCTCCAGGGCGCGGCCGATTCGCTGGATGACGCCCAGCTGCTGGCCCTGCTGCCGGCCGACGCGGCCCAGTTGGCGCAGCGGTGGCGCGCCGGCGATGACCGGCATGCGCCGGAACTGGCAGTGGTGATGCACCTGGCCGTGATGCACGCAGCGCTGGCACCGCGAATGCGCGGGCAGGGCGTGCTGGCAGGGTGACCGGTCGGCGGTTTCCGCGGCCGCGGTCAGGAACCTGACAATGGCTTGCGCAGGTAGATCCGCTCGTGCCCGGGCGGGCAATCGGGCAGCCGCCCATAGACGGTGTAGCCCTGCCGCAGGTAGAAAGCTTCGGCCTGCCAGTCGAAGGTATCCAGCATCACGTTGCGGGCGCCAAGCTGGCGCGCGGCGGCTTCTGCTTCCGCCAGCAGGCGCTGGCCGATGCCTTGCCCGCGCAGTTCCGGATCCACCCACAGCACATGTACCTGCAGCCAGCCGGCACAGACGTCGGCCAGCACACCACCGCGCAGCGCGCCGTGCTCGTCATGCCAGGCCAGGCGGACTGGAGTCTCATCGAGTGAATCGCCGCCGTGGGCCTGGTTGAAGGCCAGCAGGCGCGCGCACAACGTGCGCGTTTCATCGGCGCTGGCAGTCACCATGGCGCCGATGGGGGCGGTCATGCGTCGCGGTTGCCGCGACGCATCACACGCTGCTTCTCGATCGCCCAGTCGCGGTCCTTGGCGGCATCGCGCTTGTCGTGGGTCTGCTTGCCCTTGGCCAGCGCGACTTCGAGCTTGATCTTGTTCTTGCTCCAGTACATCGCAGTGGGCACGATCGTGTAGCCATCGCGCTCGACCTTGCCGACCAGCTTGTCTATCTCGCTCCGGTGCAGCAGCAGCTTGCGCTCGCGCCGGTCATTGGCCACCACGTGGGTGGAGGCCTGGATCAACGGGGTGATCTGCGCGCCGATCAGGAAGATCTCGCCGTGCTTCACATAGGCGTAGGCGTCGATGATGTTGCCGCGGCCAGCGCGGATCGACTTCACCTCCCAGCCCTGCAGGGCCAGGCCGGCCTCGAAGCGCTCTTCGATGTGGTACTCGTGGCGGGCACGCTTGTTCAACGCGATGGTTTTGTTGGCCGTCGCGCTCTTTGCTTTATCCTTGCCGCTGTTCTTGCTCATTTCCGTATTGTCTCCGATTCGGGCCCGCCCGGTCGATTGCCGAAACGTCCTGTATTCATGCCTACTATCCGCCGCAGCGCCCTGGTCGAACATTCGGCCGCGCGCATGTTCGACCTGGTCAACGACGTCCAGGCCTATCCGCGCCGTTTCCGCTGGTGCTCGGCTGCCCAGATCCTGGAGCAGGGCGAGGACCGCCTGGTGGCGCGCCTGGACCTGGGCCTGGGCTCGTTCAGTACCTGGTTCCAGACTGAAAACACCCTGCAGCGCCCGCACAGCATCGACATGCAGCTGCGCGATGGCCCGTTCAAGCAGCTGCACGGCCGCTGGGAATTCCATGCGCTGGCCGAGGATGCGTGCAAGGTCACCCTGACCCTGGAGTTCGAACCCAGCTCGCGCCTGCTCGGTCCGGCCCTGGCGATCGGCTTCCAGGGACTGGCCGATCGCATGGTCAATGATTTCGTCCGCGTCGCCGACGAGGGCTGAGCGATGATCGAGGTCGAGGTGGTGCTGGCTTGGCCGGAGCGCGTGCTGTCGCGCCACCTGCAGCTGGAAGAGGGAGCGACCGTGGCCGACGCCATCGCCGCCGCTGCGCTGGAAGGTAGTGCCGACTGTCCGGCCGCCGCGGTGCATGGCGTGCTGGCCCGTCCACAGCAGGCGCTGCTGGACGGGGACCGCATCGAGCTGCTGCGCCCGCTGCTGGCCGACCCCAAGGACAACCGCCGGCGTCGCGCGCTCGGCGGTTGATCCCGGCAACCCGTCCCTGCGGACGGGCAGGCCTCAGCGGCCCTTCTTCTTCTTGTCCTTCGGCAGGTTGCGGCCGAACTGGCGCACCGTCTGCTGGGCCAGGGCCTTGTCGTTGCCCGGGAAGTAGTCGCCTTCCCAGCGGGTAACGGCGTCATTCTCGAAGAACACCACGAAGTTCTTCACTTCGGTGCGGCCGAGGCGGTTCACGCGCTGGCTGGAGGTGTAGTCCCAGCGCTGGGCGTGGAACGGGTCGGGGATGGACGGGGTGCCCAGCAGCGCGGTGACCTGCTGCTTGCTCTGCCCGACCTGCAGCTTGGCCACGGCATCTTCCCGGATCAGGTTGCCCTGATAGATGGGTTGCTTGTAGATGATGCCGCACCCGGTGGTGGACAGGGCGACGGCGGCGACCAACAGGAGATTGCGCATCGGGACTGGCGGTTGGGGAAATCAAACCGATGATACACTCCCGGCGTGCCACCGCGACCCAATCCGAGGCAGCTGGCGCTAAATCGCCAATGAACGGAGACCTATGGAAACCCACGACCTGCGTAAAGTCGGCCTGAAGGTGACCCATCCGCGGATGCGGATCCTGGCGCTGCTCGAACAGCGCAATGCCCAGCACCACCAGCACCACATGACCGCCGAGGACATCTACCGCCAGCTGCTCGAGCATGGCGACGAGATCGGCCTGGCGACGGTCTACCGGGTGCTGACCCAGTTCGAGGCCGCCGGCCTCGTGCTCAAGCACAATTTCGAAGGTGGCCAAGCCGTTTACGAGCTGGACCGTGGTGGCCACCACGACCATATGGTCGACGTGGACAGCGGCAAGATCATCGAATTCGAAAGCCATGAGATCGAGGAGCTGCAGCGCAAGATCGCGGCCGATCACGGCTATGAGCTGGAAGAACACTCGCTGGTGCTCTACGTGCGCAAGAAGCGCAAGTAGGCCGTTCCGGCCAGCCGCTAGCGACGTAACCCCGGGCTTGCCCGGGGTTTTTCGTTGCCGGGGTCAGGGCCCTTTCCCTCCAGGAAAGGGGGCCGGCCCCGGGCGCTCTGCGGGGTCGGATCCCTTTGCGCCAGCAAAGGGCTCTGACCCCTTGCAACCGAGCAGGATCTCCAGGTCCACCGCCTCGGCCATCGCCCGGTTGCCGGCATCCCCCGGGTGGAGGTGGTCGCCGGAGTCGTAGGCGGCGGCCATCCGTGACGGATCGGCCGGGTCGCGCAGCGCCGCGTCCAGGTCGATCACCGCGTCGAACGGGCTGTTGCTGCGCAGCCATGCATTGAGCTGTTGGCGCAGGGCCTCCTTGTCCGGGTGGTAGTAGTCGTCCAGCGGCGTGCCGGGCAGGGCGCCCGCGAACGGCATCAGGGTGGCGCCGAATATGCGTAGACCCCGCCGGTGGGCCTGTTCGGCCAGGGCACGATAGCCGGCCTGCAGCTCGGGCAGGCTGGGCCGGGGCTGCGCGCGGGCGAAGGCAGTACCGGGCCAGCTGATGTCGTTGATGCCGATCAGCACGATGACGCTGGCGACGCCGGGCTGATCCAGTGCGTCACGCCGCAGGCGGGCCAGAACCGACTCGCCCATGCCGTCGCTCAGCAGCCGATTGCCGGAAATGCCCGCGTTGACCACCGCGACGCCGCGCGGTGCCAGACGCGCGGCCAGATGGTCGGTCCAGCGCTGGTCCTGGTCGAGGCTGGCGGTGGCGCCGTCGGTGATCGAGTCGCCAATCACCACCACGCTGCGCGCACTGGCGGCGGCCTCGACCTCGATCCCGGTGAGGAACAGGCGTGCGGTAGTGGAACTGGCACCCTGCAGGTCGCGCGCCCGGGCCTGATTGCCGCCGGCGATCCAGCTGGTCTGGCGGCCGTCCCAATGGAACGCCTGCACCGGCGTCGGCCCCGGCACGAAGACGCTGACCTGCAGCGCCTGGTGGTCTTCCGTGGCCACCGCCAGCGGATCGCTCAGCCGTTCCTGACCGGCACCGATCAACACCCCAGGCTGGCCGTCGAAGCTGAGCGGTTGCGGGGTGGCGCCCGCGCCCGCGGCCACGCTGGCCGCCCCGATCCGCAGCGGCTGGGTGCCGTAGGCATTGCTCAGCCGCACCCGCAGCCGGGGCCCGCCCAGGCTGATGCGCGCGGTCTGGCGGAAGGTCTGGTCCTGCAGCGTGGCCGGAACCAGGGTCGGGAACAGGAAATCCGCGTCCCAGACCGGTTGCGGGCTGGCCTGCCAGCTGGCGACCCAGTGCGGGGCGGATGCGGCACTGGCGACGCCGGACAGGGCGAGCAGGGCGGTGGCGGTGAGCTGGCTCAAGCGGTTCATCGGGCAATCCAGGTGGGAGGGAACGCCATGGTGATTCCGGGGTCATCTGTGAACTAGACTGCGCATGGACAATCATCTGTGAACTGGATTCATCGCCATGGCGCGACCCGACATCAACCGATCCGGCGAACTGGAAGTGTTCGTGCGGGTGATCGAGACCGGTGGCTTCTCCGCCGCCGCACGCACCCTGGACATGACGCCGTCAGCAGTGAGCAAGCTGGTGGCCCGGCTGGAGCAGCGGCTGGGTACGCGCCTGCTGCAACGCTCCACCCGCCAGCTGCAGCTGACCCCGGAAGGCTGCGCGTTCTACGAGCGCGGCCTGCGCGTGCTGGCCGACCTGGAGGAGGCCGAGCGCTGTGCCAGTGCCCATGCCGAGCCGCGCGGACGGCTGCGGGTAAACTCCAACGTGCCGTTCGGCCAGCATTTCCTGCTGCCGCTGCTGCCGGCATTCCTAGAACGCAACCCGCAGGTAGGCGTGGACCTGACCCTCAATGATGAGGTGATCGACCTGCTTGAGCAGCGCACCGACGTGGCGGTGCGGGCCGGTCCACTGAAGAGCTCCAGCCTGGTGGCGCGGCGGCTGGGTGCGACGCGGATGATGATCGTGGCTGCACCGGCCTATGCGCAGCGGCACGGGCTGCCACGCACTGCCGAGGAGCTGCAGTCGCACAACCGGCTGGATATCGGCCATGCGCGCGCGATGCAGGGCTGGCCATTGTTGCAGGACGGGCGCGAACGCATGCTGCTGCCCAGTGGCAACGCGCGCGCCAGCAACGGCGATGCACTGCGCCAGCTGGTGCTGGGTGGGCTGGGCATGGCGCGGCTGGCAGCATTCCAGGTGCAGCAGGACATTGCCGCCGGGCGCTTGCTGCCGGTGCTGGAGGACGCGAATCCCGGTGACCTGGAAGAGGTGCACGCGGTGTTCCTGGGGCAGGGCGGCTACCTGCCGCTGCGGGTGCGCGCGTTTCTTGATTTCCTGGTGGAGAACGTCGATCTGACGCAGCCACAGGGGTAGTGCCGGCCGCTGGCCGGCAACCTCATGATCTTCATCCACCCGCATCGGGGTGCCGGCCAGCGGCCGGCACTACCTTGCGGAAGCCGAGCCAATGCTCGGCTCGGCCGGCGTTACACCTGCAGCAGCTTGCGTGCGGCGGCGCGCGCTTCCTTGCTCACTTCCACGCCGCCGAGCATGCGCGCCAGTTCTTCCTCGCGCGCCTTGCTGTCCAGCTTTTCCACTGCGCTCTGGGTCATGCCTTCCACCGGGGCCTTGCTGACCCGGTAATGGGCATGGCCCTTGGAGGCGACCTGCGGCAGGTGGGTCACGCACAGCACCTGGCGCTTCTCGCCAAGGGCGCGCAGCTTCTGGCCGACGATGTCCGCCACCGCGCCACCGATGCCGGAGTCGACTTCGTCGAACACCATGGTCGGCACTGCATCCAGGTCCAGCGCGGCCACTTCGATGGCCAGCGAGATGCGCGACAGTTCGCCACCCGAGGCCACCTTGCGCAGGGCACGCGGCGGCTGCCCGGCATTGGCCGCCACCAGGAATTCCACGCGCTCGGCACCCTGCGGGTCGGGCTTGCCGGCGTCCTGCGGTTCCAGCTCGATCAGGAACTGGCCGCCGCCCATGCCCAGCTCGGCGATGATGCCGGTGGTGGTGGCCGACAGCTCGGCAGCGGCGGCGCGGCGGCTGGCGGTCAGCAGCCCGGCCTGCACGCGCCAGGCCGCAGCGGCCTTGTCGATCTCGCCGGCGAGGCGCTGCAGGCGTTCGTCAGCCCCACGCAGCTGTTCCACTTCGGCGTGCATGCGCTCGCGCTGCGCGCCCAGCTCGTCCATCGGCACACGGTGCTTGCGGGCCAGGTCGTGAAGGCGGCCGAGGCGACGCTCGTTCTCCTCGAACTGTTCCGGGTCGGCGTCGAGGTCGTCATGCACGCGGTCCAGTAGCGACAGGGCTTCGTGCAGCTGGATCGAGGCGTTTTCGATCAGGCCGTCCACCTCGCCCAGGCGCGGGTCGTGTTCGATCAGGCGCGACAGCTCGTGGCGTACCTGCTGCAGCAGGTCCAGCGCGGAACTGCCGTCGTCGCCGTTGAGCTGGTTGCTGGCCGCCTGGCAGGCACCCAGCAGGGCACTGGCATGGGCCTGGCGGCGGTGGCTGGCGCCCAGCGCGGCAATCGACTCCGGTTCCAGATCCTCGCGGTCCAGTTCGCGCAGCTGGTGCTCCAGGAAGCCGATCCGGTCACTGACGTCGCCCTGCTGCGACAGCGCCAGCGATTCATCGACCAGCGCCTGCCAGGCCGCAGCGGCGCGGCGCACCTGGCGGCGCTCGTCCTCGTTGCCGGCATAGGCGTCCAGCAGGGCCAGCTGTGATGGGCGTGCCAGCAGGGCCTGCTGCTCGTGCTGGCCGTGGATCTCCACCAGCAGCGAGGCCAGGTCGCCCAGCTGCGCCAGGGTCACCGGGCGGCCGTTGATCCAGGCCCGCGAGCCGCCATCGGCACGGATCACGCGGCGCAGCTGGCACTGCTCCTCGTCGTCCAGCTCGTTGTCGGCCAGCCACTGGCGCGCGGCCTGCAGCTGATCCAGCGCGAACTCGGCCGACAGCTCGGCGCGCGCGGCGCCGTGGCGGACCACGCCGCTGTCGGCGCGCAGGCCGGACAGGAAGCCCAGCGCGTCGACCATCAGTGACTTGCCGGCGCCGGTCTCGCCTGAAACCACGGTCATGCCTGGCCCGAACTCCAGTTCGGTGGCGCGGACGACGGCGAAATCCTTGATCGAAAGATGTCTGAGCATGGGTAAGGGGGTGTCAGCAGCCGCGCAACGCTAGCACGCGGGCGCGGGAGGTCCAATGACTTGCCAAGGTGATCCGCCGCCATTATCTAGTGTCCGTGTCTCACAGGTTGATTCCATGCACGGTTCTCCCGACCAGCTTGCCCCGCGTGCGCGCCATCTGCTGCGCACGCTGATCGCGCGTTACATCCAGGACGGTGAGCCGGTCGGCTCGCAGACGCTGGCGCGCGTGGCCGGGCTGGAGGTCAGCCCGGCCACCATCCGCAACATCCTGGGTGACCTGGAAGACCTGGGGCTGCTGGCTTCGCCGCACACCTCGGCCGGGCGCGTCCCGACCGCACATGGCTACCGGGTGTTCGTCGACAGCCTGCTGCAGATGCAGCCGCCGGGCGAAGGCGAGCTGGCCCGGCTGCGCCAGGAACTGGCCGGCGGCGGCAGCACCCAGGCCCTGCTTGGCAGCGCCTCGGAGCTGCTGTCGGCGATGAGCCACTTCGTCGGCGTGGTCAGCGCCCCGCGGCGCGAGCAGTTCGCGTTCCGCCAGATCGATTTCGTGGCGCTGGACGGGCGCCGGGTGCTGGCGATCCTGGTGTTCGCCGACAACGAGGTGCAGAACCGGGTCATCGAGACCCGCCAGGAGTTCGCGCCGGGCCAGCTGGAGCAGGTCGCCAACTACCTCAACGCGCATTTCGCCGGCCTGCCGATGGCCGAGATCCGCACCCGCCTGCTGCTGGAACTGCGTGATGCCCGTTCGGAGCTGGAGCAGCTGCTGGCGCACAGCATCGAGCTGGCCGAGCAGGCCCTGCAGCCGGCGGCCGATGACATGCTGGTGGCCGGGCAGACCCGTCTGATGGGGGTGCAGGACCTGTCCGACCTGGAGCGGCTGCGCGAGCTGTTCGAGCTGTTCTCCAGCAAGCGGGAGATCCTGCAGCTGCTGGAGCGGACCATCCAGGCGCCCGGCGTGCGCATCTTCATCGGCGAGGAGACCGGGATGATGCCGCTGCAGGGCGTCTCGCTGGTCACTGCCCCTTACACGGCCAATGGCCAGGTGCTGGGCGTGCTGGGCGTGATCGGCCCCAAGCGGATGGCCTACGACCGGATGATCCCGCTGGTCCAGGCCACTGCCGATGTACTCGGCGCGGCGTTTTCGCCAGCCGGGCGCACTCCTGGAACATCCGACGCTTGAAACGCAGCATCCCGCCCACACTAGGGTGGGTGGAGGCGGAGACTGACCGCCAGGGACCCAGACATGAACCACGAACATCCAGATATCGAATCCCAGCAGACTGCCGCCGATGCGGCCGCCGCCGCCGGCGTCAACGACGAAGTGGAGCGCCTGCGCGCCGAGGTCGAGCAGATCAAGGCCGATGCGCTGCGTGAGCGCGCCGACCTCGAGAACCAGCGCAAGCGCGTTGCCCGTGACATCGAGCAGGCCCGCAAGTTCGCCAACGAGAAGCTGCTGGGCGAGCTGCTGCCGGTGTTCGACAGCCTGGATGCCGGCTTGAAGGCGGCCGGCGATGACCCGCATCCGCTGCGCGAGGGCCTGGAGCTGACCTACAAGCAGCTGCTGAAGGTTGCCGCCGACAACGGGCTGGTCCTGCTGGACCCGATCGGCCAGCCGTTCAACCCGGAACACCACCAGGCCATCAGCCAGGTGCCGGCCCCAGACGCCGCCCCGGGCAGCGTGGTGACCGTGTTCCAGAAGGGTTACCTGCTCAACGAGCGCCTGCTGCGGCCGGCGCTGGTGGTGGTGGCCGCCGACTGACCCCTCCAGGGCCGGAAGGCGGGAATGTCCCGTCAACCGGCCCGACGCTGAACGCGCCGGGCGACCGGAAACACAGCGTTCGGGAGATGGCTTGAATGTTCCACGAGCCTCCCCCACATCGTATTCATCCACCGGCCGAACGGCCGGACTGACCCCAACAAGCATCCTCAGGAGTCTCCCCCATGGGCAAGATCATTGGTATCGACCTCGGCACCACCAACTCGTGCGTGGCGATCATGGACGGCGGCAAGGCCCGCGTCATCGAGAATTCGGAAGGCGATCGCACCACCCCGTCGATCGTCGCCTACACCAAGGACGGCGAAGTCCTGGTGGGCGCCTCGGCCAAGCGCCAGGCCGTCACCAACCCGAAGAACACCTTCTACGCGGTGAAGCGCCTGATCGGCCGCAAGTTCACCGACGCCGAAGTGCAGAAGGACATCGCCCACGTCCCGTACAGCATCCTGGCCCATGACAACGGCGATGCCTGGGTGGCCACCAGCGACGGCAAGAAGATGGCGCCGCAGGAAATCTCGGCCAAGGTGCTGGAAAAGATGAAGAAGACCGCCGAGGACTTCCTCGGTGAGAAGGTCACCGAAGCGGTCATCACCGTGCCGGCCTACTTCAACGACAGCCAGCGCCAGGCGACCAAGGACGCCGGCCGCATCGCCGGCCTGGACGTCAAGCGCATCATCAACGAGCCGACCGCGGCCGCGCTGGCCTATGGCCTGGACAAGGGCGACAACAAGGATCGCAAGATCGTGGTGTACGACCTGGGCGGCGGCACCTTCGACGTCTCGGTGATCGAGATCGCCAACGTCGACGGCGAGAAGCAGTTCGAAGTGCTGGCCACCAACGGCGACACCTTCCTGGGCGGCGAAGACTTCGACAACCGCGTCATCGAGTACCTGGTTGAAGAATTCAACAAGGACCAGGGCATCGACCTGCGCAAGGATCCGCTGGCCCTGCAGCGCCTGAAGGACGCTGCCGAGCGCGCCAAGATCGAGCTGTCCAGCGCCCAGCAGACCGAAGTGAACCTGCCGTACGTCACCGCTGACGCCTCGGGTCCGAAGCACCTGAACATCAAGCTGACCCGCGCCAAGCTGGAAGCGCTGGTGGAAGACCTGATCAAGAAGTCGATCGAGCCGTGCCGCGTCGCCCTGAACGATGCCGGCCTGCGTTCGAGCGACATCAGCGAAGTGATCCTGGTCGGTGGCCAGACCCGCATGCCGAAGGTGCAGCAGGCGGTGACCGAATTCTTCGGCAAGGAACCGCGCAAGGACGTCAACCCGGACGAAGCCGTGGCACTGGGCGCTGCGATCCAGGGCGGCGTGCTGGGCGGCGACGTCAAGGACGTGCTGCTGCTGGACGTGACCCCGCTGTCGCTGGGTATCGAAACCATGGGCGGCGTGTTCACCAAGATCATCGAGAAGAACACCACCATCCCGACCAAGGCCTCGCAGGTGTTCTCCACCGCCGAGGACAACCAGTCGGCCGTGACCGTGCACGTGCTGCAGGGTGAGCGCGAGCAGGCCCGCTTCAACAAGTCGCTGGCCAAGTTCGACCTGTCCGGCATCGAGCCGGCTCCGCGTGGCCTGCCGCAGGTGGAAGTGTCCTTCGACATCGACGCCAACGGCATCCTGCACGTGTCGGCCAAGGACAAGAAGACCAACAAGGAACAGAAGGTCGAGATCAAGGCCGGTTCGGGCCTGTCCGAGGAAGAGATCGCACGCATGGTCGCCGACGCGGAAGCCAACCGCGAAGAAGACAAGAAGTTCCAGGAGCTGGTGCAGGCCCGCAATCAGGCCGATGCCCTGATCCACGGCACCCGCAGTGCCATCACCGAGCACGGCAGCAAGGTCGGCGGCGATGTCATCGGCAAGGTCGAGGCGGCCCTGGCCGACCTGGAAACCGCGATGAAGGGTGACGACAAGGCACAGATCGAAGCCAAGTCGAAGGTGCTGGAGGAAGCCGGCCAGTCGCTGTTCGCCGCTGCTTCGGCCGACCAGGGCGGTGCCCCGGGTGCCGACGCCGGCAACGCCGGCAAGGCGCAGGACGACGTGGTCGACGCCGAGTTCACCGAAGTCAAGGACGACAAGAAGTCCTGATCCGGACCGACACGGGACGCTGGCCATCAGCGTCCCGTTGTCGCATCAGGGTCCTGACCGCCACCGGCGTGTCGGGGCGCCCGACGCAAGAGCGGACCTGGTTCCGCTCTTCCGCTTTGACGAATCCCGACTTTCCGGAACCAGATTCACCATATGAGCAAGCGCGATTACTACGAAGTGCTGGGCGTTGCCCGCACCGCCACCGACGACGAGCTGAAGAAGGCCTACCGTCGCTGTGCGATGAAGTTCCACCCGGACCGCAACCCGGGTGATGCGGCGGCCGAAGCCTCCTTCAAGGAGTGCAAGGAAGCCTACGAAGTGCTGTCCGATGGCAACAAGCGCCGCATGTACGACAGCCACGGCCACGCCGCGTTCGAGCACGGCATGGGCGGTGGTGGTCCGGGCGGCCCGGACATGAACGATATCTTCGGCGATATCTTCGGCAACATTTTTGGCGGGGGCGGCGGTGGGCCGCGCCAGGCCCGTCGCGGCGCCGACATCGGCTACGTGATGGAGCTGGACCTGGAAGAGGCGGTACGCGGCGTTGAGCGCCGCATCGAGATCCCGACCCTGGCCGAGTGCGGCGACTGCGATGGCAGTGGCTCCGAAGACGGCAAGGTCGAAACCTGCAATGTGTGCCATGGCCGCGGCCAGGTGCGCATCCAGCGCGGCATCTTCGCCATGCAGCAGGCCTGCCACAACTGCGGCGGCCGTGGGCAGATCATCGCCAAGCCCTGCAAGACCTGCCACGGCAACGGCCGTGTCGAGGAAGACAAGGTGCTGTCGGTGAAGGTGCCGGCGGGCGTCGATACCGGCGACCGCATCCGCCTGCAGGGTGAAGGTGAGGCCGGTCCGGCCGGTACGCCGCCGGGTGACCTGTACGTGGAAGTGCGCGTGCGCGAGCATGCGATCTTCCAGCGCGATGGCGACGACCTGCACTGCGAAGTGCCGATCCGCATCTCGCAGGCAGCGCTTGGCGACACCGTACGCGTGGCGACCCTCGGCGGCGAAGCGGAAATCCGCATCCCGGCCGAGACCCAGACCGGCAAGCTGTTCCGCCTGCGTGGCAAGGGCGTGCGTTCGGTGCGCAGCCGCAGCGAGGGCGACCTGTACTGCCGCGTGGTGGTGGAGACCCCGGTCAACCTCACCAACGAACAGCGCAAGCTGCTGGAGCAGTTCGAAGCCACCTTTGTCGGCGAGGAAGCACGCAAGCATTCGCCGAAGTCGGCGACGTTCATGGATGGCGTGAAGGGCTTCTGGGACCGGATGACGTCCTGAGTTTTTCAACCGAAGCGTTGAGCGGTAGCGCCGGGCCATGCCCGGCGTTTTCGTTTGCGATCAGCGGAAAAACGCCGCGGGCGTCTGCCCCAGTTGGCGCTTGAACATGCTGGTGAACGCGCTGGGGCTGTCGTAGCCCATCGCCAGCGCCACATCGATGACCTTGTCGCCGACTGCCAGCCGCTCCAGGGCGGCCAGCAGGCGCGCCTGCTGCCGCCACTGCCCGAAGGTCATGCCCAGTTCGCCGGCGAAATGGCGCTGGATGGTCTTCACGTCCACCTGCAGCGCCTGGGCCCAGTCCTGCAGCGTGGCGTCGTCGGCGGGATGCTTCTGGATGTGCTGGCAGATCCTCTGCAGGCGCGGGTCGGTGGGCGAGGGCAGGTGCAGCGGCAGCACGTCCATGCGGTGCAGCTCGTCCAGCAGCAGGCGCACCACGCGACCGTCGCGGCTGTCGTCCACGTGCGCGGACTCGATCAGGCTGGCCGCCAGCAGTAGTTCGCGCAGCAGCGGCGCCACCTGTACTGCGAACGCCCCATCCGGCAGTTGCGGCGCGAAGTCCGGTTCCACGTACAGGCTGCGCATGTGCACCTCGGCGATGCAGTCCACCGCATGCACCATGCCGGCCGGAACCCAGATCGCGCGGGTGGAGGGCACGACCCAGCGGCCACCGTCCGCGCGCACCACCATCAGGCCGGACATGGCGAAGACCAGTTGGTGACGGCGATGCCGGTGTGGCGCGATGTGGGTACCGGGCGGGTAGTGCCGGGCGCGGCTGGTCACCGGGCGGTGTACCGGCACTTCGTTCCACGGCGCGGTCTCGCGGATCGGGCAGGGAGTGTCCTTTTTGCGATATGCCATGACCCGAACGCGGCAGAAGGGAGTGGGGGTCCACCGTAGCATGCGTGGCTCGCCCCCAACCTGACTGTGTCCATGTCGACCCTGGCTTCTCCCGCAACGACCTCACGCCCGGTGGCTCCCGGCGTGCTGGCCGCCATCTCCACCTCGCATGTCGTCAACGACATGATGCAGTCGCTGATCCTGGCCATCTATCCGGTGATCAAGGGCGGCTTCAACCTCAGCTTCACCCAGATCGGCCTGATCACGCTGACCTACCAGCTCACCGCGTCGATCTTCCAGCCGTTGATCGGCATGGCCACCGACCGCCGCCCGGCACCGTATTCGCTGCCGATCGGCATGGCCTCGACCCTGTGCGGCATGCTGCTGCTCGGCTTTGCGCCGAACTACGCGGTGGTGCTGATGGCTGCGGCGATGGTCGGCATTGGTTCGGCCATCTTCCACCCGGAGGCCTCGCGCATCGCCCGGCTGGCCTCGGGCGGTCGCCATGGCTTCGCGCAGTCGGTGTTCCAGGTGGGTGGCAACTTCGGTACCGCGCTGGGGCCGTTGATCGCTGCGGCCGTGATCGTGCCGTATGGCCAGCGTGCCGCATCATGGTTTGCCGGCGCCGCGCTGATCGGCATCGCGCTGCTGACCTATGTTGGTCGCTGGTATGCACTGCACCTGGGCACACCACGTCCGGCCAGCACCGCGTCTATGGCCCCGCGGCATTCGTCGCGCACCGTGGCCAAGGTGCTGGCGATCCTGCTGGTGCTGATCTTCAGCAAGTACTTCTACATGGCCAGCATCGGCAGCTACTTCACCTTCTACCTGATCCACCACTTCGGCATTCCGGTGGCACAGGCGCAACTGCATCTGTTCGCGTTCCTGGTGGCGTCTGCCGCCGGTGGTTTCCTCGGCGGCCCGCTGGGTGACCGCATCGGCCGCAAGCCGATCATCTGGACCTCGATCCTCGGAGTGGCCCCGTTCGCGCTGATGCTGCCGCACGCCGATCTGCTATGGACCACAGTGCTGGCAGTGCTGATCGGCTTCGTGCTCTCCTCGGCGTTCTCGGCCATCGTGGTGTACGCGCAGGAGATGATGCCGCACCGCATCGGCATGGTGTCCGGCCTGTTCTTCGGCTTTGCATTCGGCATGGGCGGGCTTGGCGCGGCCGTGCTGGGCATGCTGGCAGACAGGACCAGCATTGAATTCGTCTATCAGCTGACCGCGTTCCTGCCGCTGCTGGGCATCGTCGCGGCGTGGCTGCCACCGTCGCGGCCTGCTGCTCACTGAGGGGGTTTGGGTTGCAGGGCTTGCAGCCCTGCACCTGCAGAGGCAACGTCAACAGCAGAAGCGGGCTATCCGTGGGTTGGCGGGGTGGGTACGGTTTCAGGGGACGCCGTAAAAACATACCTGGGGGCTTGGCCGCGGCATCCATGCCGC